>NZ_JADBRD010000113.1:0-215 GCF_014930495.1 Enterobacter cloacae complex sp. S3 | reverse complement strand
ATCTGCGTCAGGCGCTACAGGACTGGCTGCCATGGCCGCTGCGCCAGAAGCTGGATCGTGAGCTGCCGACGCACTATACCGTGCCGACCGGCAGCCGCCTGGCGATCCGATACCATGCGGAGAACCCGCCAGCGCTGGCGGTGGGTTTGCAGGAGATGTTCGGCGAGGCCACGACGCCGGTGATCGCCGAGGGACGGGTGCCGTTGGTGCTGGAG
>NZ_JADBRD010000112.1:0-428 GCF_014930495.1 Enterobacter cloacae complex sp. S3 | reverse complement strand
CCCTTGAGTACCAGGCGCAGATTGCCGAGCAGATGCAGCGCCATGCGGTGGCGCGCAATTTCCGCCGCGCGGCGGAGCTTATCGCCATTCCTGACGAGCGCATTCTGGCTATCTATAACGCGCTGCGCCCGTTCCGCTCCTCGCAGGCGGAGCTGCTGGCGATCGCCGACGAGCTGGAGCACACCTGGCATGCGACAGTGAATGCCGCCTTTGTCCGGGAGTCGGCGGAAGTGTATCAGCAGCGGCATAAGCTGCGTAAAGGAAGCTAAGCGGAGGTCAGCATGCCGTTAATAGCCGGGATTGATATCGGCAACGCCACCACCGAGGTGGCGCTGGCGTCCGACGACCCGCAGGCGAGGGCGTTTGTTGCCAGCGGGATCGTCGCGACGACGGGCATGAAAGGGACGCGGGACAATATCGCCGGGACC
>NZ_JADBRD010000111.1:0-636 GCF_014930495.1 Enterobacter cloacae complex sp. S3 | reverse complement strand
GGCCTGTTTCAGGCTGTCAATATGCGAATCCTTGGACAAAAGTAAGGTGTTCAGGTGTTCAATCTCCTGTTTCAGATGACGAATCACCTGTTCACTCTGGTCAGCAGAGGCTGTATCACGCTGTTCAGAGACCTGTCCAGAATGGTGTTCACCCTTCGGTTGCTCAAAGGGACCAAAGACACGCAAAAGCTCTGAAGTATCTACCATTTTTGCATTGCGTTCACCGCTACAGGTGGACAGGTCACCTGCTCTAATTAACCTATGGAGTGTTGTTCTACTCTTACCCGTCAGTCGGGCAGCCTCACTAATAGACACTCTGGCCATCAGTTACCATCCTGTAATTCATCCAGTCTCAAGGACAGTGTACGGAAAAGATGCTCCGCATCATCGTGGAGTTTCTCACAAAGGTCGGCCTCAACATCGAGATCAAGCTCGTTAAGCTTCTCCAGCAGGAGCAGAGACTGATTCTGGATGAATTTAGCCATGTTCAGCGCTGTTTTCTGTTGTTTCGTCATAAGAAGCCTCAGAGCGTCAGTGCTCAGTGTAGGGATGTTCTCTTTTCCGCTTCCTCGCTCACTCAGTCGCTACGCTCCTGCCGTTCGGCTGCGGCGAGCGGCAGGAGCATGCGTAGAAACG
>NZ_JADBRD010000110.1:0-539 GCF_014930495.1 Enterobacter cloacae complex sp. S3 | reverse complement strand
CCGCTAAAACGGCCTCAGGGCGTTTCTGACGGGAAACCGGTAAAACAGGCAACAAACCACCCGAAAACCCGCCAGAAACGCGCAGGCTCTGTTTTTACGGCATGCATGAGTATGCACGCAAGTGCATAGCGCGAAAATTCACGCCATTCAGCCAGGGTAAGTCCTGTTTCCGGCGTTCTTCCCATCCGAAAACGGTGAACGGGGACGCAATTTATTGCGTGGCCGTGAAGCGTTGCCGGCGCAGCCGGAAAACCGGTTTTCAGCACATTCAGGAATCCGGTTCGTCGATGGCCGGCAATCACGTTATGGCAAGTCACCGAACGACTCACCACACGATTCACCGTCGACTCTTCACTAGAGTCGTACCCAGAGTCGCCACGTCTAAAAAACAACCAAACGGGGAGTCGGGTCTAGAGTCGGGTCGTTATTAACTCATTGTTTTTATAGTCATGATTCGTTACCGACTCTATGACGACTCGTCATAGAGTCGGATCTATATAAATCAAATTTAAAAAACGAAATTTAACCAACTTAAACTA
>NZ_JADBRD010000109.1:0-824 GCF_014930495.1 Enterobacter cloacae complex sp. S3 | reverse complement strand
GTGTAGATAAATCTGATGATGATACTTTTGAACTATGTAAAGCATATGCTGAACAGGATCATCGGCTAACAGTATTAGATTATGGTGAACGATTTGGTGGCGCAGGGCCAAATTTTTATAGATTAATTCGAGATGTAGATTTTTCGAAATATGATTATATATCGTTTTCAGATCAGGATGACATTTGGTTTGAAAACAAACTCTATACTTCCATATGCAATATAATTTCAAGCAATGCTCATGCATATTCAAGCAATATCATTGCATTCTGGGAGGATGGCCGAAAATGTTTGATTGACAAGGCTCAAAAGCAAGTAAAGTATGACTATTTATTTGAAGCGGCGGGCCCCGGTTGTACTTATGTGTTGACTAATGAGTTGTGCAATAGCTTTAAAAAGTTTTATTTAATGCATTCAGATGAAGTGGGAAAAGTCACGCTTCATGATTGGATGATTTATGCTTATGCAAGAAATCGTGGTTTCAAATGGATTATAGATAAACAACCATCTATGCTATATCGGCAACACGCGAACAACCAAGTTGGTGCTAATAATAGTATCCGAAGTGCTGCTAAACGGTCAAAGAAAGTTTTTGACCGATGGTATGCCGGAGAGATCATAAAAATAGTAGTTTTATTAGAAATGGATAAGAGCTCTATTGGGAAGCATCTTATAAATGGTGGTTTTTTTGATAATGTAATTCTTGCTTTTCAAGTGAACAAACTCCGCAGACGTTTCCGTGATAGATTTGCTCTTTTTATTTTTTGCCTTGCTGGCTTGATTAGAATGTGATGTTTTTTTTCTAAATTTACCAATATGTAACAT
>NZ_JADBRD010000108.1:0-584 GCF_014930495.1 Enterobacter cloacae complex sp. S3 | reverse complement strand
ATATGTATGAGAGTTATTCTAAAGAAAATCACTTTCGATGAGGGAGAAAGTAAGGCATGAGAGTTCTTTTGCTGGGTGATTATAGTAGTGTGCATTACAACCTTTGGCAAATACTTAATTATAAAGGTATAGATTGTACTTTACTCTCTGATGGTGATGGATATAAAAATATCCCGACTAATTTAAAATGGTTCCCTGCTCCTGCTGAGTCGAAAGCTAAAATTTATGCTAATATGCACGGGGAAGAATTTTGGAAGAAAAACTTTGAATTCATTAAAGGTATTAAAGGGTTCGATGTTGTCCAAATTATTAATCCTGTTATTTGCGAGCAACTAAACTCTAATCTAAACAAATTGCTTTTCGATCTATTAATTGAAAATAATAAAAAAGTTTTTATGTATGCTGTTGGTGACGACAATGCTTGGGTTTCATATCATCTTAAAAATAAAACAAAAAGCATGTTTAATAATAAGAAAATATTTCTTAGTAGGGAGATTTATCATTGTGGTAGATATTTACTCTATCCAGGATATCGGAATTTATCAGAGTATGTTGCGTCTAAAGTAAATGCTATTATTCCTGGT
>NZ_JADBRD010000107.1:0-480 GCF_014930495.1 Enterobacter cloacae complex sp. S3 | reverse complement strand
GTCATGTGCCACCCTGCGTTAATGTTCAGGAAAGAAAGCCTTTTGGCTGTAGGAGCATATAAATTTGGTTTTATGTCTGAAGATCATGAATTATTTATACGCATGATTTGTCAAAATATGAAATTTTATAATTTACCACTTCATCTTTTCTCATATAGAAGACACTCCGCACAGATTACTAATATAAGTCATGCCTGGAAACATTTCTACGAAATTAGTTCATTCTTGTATATGCATGCATTTGTTGATCGAAAATTCAAGTGCCTTTTAGGGGCTGTGATCGTTTTTCCACCTGTAAGGGTATTACATACATTCTTGCGGCGTATATATTCTAAGAAGGGGCGCTAGAACTAATGACGCATGTAAATGTTGCAGTGCTATTGGCTGCATACAATGGAAGTAAATGGGTTAAACAGCAAATTGACAGTATTTTAAAGCAGTCTCATGTAAACGTTCATATATATATTAGTGTCTGTCTAT
>NZ_JADBRD010000106.1:0-418 GCF_014930495.1 Enterobacter cloacae complex sp. S3 | reverse complement strand
GTTAGTCCGCCTCACGCCGGGGGGACGGCGTGGGGCGGCGCGCGGTGGGGGGTTTGGGCCGGGGGGGGTTGTGGGGGGGGGGGCGGCGGCGCGGCGGCGGGCGGCGCCGGGGGGGGGCGGCGGGGGGCGGGGGCGGGGGGGGGGGGGGGGGGGGGGGGGGGGGGGGGGGGGGGGGGGGGGGGGGGGGGGGGGGGGGGGGGGGGGGGGGGGGGGGGGGGGGGGGGGGGGGGGGGGGGGGGGGGGGGGGGGGGGGGGGGGGGGGGGGGGGGGGGGGGGGGGGGGGGGGGGGGGGGGGGGGGGGGGGCCGCCCCGCCCCGCGGGCCCGCGGCCGGCGGCGCCGCCGGCGCCGGGGGGGGGGGGGGCGCCGCCCGCGGCGTGGCGCGCGGGGCCCCGCCCCCCCCGCCGGCCCGCGCCGCCC
>NZ_JADBRD010000105.1:0-592 GCF_014930495.1 Enterobacter cloacae complex sp. S3 | reverse complement strand
TAATAGAATGGATATTAATAAATCCCTACAAAAGAAAACAAATGTAGCCATTAAAACAATAGTAGGAAGTATAAATTTTAAGACGTAATGTACTTCAGCCTTAATATTATGATATCCATTGATTTTTGCTAGTTTTGGAAGGTAATACGTACTAAGTGCCATCGTAATCACAGCAAGGTAAGCTTCCGAAATCCTCCATACTGCCTGCCAATTACCTGCACTTTGTAAGCCAACAGTATTTGTAATGATACTTCTGACAATAAGTATTGTCGCAGGGAAAAGCATTGCGCTAATTGCAGTCATTACGAAAAACTTCGATATATTTTTTAACTGTTTCTTATTTACCTTGCCGATGAAGTTTGACAACTTACACCATTGCGAATTAATAGCAACAGCAACTAATACTATACCTGATAGCCCACCCTGTATTCCTGTAGCAATTAAAACGCCATGAATATTATATTTAAGAATAAGAAAAAGCATTATAAAAAAAGTTATTATTGTTGATAACGCTCCGCTTATTAAATATTTTCGGTAAAGTTCTAACCCATTAAATATTGAAGTAATTAATGTCCCTATTGCAGCCAGAGGC
>NZ_JADBRD010000011.1:0-81485 GCF_014930495.1 Enterobacter cloacae complex sp. S3 | reverse complement strand
GAGTTATTCCGACGTGACAAGCATAAAATACAAAAAACTTTTCGTTCGCTCACTTTTCAAACTTAACGCTTATTTATGTCGCGAATCGCCCGTTAAATGTGCGATTTCCCGCGCAAAACTGGCCACCTGCGACCAGTCGGTATAAACCACTTCTTTACGCGTATCGGTTTCACCCCCGGTCATCTTCATAATCAGGCGGATCATAAAGCGGTCATACCAGCGGTAGCGAGGGTAACGCAGCGCGCCGGCAAAGACGGCGCACAGGTCAGGCTGCCACGACGAGCTGAGTAAAAACTTGCGCGTGTAGCTGTTGGTCTGCGGCGTACGCTTCTCGGCTTTACGAGCGACAAGATTGACCGAGTAAAAGGCACCGGGCAATTTGTTGAGCACCGCCGTGTGCTTTTTCACAAAGCGATCCAGCGCCGGATGGAAATGCCCGTAACGAATTGACGCGCCAATTACCACGCGATCGTACTCCTGCCAGGCAATCTGCTCCGCACGGTTCAGGTTCACCACATCCGAGTAAATACCCAGCTCTTTTAATTCCGACGCCAGATAAGCGGCAATCTCACGCGTTTGCCCGTCTCGCGTAGAGAAAAGAATCAATGTTTTCATCAACGGCTCCTTACTCGCGCCAGAATGTAGGGGTGAACAGCACCAGCAGCGTAAAGACCTCAAGACGACCAAACAGCATATTGGCGATGAGGATCCATTTCGCGACCGGGTTCATGCTGGCAAAGTTATCCGCCACAACGCCCAGGCCGGGCCCGAGGTTATTCAATGTTGCTACGACGGACGCAAAGGCGGAGAAATCATCTACCCCCGTCGCGATAATCGCCAGCATACTGACGATAAACACCAGCGCATACGCCGAGAAGAATCCCCACACCGCTTCGAGGATACGTTCCGGCAGCGCGCGGTTCCCCAGCTTAATGCTGTAAACCGCATTCGGGTGGACCAGGCGCTTCAGCTCACGGTTGCCCTGCTTAAACAGCAGCAGAATACGAATTACCTTCAGGCCACCGCCCGTAGAACCCGCACAGCCCCCGATAAATGCCGAGCATAAAAGCAGCACCGGCAGGAACAGCGGCCAGCGCGCGATGCTGTCCGTGGTAAACCCGGCGGTCGTCGCCATCGATACCACCTGGAAGAACGCCTGATTTAGCGTGGTCAGCGCGGAGTTGTAAACATCATGGAACCACAGCACCAGGGTACAGATGATCACCAGCGTAAGCTGGACGCCAATGAACATGCGGAACTCAGGGTCACGCCAGTACACTTTCAGGCTGCGCCCGCTCAGTAAAGAGAAGTGCAGACCGTAGTTACAGCCTGAAATCAGCAGGAAAATGGCAATAATGGTGTTAATCGTTGGACTGTCGAAGTAGCCGACGCTGGCATCATGGGTGGAGAACCCGCCGATAGCGATCGTCGCAAAGCTGTGTCCGATGGCGTCGAAAGCGGGCATCCCGGCAAACCATAGCGCCAGCGCACAGGCCACCGTCAGTAAGACATAGATAAGCCAGAGGGTTTTTGCCGTCTCGGCAATACGCGGGCGCATTTTGTTATCTTTCAGCGGCCCGGGCATTTCGGCGCGATAAAGCTGCATGCCGCCAACGCCCAGAATAGGAAGAATAGCCACTGCCAGGACGATAATCCCCATCCCCCCGAACCACTGCAGCATTTGACGATAAAAGAGAATGGCGTGCGGGAGGGAATCCAGCCCCACCAGCGTCGTCGCCCCGGTGGTCGTTAAACCGGAGAAGGATTCAAAAAAGGCATCCGTGATGCTCAGGTTAGGCTGTTCAGAGAAGATAAAGGGCAGCGAACCGACGCTCCCCAGCACCGTCCAGAACAGGACCACAATCAGAAATCCTTCGCGAGATTTCAGCTCACCTTTCTGACGACGGTTTGGCCACCACAGCAGCGAGCCGATCGCCAGCGCGACAAAGAAGGTCTGGGTAAATGCCCGCCCCGCGCCGTCCCGGTAGATAAGCGCCACCAGTCCTGGGAGAATCATCGTCCCGGAAAAAAGTATGACCAGCAGTCCAACGATTCGGGTTATGGCACGAAAATGCATCTCTGCCGCTTCCTTTGGTATTCAAAAAAGTGAGGTGGGGATTATTCTTCAATCGGCAGCAATTGCAACGAACCACGACTAAAATCAGCCAGTTTTGCTGAAAAAGCAGCCAGCTCCGCCTGCGGAAGCGCCACGCGTAATTGCACCATTGCCTGATATTCACTGTGCGCGATGACGCCGTTAAACTGTTTGAGCAGCGTTTCAATGCCCGATAGCTGAGCGTAATCGCACAACAAAGTATATTCGGTGAGCGGCGTTTTGCGGGTAGTTGTGAGCATATTCAGCGCCTGCTGAACTCCCCCGCCATAGGCTTTTACCAGCCCACCTGTGCCTAACAGGATGCCGCCGTAGTAGCGCACCACCACGGCGGTAATTTCACCCACGCCGCTGCCCATCAGCTGCGAAAGCATGGGTTTACCAGCCGTGCCCGCCGGTTCACCGTCGTCGGAAAACCCCAGCTGTTGTGAATCATCCGGCGGACCTGCCACCCACGCCACACAGTGGTGACGCGCGTCAGGATGCTCAGCCCGAACGGATTCGACAAACGCCTTTGCCGCCTCTACGCCGTCGGTATGCGCCAGCAGCGTAATAAAGCGGCTTTTCTTGATTTCCTCAACAAAGGTGACCGGTTCAGCCGGTATCAGCCAGCTTTCCATCAGGCCAGCTTCAGGTCTCGCGTCATATTCTCGATACCGTTTTCGTGAACCACCACGTTATCTTCGATGCGAATACCGCCAAACGGCTTCAGCGCGTCAATTTTTTCCCAGTTGAAGTGTTTGCTGAACTGGCCTTCACGCCACGGCGCCAGCAGGGATTCGATAAAGTAGATCCCCGGTTCAATCGTCAACACCATACGCGGCTCCAGAATACGGGTGCAGCGCAGGTAAGGATATTTAGACGGTGCCGCCAGGTGCGTCCCGGTATCATCCTGCATAAAGCCCGCAACGTCGTGAACCTGCAGGCCTAGCGGGTGGCCGATACCGTGCGGCATGAATGGCCCGGTTAGATCGTTCTCGACCATCGCCTCTTCGCTCATGTCTTTCACAATCTGATGTTTACGCAGCAGTTTTGCGATACGCTGATGGAACTGGATGTGGTAATCCACATAGCTGGTTCCCGCCTTCATGGTGCCAATCAGCGCCAGCTGTTCATCGTTTACGTCTTTAATCAGTTGCGCGAAATCGGTATCCGCATTCGCCGCCCAGGTACGGGTCAGGTCGGCCGCGTAACCGTTGTACTCGGCGCCTGCGTCAAGCAGGAAGCTGCGCATCTCCGACGGTACGTGGTGATCCAGTTTGGTGTAATGAAGCACAGACGCGTGCTCATTCAGCGCGACGATATTGCTGTACGGCACGTCGGTATCACGGTGGCCTGTCGCGGTCAGATAGGCCTGATTGATGTCGAACTCGCTCATCCCCGACTGGAACGCTTCGTGCGCGGCACGGTGGCCATTCACCGCCGTTTTTTGCGCTTCACGCATGCAGTAAAGTTCGTAGTCGGTTTTATACGCGCGGTAATAGTGCAGGTAATCCAGCACCCCTTTCGGATTGAGTTTGTCTGCCGGAATATCCAGACCCAGCGCACGCTCCGGAACAGGGCCAATATAGGCGATGTTGCCCCGCGCGGCAGGCAGCTGGCTGCCAATGCCGTCCGCTTTCGGCAGTGCAATCACATCAATCTCTTCCGTCCAGAAAGAGGTCGGCAGCGGTTCTACGTTGTGCCAGTAATCGACCGGCAGGTAGAACCACAGTTTCGGCTTGTTCACGCCATCCACCAGCAGCCAGCAATTTGGAACCTGAGTCACCGGCACCCAGGCTTTAAACTGCGGGTTCACCTTAAACGGATAAGCGTGGTCATCCAGAAAGGTATTCATCAGCTCGCCGGAGTGGATCAGCAGCGCATCCAGCTTAAAGCGGGCCAGTACATCGCGGGTACGTTCCTGTAGGGTAACGATATGATTTTTATAAAGCGAAGCCAGTGAGTCCATCATTCTTCCTTTCGTTTTTTTGACCTCAAGTCATCGCATCTTAGCACACCTCACTCCGGCTGCGTGATTTCCACCGACCGTGATCAACGCAGCATTTTCTTAATGAGTAATTTGCATTTTATTAACATAAATCCCACACTCCGATTCATCTGGTATGACCAGATCCAATTGCTGGATTCAGGAGACTGACATGCTCTACAAAGGCGACACCCTGTACCTCAACTGGCTGGAAGATGGCATTGCCGAACTGGTGTTCGATGCTCCCGGCTCAGTGAACAAGCTTGATACCGCGACGGTGGCCAGTCTTGGCCAGGCGCTGGATGTTCTTGAAAAACAACCTGAATTAAAAGGGCTGCTGCTGCGTTCGAACAAAGCGGCCTTTATTGTCGGTGCCGATATCACCGAGTTTCTTTCGCTGTTCCTGGTCCCGGAAGAACAGCTGAGCCAGTGGCTGCACTTTGCCAACAGCGTCTTTAATCGTCTGGAAGATCTGCCTGTCCCGACCATTTCCGCCGTTAACGGCTACGCGCTGGGCGGCGGCTGCGAGTGCGTACTGGCGACCGACTACCGTCTGGCGACGCCGGACCTGCGCATCGGCCTGCCGGAAACCAGGCTGGGCATCATGCCGGGCTTTGGCGGCTCCGTGCGTATGCCGCGCATGCTGGGTGCAGACAGCGCGCTGGAGATCATTGCCGCAGGTAAAGACGTCGGCGCAGAACAGGCGCAGAAAATCGGCCTGGTCGACGGCGTCGTGAAGCCAGAGAAACTGGTTGAAGGCGCACTCGCCATTCTGCGTCAGGCCATTAACGGCGATCTCGACTGGAAAGCCAAACGCCAGCCTAAGCTGGAGCCGTTAAAACTCAGCAAGATTGAAGCCACCATGAGCTTCACCATCGCCAAAGGCATGGTCATGCAGACGGCGGGTAAACACTACCCGGCGCCGATCACGGCGGTGAAAACCATTGAAGCGGCTGCTCGTCTCGGACGCGACGAGGCGCTGAAGCTCGAAAATCAGAGCTTTGTCCCTCTGGCGCACACCAATGAAGCTCGCGCGCTGGTCGGTATCTTCCTCAACGATCAGTTCGTGAAGGGTAAAGCCAAACAGCTGACCAAAAACGTTGAGACGCCAAAACATGCGGCGGTACTCGGCGCCGGCATTATGGGTGGCGGTATCGCTTACCAGTCCGCCTGGAAAGGCGTGCCGGTAGTGATGAAAGACATCAGCGAGAAATCCCTGACGCTGGGCATGACCGAAGCGGCCAAGCTGCTGAATAAACAGCTGGAGCGCGGAAAAATTGACGGGCTGAAGCTTGCAGGCGTGATCTCCACCATTCAGCCCGTGCTGGAATACAGCGGTTTCGACCGTGTCGACGTAGTAGTCGAAGCCGTCGTCGAGAACCCGAAAGTCAAAAAAGCGGTGCTGGCAGAAACGGAAGATAAAGTTCGTCCTGAGACCGTGCTGGCTTCAAACACCTCCACCATTCCAATCAGCGAACTGGCGAGCGTGTTGAAGCGTCCGGAAAACTTCTGCGGGATGCACTTCTTCAACCCGGTACACCGTATGCCGCTGGTCGAAGTGATCCGCGGGGAAAAAACCTCTGACGAAACCATCGCTAAAGTGGTGGCATGGGCCAGCAAGATGGGCAAAACGCCGATCGTTGTTAACGACTGCCCGGGCTTCTTCGTCAACCGCGTGCTGTTCCCTTACTTCGCCGGCTTCAGCCAGCTGCTGCGCGACGGTGCAGACTTCCGCAAAATCGACAAAGTGATGGAAAAACAGTTCGGCTGGCCGATGGGCCCGGCGTATCTGCTGGACGTGGTCGGCATTGATACCGCTCACCACGCTCAGGCGGTGATGGCGGCAGGCTTCCCGCAGCGTATGCAGAAAGATTATCGCGACGCCATTGACGCTCTGTTCGACGCTAACCGCTTCGGCCAGAAAAACGGCCTGGGCTTCTGGCGCTATAAAGAAGACAGCAAAGGCAAACCGAAGAAAGAAGAAGATGCCGTGGTGGACGGCCTGCTGGCCGATGTAAGCCAGCCGAAACGCGACTTCACCGACGATGAGATCATCGCCCGCATGATGATCCCGATGATCAACGAAGTGGTGCGTTGCCTTGAAGAAGGCATCATCGCCAGCCCGGCAGAAGCCGATATGGCGCTGGTGTACGGCCTGGGCTTCCCTCCGTTCCACGGCGGCGCGTTCCGCTGGCTGGACACGCTCGGCAGCGCCCGCTATCTCGATATGGCTCAGCAGTATCAGCACCTCGGCCCGCTTTATGAGGTGCCGGAAGGGCTGCGTAACAAAGCGCGCCATAACGAACCCTACTATCCAGCAGTTGAGCCAGCCCGTCCGGTTGGCGAGCTGAAAACGGCTTAAGGAGTCACAATGGAAAAGGTTGTCATTGTTGATGCGATTCGCACCCCGATGGGCCGTTCAAAAGGCGGTGCATTCCGTAACGTGCGTGCGGAAGACCTCTCCGCGCATCTGATGCGTAGCCTGCTGGCGCGTAACCCGGCGCTGGATCCTGCTGCGCTGGACGATATCTACTGGGGCTGCGTGCAGCAGACTCTGGAGCAAGGTTTCAACATCGCCCGTAACGCGTCGCTGCTGGCGGAGATCCCGCATTCGGTTCCGGCTGTCACCGTGAACCGCCTGTGCGGTTCATCAATGCAGGCGCTGCACGACGCGGCGCGGATGATCATGACCGGTGATGCGCAGGCCTGCCTGGTGGGCGGCGTTGAGCACATGGGGCACGTGCCGATGAGCCACGGGGTCGATTTCCACCCTGGCATGAGCCGTAACGTGGCGAAAGCCGCGGGGATGATGGGTCTGACCGCCGAGATGCTCTCTCGTCTGCACGGCATTAGCCGTGATATGCAGGATGCCTTTGCCGCGCGCTCTCACGCTCGCGCATGGGCGGCGACGCAGTCCGGTGCCTTTAAGAATGAGATCATCCCGACCGGCGGCCACGACGCAGACGGCGTACTGAAGCAGTTCAGCTACGACGAAGTCATCCGCCCGGAAACCACCGTAGAAGCGCTTTCTACCCTGCGCCCTGCGTTTGATCCGGTCACCGGTACGGTAACAGCAGGTACTTCGTCGGCGCTGTCCGACGGTGCCGCCGCGATGCTGGTGATGAGCGAAAGCCGTGCCCGCGAGCTGGGCTTAACGCCTCGCGCACGGGTACGTTCGATGGCGGTCGTGGGCTGCGATCCTTCAATCATGGGTTACGGCCCGGTTCCGGCCTCGAAGCTGGCGCTGAAAAAAGCGGGATTAACCGCCAGCGACATCGACCTGTTTGAAATGAACGAAGCGTTCGCCGCGCAGATCCTGCCGTGCATTAAAGATCTGGGGCTGATGGAGCAGATCGACGAGAAGATTAACCTCAACGGCGGCGCGATCGCCCTCGGCCACCCGCTGGGCTGCTCCGGGGCGCGTATCAGCACGACGCTTATCAACCTGATGGAACGCAAAGATGCCCAGTTTGGTCTGGCAACGATGTGTATCGGGCTGGGTCAGGGTATCGCGACGGTGTTTGAGAGAGTGTAAATCAGGAAAAGTATCTCAAAGCCAATGGCGTCAGAACAAGGCGGCAAGCGAGCGAATCCCGATGAGCTTACTCAAGTAAGTGATTCGGGTGAACGAGCGCAGCCAACGCAGTTATGGCGTCATTGGCGAAGAGAGACAGTTTAGTTGCCGTTCTTCCCGCCTGTCAGGGGCGGGTTTTTTATTTAAATGAAGGCAAACGCATCGCCAAACAGGCGGTCTTCACGCGCGTCACGTTCGTTGCAGAACAGGTCGCGGGCAATTTTCGCCATCTCAAAACGGCCAGCGATATAGATATCGTGCCCTGCCAGCGTGCCGTGATCCTGCAGCACCGCCGTCAGCACCGTCCCGCTGCGACCACGCCAGCCCTCTTCCGGCTGCTCAACCACCGGCTCAATGCGCAGGTTAGGATGGGTTACGCTCAGCGCTTCCAGCTCAGACAGGTCGTACAGATGTTTCTCTTCGCGGCCACCCCAGTAAATGGTGATGTCACGGTCCGGGTTACGCGCCAGGGCGGTCAACAGAATAGAGCGCACATAAGAGAAGCCCGTACCGCCAGCGATCAGGATCAGCGGACGGTCTTCGTCATCGCGCAGCCACGCATCGCCGTGCGGAATATCCACCACGATTTCACGTTCCTTCAGGATCCGATCCATCACCGCCATCGCATACAGGTTAAGCTCTGACGCACCAATATGAAGCTCAATAAATTCCTGCTCCGCTGGCGTTGAGGCCATAGAGAAAGGACGCTTATCACGCTCATCCATCACAACCATCAGGTACTGACCCGCGCGGAAAGAGAATGGCGCTTCTGGCACTAAACGGACGCGATATACGGTGTCGGTGATGGCATCTACCGAGGTCACTTTACAGCTTAAGGTTGTCATTCGCTCTCTCTGTCGGGAAGTCTATAGGGCTTAACGGTCAGCTCAGGGTTTACCGTTATTCATTATGGCCAGCTCGTCCCAGATCGCGTCAATTCGCGCGGTCACTGCAGGATCTTTTTTGATCGGGCGACCCCATTCACGGTCGGTTTCGCCAGGCCATTTATTTGTGGCATCCAGTCCCATCTTTGAGCCAAGGCCGGAAACCGGCGAGGCAAAATCCAGGTAATCTATCGGCGTATTTTCGACTAACACCGTATCGCGCGCCGGGTCCATTCGCGTGGTAATGGCCCAGATTACGTCATTCCAGTCGCGGGCGTTAACGTCATCATCGCAGACAATAACAAATTTGGTATACATAAACTGGCGCAGGAAAGACCATACGCCCATCATCACGCGTTTAGCATGACCAGGATACTGCTTCTTCATCGTGACCACCGCCATGCGATACGAGCATCCTTCAGGCGGCAGATAAAAATCAACAATTTCCGGGAACTGCTTTTGCAGGATCGGCACAAACACTTCATTCAGCGCCACGCCCAGCACCGCCGGTTCATCCGGTGGACGTCCGGTATACGTGGAGTGATAAATCGCATCTTCACGCTGCGTAATGTGCGTCACGGTAAACACCGGGAAGTTATCCACTTCGTTGTAATAGCCGGTGTGGTCGCCGTAAGGGCCTTCTGGCGCCATTTCACCCTGTTCAAGGTAACCTTCCAGCACAATTTCCGCACTGGCCGGAACTTCGAGATCGTTAGAGATACACTTCACGACTTCGGTTTTCGTTCCACGCAGCAGGCCTGCAAATGCATATTCAGAGAGCGTATCCGGCACCGGCGTGACGGCTCCCAGAATGGTGGCCGGATCGGCGCCTAAGGCGACAGACACCGGGAAACGCTCCCCCGGATGCGCAGCGCACCACTCCTGGAAATCCAGCGCGCCGCCGCGATGCGACAACCAGCGCATGATCAGTTTATTCTTGCCAATCAACTGCTGGCGGTAAATACCGAGGTTTTGCCGCTCTTTGTGCGGGCCGCGCGTAACGGTCAGCCCCCAGGTGATAAGCGGAGCGGCATCTTCAGGCCAGCACTGCATGATGGGGATTTTGGTAAGATCAACCGCATCACCTTCGAGCACTTTCTGCTGGCACGGCGCGCCGCGCAGGCGTTTGGTGGGCATGTTCAGCACCTGCTTAAACTGCGGCAGCTTGTCGAACAGATCGCGGAAGCCTTTCGGTGGCTCCGGCTCTTTCAGAAACGCCAGCAGTTTACCGACTTCACGCAGCGCAGAGACGTCTTCCTGCCCCATTCCCAGTGCAACACGACGCGGTGTACCAAACAGGTTGCACAGCACCGGCATGGAGTAACCTTTCGGATTTTCAAACAGTAATGCGGGGCCACCGGCACGCAGGGTGCGGTCAGCAATTTCTGTCATCTCCAGATAAGGATCGACAGGAAGTGTAATACGTTTGAGTTCACCCTGCTTTTCCAGCAGCGTCAGGAAGTCGCGGAGATCGTGGTATTTCATGCAGTTAATCATGGCCTCTCTGTAAGCGCTTCATTATACGGCGTAAGCCTGCTTGATGCTGTAATTTTGTTAAATAAGCGTGAACTTATGCGTTCTGTTCCATTTTCCCCCATTATAATCAACTTAGCGATCCCGCCAGGGTTTTGATATGCTTGCGCCCCGAACTAAGGGAAAGAGTGATTATGCAGGCCTGGTATTTACTGTATTGCAAACGCGGGCAACTTCAGCGCGCGCAGGAACATCTTGAACGTCAGTCTGTAAATTGCCTGACACCCGTGATCACGCTTGAAAAAATGCAGCGCGGGAAGCGCACAACCGTCAGTGAGCCGTTGTTCCCGAACTACCTGTTTGTGGAGTTCGACCCGGAAGTCATCCACACCACCACCATCAGCGCAACGCGCGGCGTCAGCCACTTCGTTCGTTTTGGTGCCCACCCGGCAACGGTTCCGTCGACGGTCATTCATCAGCTGTCAATTTATCAACAACCTGAAGGGATCACCGACCCCGAAACCCCTTACAGCGGCGATAGCGTCGTGATTACCGAAGGCGCTTTCGAAGGCCTGCAGGCGATTTTTGCCGAGCCGGACGGGGAAGCGCGCTCTATGCTGTTGCTCAATCTGCTGAACAAGCAGGTGCTGCAGAGCGTTAAAAACACCGACTTCCGCAAGCTTTAAACGTTTATCCCGAACAGATTACGCACGTTGTCATCCGTCTGCGCCGAAAGCCAGTGCGGATCCTCTCCGCGCCACTTCGCGACGCTCTCAACAATGTGCCCCAGATACGCGGGCTCATTTCGCCGCGATGCCGGTTTGGGTTTCATGTCGCGCGGTAGCAGATAAGGCGCATCGGTTTCGAGGAGCAGCCGGTCAGCCGGGATTACCGGCAATAGCTCACGAAGTTCAAGCCCGCGACGCTCATCGCACACCCAGCCGGTAATACCCAGATAAAGCCCTCGCGCCAGGCAATCCAGCGCTTCCTGCCGTGAACCGGTGAAACAGTGCAATACCGCGCCGGGCAGTTTCTCCAGCCACGGATCCAGAAGAGCCAGGAAACGCTCATGCGCGTCGCGGCAGTGCATAAATACGGGCATTCCAAGCTCTGCCGCCAGCGCAAGCTGGGCAGTAAACGCCTTTTCCTGCTCTTCAGGCGTGGAAAAGTTACGGTTGAAATCGAGACCGCATTCGCCGATCGCCACAACGTCTGGCGTCTTCGCCAGCCTGTACAGGATGTCGCCACTTTCCGCGGTCCACTGGCTGCTGTCGTGAGGATGCACGCCAGCAGTAGACCAACAGCGATCGTAGCGTTGCGCCAGCTGCTGCGCCTGCTCGCTCTCATGCAGGTTGGTGCCCGTCAGCAGCAGTCCTTTCACCCCGGCGGCAAACGCACGCGCAACCACCTCATCACGATCTTTCGCAAACTGCGAGCTGGTCAGGTTGAGTCCGATATCAAACATGCAAATCCCCATATAACAACCGCCCTGACGGGCGGCTGGTTTTACTCTTCAGTGGTCTTGTCGGACGTATCGTCTTCGTCATCCGCTCGACGTCCTTTACCCACGTAGAAACGCGAGAAGAAAACGCCGACCTCAAACAGACAGTACATCGGTATGGCCAGCAGCGTCTGCGAGAACACATCCGGCGGTGTCAGCAGCATGCCGACAACAAATGCGCCCACAAGGATATACGGACGCTTCTTACGCAGGTCATCCGGGGTCGTTACTCCTACCCAGCAGAGCAGCACAATAGCCACCGGCACTTCGAATGCCACGCCAAACGCCATAAACAGCGCCATCACAAAGCTGAGGTAGCTGGCGATATCCGTCGACACCTGGACCCCTTCCGGCGCGGTATGCGTCAGGAAGCCGAAGGCCAGCGGGAAGACAACGAAATAGGCAAACGCCATGCCGATATAGAACAGCAGCGAGCTGGACACCAGCAGCGGGATCACCAGCTTGCGTTCATGCTTATACAGCGCGGGCGCCACAAACGCCCACACCTGATAAAGAATGACCGGTGCAGAAGCAATCAACGACACCCAGAAGGTCAGCTTGATGGGGGTAAAGAACGGCGAAGCAACGTCTGTTGCAATCATCGTTGCGCCCAGCGGCATCTGCTTGATCAGCGGCGCAGAGACCACCTGATAGATATCGTTGGCAAAATAGACCAGGCACAGGAATATGAGTAAAACCGCAATAATGCAGTTTAACAGGCGCTTACGCAGCTCAATGAGGTGCGTAATCAGCGGTTGAGTATCATCTACTGCCATGTTTACGCTTTATCACTCGACGAGGGGGATGATTCGGAAACGGACGCAGCGGGCTTCACTTCCGCCGCTTTTGCTACCGGCTCTTCCGGCTGCGCCTGTTTTTTCAGTTCGGTTTCCTGCGGCGTCTGTTCTGGCGCGGCAGCCTGATGTTCAGCGCTGGCAGGCGTTACGCCCTCGCGCTGCTCCTCGCTGCCCTTCACCACCGGGTTATGGATGGTGTTCGCTTCATCGCTCGCTTTTTCAGGATCGTTAACGCTATAGGAGCGCTTCATCGATTCTGCCGCTTCGCGCAGCTCATCCATTGACGCTTTCAGTTCCGGCGTCAGGTTATCCATGCTCGCCTTCTCGACCTTTTTCAGGCTTTCCTGAAATTCCTGCAGCTTAAGCTCCTGCGCCAGTTCATTCTGAACGGTCGATGCCAGAGATCTCAGCGCACGAACCCAGCCCGCAACGGTTTTCACTGCCACCGGCAGACGCTGCGGCCCCAGCACAATCAGGCCAATCACAAAGACCAGCAGGAGCTCACTAAAACCAATGTCGAACACGACTTACACCTGCTCTTTATCGTGGCGTTTAGCGTCTTCCTTTTTGGCTTCTTCTTGCTTGTCGGCGATGGATTTAGCAGTAAAGTCAGCGTCCTGGCTGGTTTTATCCTGCTTGCTCTCATCATCGCTCATCGCTTTCTTGAAGCCTTTGATAGACGCGCCCAGATCGGAACCAATAGAACCGAGCTTTTTGGTGCCAAACAGCAGCACGACGATGACGGCAATGATCAACAATTGCCAGATACTGATACCACCCATACATGTTCCTCAGGGATAGATGATTAATGAGTCAGGCCGCATTATACGTATGCGACCCGTCGATAGCGACGCACGCTCAGCGCGTTTTTCGCCAGCCTGCTAGCCAGACTACCACTCCGCCAGCCATCAGCCAGGCGGGCATCATCTGCCAGTCCGGACGGTTGATCAGCAGCAGCGTACCGCTCAGCAGCAGCGTTGCGCCAATCCCAAAGAGATAGCGTGACTGTCCCTGGCGAACACGGCTGGACTGAAGTTCGCGGGCGATTTTATCCATGCTGTGCTGAAGGTTCTTGCTCTGACGCAAACTGTCATAAACCAGTTCAGGAATTTCAGGCATTTTTTCTATCCAGAACGGGCCTTTCTCTTTCAGCGAGCGCACCAGCGCCGGAATGCCAACCTGATCCTTAATCCAGGATTCAAGGAAAGGTTTCGCGGTCTTCCACAAGTCTAACTGAGGATAGAGCTGTCGGCCTACACCCTCAACGTAAAGTAATGTTTTCTGAAGTAAAACAAGCTGTGGCTGAACTTCCATATTAAAGCGGCGAGCCGTGTTGAACAGGTTTAACAGCACATGCCCGAAGGAAATTTCCGCCAGCGGTTTTTCAAAAATCGGTTCACAAACGGTCCGGATCGCGAACTCGAACTCTTCGACGTTGGTGTCCGGCGGCACCCAGCCGGAATCGACGTGCAGCTCGGCCACCTTACGGTAGTCGCGGTTGAAAAACGCGATGAAGTTCTCAGCCAGATACCGTTTATCTTCTTTGTTCAGCGATCCCACAATCCCGCAGTCGATACCGATATACTTCGGATCCTCAGGATGTTCGTAGCTCACGAAGATATTGCCCGGATGCATGTCCGCATGGAAAAAGCTGTCGCGGAACACCTGGGTAAAGAAGACCTGTACGCCTCGTTCAGCCAGGAGCTTCATGTTCGTTCCCTGTTTCTCCAGGGCGACCACATCCGAAACCGGAATACCGTAGATACGTTCCATCACCATCATGTTCTGGCTGCAGTAGTCAGAATAGACTTCAGGTACATAGAGCATCGGGCTGTTTTCAAAGTTGCGACGCAGCTGAATGGCGTTTGCCGATTCGCGCAGCAGGTTAAGCTCATCAATCAGCGTTTTTTCATATTCCCGCACCACTTCCAGTGGACGAAGGCGACGCCCGTCCGGCAGCAAGCGTGGCACCCAGCGCGCCAGCCGATAAATCAGTTTCATGTCCGCTTTGATGACTGGCAGGATGTCCGGACGAATGACTTTAATAACGACTTCTTTGCCGTTTTCTTTCAGACGCGCGGTGTGCACCTGCGCGATAGAGGCCGATGCCAGTGGCTTAATGTCGAAATCGTCAAACCAGGTCTCGACGGGGACATTTCCCATCGCCTCTTCAATTTGCTTTTTCGCGCGCGCGCCGTCAAACGGTGCGACGCGATCCTGCAGCATCGCAAGCTCATCGGCAATCAGAGGCGGGAAGAGATCGCGGCGGGTCGACAGCATCTGTCCGAATTTAATCCAAACCGGGCCGAGCTCCTGCAGCGCCAGGCGCAGACGCTCACCCAGCGGTTGACCTTTATGGCGATTGGGCATCCAGAAGAGCATCCGCCGCCAGATACGAAGCGGCAGCGTGATACGCATTTTGGGGATAAGCTCGTCGAGCCCGTAGCTCAAAAAGGTGCGAATAATAAAATAGAGGCGCCGAATTTCACCAGGCGTCATTTGCCCTCCAGTTTTTCCAGCCGTTTGGTTAACGCATCAACCGCACGTTCAACAGCAGCGGTCTCTTCCGCAAACCATGCAACTTCCAGTGGCCCAGGCGCCATTCGCCACTCCTCAGTCAGCACTTCCGCCGCATAGCGTTGCTGGCGCTGAAGGTTTTTACGCGCAAAGGAGGCGCCACCATGAAGGATTTTCCCGATGCCTTCGGCGGCAATGTCGCCGATAAAAGGCGCGAGCAGCTCTGCCGGGTCGAACTCCGCCAGATCGGTGAGCGCAACGAAGTTCTGCACGACCTGAATGTCGCCTTCCACTTCCAGCTCACCGCTGCGGATAAGCGCCGTTAATTGCTGGCGATCGCGCAGTTTTGGAAGCACGCTCATGTGCGTGATGACCGAGCAGTCGGCTTCACCTTCCCACGCCCCCAGAACGTCAAGCTGGCGTTCGCTGAATACCAGCACAAGCGGCGTCGAGAACTCTTTTAAAACAATACGTAATACCTTTCCGTTAAGCCGCTGACGTGCAGCTTTCAGCGCAGGGGCGCGATACAGAAAAGCGTTCAGTACATTCTCGATGCCTGCGGAGACTAAGGGTTTAAAGGGCACGGGACACCTCCACTCAGAATTTGTAACCGCGATGCAGCGCGACGACACCCGCCGTCAGGTTGAAATATTCAACGTTCTCAAATTCCGCGTCCTGCATCATGGCTTTTAATGTGTCCTGATCCGGGTGCATACGGATAGATTCCGCCAGATAGCGGTAGCTTTCAGCGTCGTTAGCCACCAGCTCACCAATACGCGGCAGCACGTGGAAGGAATAGGCGTCGTAGGCTTTGCTCAGCGGCTCAATGATCGGTTTAGAGAACTCGAGCACCAGCAGACGTCCACCCGGCTTCAGCACGCGGTACATGGAGCGCAGCGCTTTTTCTTTATCGGTCACGTTACGCAGACCGAAAGAGATCGTGATGCAGTCAAAGGTATTGTCCGGGAATGGCAGCGCTTCAGCATTTGCCTGTACATACTCCACATTCCCCACCACGCCGATGTTACGCAGCTTTTCGCGTCCCATTTTCAGCATGGAGTCATTAATATCGGCGAGAACTACGCGACCGGTTTCGCCCACCAGACGGGAGAATTTCGCGGTTAAATCGCCCGTGCCACCGGCTAAATCCAGCACCGTTTGTCCACGACGTACGCCGCTGCAGTCAATGGTGAAGCGCTTCCACAAGCGATGAATGCCGAACGACATCAGGTCATTCATCACATCGTACTTCGCCGCCACGGAATGAAATACGTGGGCCACCATGTCAGCTTTCTGCGCTTTGGCGACAGTCTGAAAGCCAAAGTGCGTTGTGTCTTGTGAATCGTCAGCCATCTCAGAGCCTGCTTATCAGTAAAATGTTCGTGAAGTGTAACAGATTGGGCGCGTTTGCCCTACGTTTCAACCACCGCGAATGAAACGCGCTGGAGTCTCGTCTGGTGACAAATCCGCCGCTAACGTGTTGTCTTCACTGTTTGTATTTTGTTCATCAGAACCTTCTCGCAGGCGAAATTCGTCGTCCTGGGCGGTGGCCTGTTCGACCAATTCCGGATTAATCTCGCGTTTAACCTCAACCCCCAGGCTGCGGAATGATTCAGCCTGTGCCAGCAGATTGCCGCGTCCGGAGGCGAGTTTTTTCATCGCCTGGCGGTAGTTATCCTGCGCACGATCCAGGCTCTGACCGACTGAAGACATGTCGTCCACGAAGAGGCGCATTTTGTCGTACAGCTTGCTGGCGCGATCGGCAATCTGCTGCGCGTTGCGGCTCTGGTGCTCATAGCGCCACAGGTTCGCAATGGTGCGTAACGCCACCAGCAGCGTGGTGGGGCTGACCAGCATAATGTTATTTTTGAGCGCTTCGGTGATAAGTTCAGGCTGTCTGTCGAGTGCCAGCAGGAACGCGGGTTCTACCGGGATGAACATCAGGACATAGTCCAGCGAGCGCAGACCCGGCAGCTGCTGGTAGTCTTTTCTGCCAAGCAGGCGAATATGATTACGTACGGAGGCAATGTGCTCCTGCAGCGCAGACTCGCGGGTGTAGTCATCGTCCGCATTAAAGTAGCGTTCATACGCCACCAGCGTCATTTTGGCGTCAATCACCACATCTTTACCCTGCGGCAGCCGCACGATGACATCCGGCTGCATACGCGAGCGGGCATCGTTTTCGATACTCACCTGCGTTTCGTACTCGTATCCTTCGCGCAGACCAGAGGCCTCAAGCACGCGGGTCAGCACCACTTCTCCCCAGTTGCCCTGGGTTTTGTTATCCCCTTTCAGCGCGCGGGTCAGGTTGACCGCTTCCTGCGCCATTTGCGCATTCAGCTGCTGAAGATTGCGAATCTCATGCGCCAGCGTGTGTCGCTCGCGGGCTTCCTGACCAAAGCTGTCCTGCACCTGACGGCGAAAACCGTCCAGCTGTTCGCGCAGCGGCGTCAGCAGGCTGTTCAGGCTCTGGCGGTTCTGTTCGTCAACGCGGCGGTTGCTGTGCTCAAAAATTCGGTTGGCGAGGTTCTCAAACTGTTCGCTGAGGCGCTGCTCGCTGTTGATCATCTGGCGGATTTTGTCTTCCGCATGCAGCTGGGTGGATTCAAGGCGGGTAGTGACTTCGCGGAGATCGGCCTCCAGCGAGGTGTTAATGTCTCGCAGGTTACGCAGCTCGTTGTTGAGCAGTTCGCACTCGTCGCGCCAGTGTTCGCTCAAAGCAAGCTGCTGTTTTGTCGCGCTTAAATCGGCGACCATCTCTTCTCGCTCGGCCAGCTGGTCGGCCTTCTGCTGTGCATGCTGGTAGCTGGAAATTAGCCAGCCAACCCCTAAGCCCACCAGCGCAATCACCGCGTAAATCAGGATTGAGATATCCACAATGCCCCCTGCATCAACGTATTACCCGCACAAAATAGAATTGTGCTGTATAAACGTCCAGTTTGAAAGGGTTTTCCTGCGAGGCGCTACGCAAAAAATAAAGGCCGAACGCGTCGGCCTTTGATTTCAGAAGAGAGGATTAGATCAGGCGACGCGCTGCTTCCACCACGATTTTCACTGCATGACTTTCGGTCTGCTTCATGGTTTCGGCGTTCGGGATCTCCTGCTGGGTGCGGTTGACGATCACGCCCGCCACCATACCGGCACGCAGACCCTGGCTTGCGCACATGGTCAGCAGCGTTGCGGATTCCATTTCGTAGTTCATCACGCCCATGGACTGCCACTCTTCCATTGAGCCTTTGAAACGGCTAACCACGCGGCCTGAGAAGGTGTCGTAACGCTCCTGGCCCGGGTAGAAGGTGTCGGAAGAGGCGGTGACGCCCACGTGGGTGGTTGCGCCCACGGATTTCGCGGCTTCAACCAGCGCGGTGGTGCATTCGAAATCAGCCACTGCCGGGAATTCCATCGGTGCAAAGTGCAGGCTTGCGCCGTCCAGACGAACGGACGCGGTCGTGACCAGCACGTCGCCGACGTTGATGTGCGGCTGGATAGCGCCGGTGGTGCCGATACGCAGGAAAGTACGGATGCCCAGCTGTGCAAGCTCTTCAACAGCAATAGACGTAGACGGACCACCGATACCGGTAGAGCACACGATCACCGCTTTGCCATCCAGCTCTGCGCGCCAGGTGGTGAACTCACGATGGGCAGCCAGCTTGACCGGCTTATCCATCAGCGCGGCGATCTTTTCCACACGCTCAGGATCGCCAGGGACGATAGCGAGCGTAGCCCCTTGTAAATCGTTTTTGGTGAGGCCGAGATGAAAAACATCAGACTTAGACATAGGTGACTCCTCTGTGGGTCGGTTAGTCAGAAGAAGTAAAACGGTACTTTACAGAAGCAGTAAGCATATTTTCGTGACACACCTCACCATGAATGAAAATTATTACATTGAATTTCCATAAAAAAGTGATTCACATCACATTAACAAGTTATAACGCCAGGTGCTGCACAAAAGATAGACCGTTTAAGGCACTGTGAGTTGTTAACCTGGTGTCTATATTTACCTTTGCGCTAACTCATTGGTACGGAGAATGCCATGACTGAAAAAACCGGTTTTGCACCTGCTGCGGCCCCACATGCTTCAACCATCGTGTCGACGCCAGAAGCGGCAATTACCGCGGGCGAGACCTCCATTCCCTCGCAGGGGGAGAATATGCCTGCTTATCACGCACGGCCAAAATCAGCAGACGGTCCGCTGCCCATCGTGATTGTGATTCAGGAGATATTTGGTGTTCACGAACACATTCGCGACCTCTGCCGCCGACTGGCGCTGGAAGGGTATCTGGCCGTTGCGCCAGAGCTCTACTTCCGTCAGGGCGATCCGAACGACTACAGCGATATTCCAACACTGCTCAGCAACCTGGTCAGTAAAGTCCCGGACGCGCAGGTGCTGGCCGATCTCGACCACGTCGCCAGCTGGGCGGCGCGCAACGGCGGCGATCCGCATCGTCTGCTGGTCACGGGTTTCTGCTGGGGTGGACGCATTAGCTGGCTGTATGCCGCGCATAACCCGCAGCTCAAAGCCGCTGTCGCCTGGTACGGCAAACTGGTGGGTGAGAAAACGCTGAATTCACCGCAACATCCCGTCGATATCGCCACGGAGCTAAACGCCCCCGTGTTAGGGCTTTACGGCGGTCAGGACACCGGTATTTCTCTGGATTCGGTAGAGACCATGCGCCATGCGCTCCGTGCGGCCAATGCGAAGGCAGAGATCGTGGTGTATCCGGATGCCGGGCACGCGTTTAACGCCGATTATCGTCCGAGCTATCACGCAGAATCAGCCAAAGATGGCTGGCAAAGAATGCTGGCGTGGTTTAGCCAGTACGGCGGTAAGAAAGCGTAATAAAAAAAGCCCGGTGGCGGCTATGCCTTACCGGGCCTACGCATCATCAAGCCTGACGCAAGTTTTGCGCCGCCTTCACCATGTTCGCCAGCGCCGCGCGCGTCTCCGGCCAGCCGCGGGTTTTCAGTCCGCAGTCCGGGTTCACCCACAGGCGCTCTGCCGGAATGCGCTGGGCCGCTTTTTTCAGCAGGGCTTCAATCCACTCCACGCTCGGCACGTTCGGGGAGTGAATGTCGTACACGCCCGGCCCGATTTCATTCGGGTAGTCGAACTCTTCAAACGACTCCAGCAGCTCCATGTCTGAACGCGAGGTCTCGATGGTGATCACGTCGGCATCCAGCGCGGCAATCGAATCCATGATGTCGTTGAATTCGCAGTAACACATGTGGGTGTGGATCTGGGTGTCGTCCTTCGCCACCGCGGCGTTGATGCGGAACGCCTCCACGCCCCACTGCAGGTAGGCATCCCAGTCGCTGCGGCGCAGCGGCAAGCCTTCGCGCAGGGCCGGTTCGTCAATCTGAATAATGCCAATGCCTGCCGCTTCCAGATCCGCCACCTCATCACGCAGCGCCAGGGCGATCTGTTTGGCAATGGTTTCACGAGTCACGTCTTCACGCGGGAACGACCAGCAGAGAATGGTCACCGGACCGGTGAGCATCCCTTTTACCGGCTTGTCGGTCAGGGACTGGGCATACTTCGCCCACTCCACGGTGATCGCTTCCGGGCGGCTGACGTCACCGATAACCACCGGCGGCTTCACGCAGCGTGAGCCGTAGCTCTGCACCCAGCCGTTCTGGGTAAAGACGAAGCCGTCCAGGTGCTCGCCGAAGTATTCCACCATGTCGTTACGCTCGGCCTCGCCGTGCACCAGCACGTCCAGCCCTAGGCGTTCCTGCTCGATAATCGCCTGCTTGATGTGTTCGGCGATGCCGGTGCGGTAGTGATTCGCATCCAGATTGCCCTTTTTAAAGTCCAGGCGCAGGCCGCGGATCTCCGTAGTTTGCGGGAAAGAACCGATCGTCGTTGTTGGCCACGCGGGCAGATTGAAGCGGGCGCGCTGCGCTTCAGCGCGCACCTCGTACGGGCTCTGCCGCTGGCTGTCCCGGGCGGTGATGGCCGCCAGGCGTTTTTCCACCGCCGGGTTGTGCACGCGCGCCGAGTGACGGCGCGCCTGGGTCGGCGCGCTCCATTCGGTAATCGCCGCCGTGTCGCCGCTGTTCAGCGCGTCGCGCAGCAGCGTCAGCTCTTCACATTTTTGCAGGGCGAAAGCAAACCAGCTTTTCACCTCGGCATCCAGACGGGTCTCTACGCTCAGATCGATCGGGCTGTGCAGCAGCGAACAGGACGAGGCCACCCACAGCTCACGTTTGCCGACGATGTCTTTGATTTGCGCGTATTTCTCGGTGAGATCGGCGCGCCAGACGTTACGGCCGTTGATCAGCCCGGCAGAGAGCAGCCAGTCCGCTGGCAAACGCTTGTGCAGCTCCGCCACATCATCTTTACCGTGTACGAGGTCAACGTGCAGGCCCTGGACCGGCAGCGCGGTAATGGTCTTCAGGTTCGGCGTCACGCCTTCAAAATAGGTCGTCAGCAGGAGTTTTACCTGACCGGTGAGCGCGTCATACGCCGGTTTGAAGGCATCGAGCCAATCCTGCGGCAGCTCAAGCACCAGCGCCGGTTCGTCGATTTGCACCCACTGAATGCCGCGTTTGCCCAGCTCACTCAGTACCTGTTTGTAGACCGGCAGAATATCCTTCAGCAGGCTGAGTCGGTCAAACGGCTCGCCCTTTACTTTGCCCAGCCACAGGTACGTTACCGGCCCGAGCAGCACCGGCTTCACCTGGTGGCCCAGCGCCAGCGCTTCATCCACTTCGTCCAGAAGCTGCGTCCAGGCCAGCCTGAACTGCTGACCTTTGACGAACTCCGGCACCATATAGTGATAGTTGGTGTTAAACCACTTGGTCATTTCCGCCGCTGCCGCTGGCTCACCCGTCGGCGCGCGGCCACGGCCGATGCGGAACAGGGTATCGATATCTACCGATCCATCTTTGTTCTGATGACGAGCCGGCACGTTGCCAAGCAGCAGGCTGGTCGTCAGAACATGGTCGTACCAGGCGAAATCGCCCACCGGCAGCAGGTCAATGCCCGCCTGTTTTTGCTGATCCCAGTGGCGGGCGCGCAGCTCGCGTCCTGCCGCCAGCAGTTCTTCACGGGTGGCATTACCCGCCCAGTAGCTTTCTTGCGCTTTTTTCAGCTCGCGACGCAGGCCGACGCGAGGGAAACCGAGAGTGTGATTGCGGATTGTCATGGTGTGCCCCTTGTGAAATTCGTTATTTAGACGTCCAGATGTTTACACTTCTATAATTGGCAGGTACTGTATATTCCTCAAGCGCAATATGTTCATGGCGAAGTGAAGGACTTTCATGATCGAGATTAAACACCTGAAAACGCTACAAGCGTTGCGGAACTGCGGTTCGCTCGCGGCGGCTGCGGCCACGCTGCACCAGACCCAGTCCGCCCTTTCTCACCAGTTCAGCGATCTGGAACAACGCCTCGGCTTCCGTCTTTTTGTGCGTAAGAGCCAGCCGCTACGCTTTACGCCGCAGGGTGAAATTCTTCTTCAGCTGGCGAATCAGGTACTGCCGCAAATCGCGAGCGCGCTGCAGGCGTGTAACGAACCGCAGCAGACCAAACTGCGCATCGCCATTGAGTGCCACAGCTGTATTCAGTGGCTGACCCCCGCGCTTGAAAACTTCCGCCAGAAGTGGCCGCAGGTGGAGATGGACTTCAAATCCGGTGTGACCTTTGACCCGCAGCCGTCGCTGCAGCAGGGCGAGCTGGATCTGGTCATGACCTCTGACATCCTGCCGCGCAGCGGCCTGCACTATTCGCCGATGTTTGATTATGAAGTGCGCCTGGTGCTGGCGCCGGACCACCCGCTGGCCGCCAAAACGCGCGTCACGCCGGAAGACCTGGCGACAGAAACGCTGCTGATTTATCCGGTGCAGCGCAGCCGCCTGGATATCTGGCGCCACTTCCTGCAGCCGGCAGGCATTAGCCCGCAGCTGAAAAGCGTGGATAACACCCTACTGCTGATTCAGATGGTGGCGGCCAGAATGGGTATCGCGGCGCTGCCGCACTGGGTGGTGGAGAGTTTTGAACGCCAGGGTCTGGTGCAGACCAAAACCCTGGGTGAAGGACTGTGGAGCCGGCTGTACGCTGCCGTGCGCGATGGCGAGCAGCGTCAGCCGATTACGGAGGCGTTTATTCGCTCAGCGCGGAACCACGCGTGCGACCATCTTCCGTTTGTGCGGAGCGCGGAGCGACCCATCGGCGATGGACCCACAGCGAAGCCAGGATCACCGCTCCCCCAATAAGGAAGCTCGGCCAGTGCGGCTGTTGCTGCCAGATGGCGAGGTTGACCAGCAGCCCTGCCGGAACATGCACGTTGTTCATGATCCCCAGCGTACCGGCGTCTACCTGCGTAGCGCCGTAGTTCCACATGAAGTACCCCAGCCCTGACGCCACTACGCCCAGCCAGACCAGAACGCCCCACTGCACGGCGGTGGTCGGCAGCTTTTGCGGATTACCGAGCATAAACCACGCCGCCACCGCGACAATCGCGGCGCCCATATAGAACCAGGCAAACGCGTTATGCTGCGGCATCGGGCGGGTTTCCATCAGGCGTTTGTAGCCCACCATGCCGATGGCGAAGCTGATGTTGGCAAGCTGGACGAACATCAGCCCGGTCCAGAAGTGATCGCTGACTTTGTCATAGCGAATAATCGCCGCGCCGATCACCGCCAGCGCGGCGCTCAGCAGGTATCCCCAGCGCAGACGGCGTCTGCTGAGCAGGTCATAAATCAGCGTGATATAGAGCGGCGTCAGCACGGTAAAGAGCAGGAATTCAGAGACGGACAGGTAGACGTAGGCCCGGAAGCTGAACAAATACATGATGCCGAGCTGCATCGCTCCCACCAGCATATACAGCACAATCGTTTTCAGCGATTGCCCGCGCGCGCGCAGAAACGGCAGGAACACCAGCGCCGCCAGCCCCACGCGCATCAGCACCGAGAAGTAGCTGTCGACCGAACCGGCAAGGTATTCGCCAATCAGGCTAAAGGAGAAGGCCCACAGGATAGTGGTGATAATGAGTAGCGCCACAATGCTTGTCTCTCAGAAAGAAGGAGAGGCATTGTAGCGAACTCTTTAGTTGACAACTGAGCAATAAACAACCGAATGAAGATTATTCAAGGAACAGTTTGCGCAGATACTTCGGTACCGCGTTGTCAGCGTTAGAACCAATCACTTCCAGCTCAGGGTGCAGATCCTTCAGACGCTGGTGCGCGTTCTGCATGATGCAACCCTTGCCCGCCATCGAAAGCATCTCGGCGTCGTTCATGCCGTCACCGAAGGCGATACAGTCTTTCAGCCCGAAGCCCAGACGTTTCGCAACCGATTCCAGCGCGTGACCTTTAGAGACGCCGCCCGCCATCACTTCCAGACAGGTCAGGGTTGAGAAGCTCACGTTGACGCGATCGCCCCAGCGGGCATTGATCGCCTGTTCCAGCGGGAGCAGCTCTTCGTGGCTGTCACAGGTGAAGAACACCTTGCTGATCCCTTCCGGCTCCAGCAGGCCCGGTTCGTAGAGGGAGTAGTTGAATACCGCTTCCTTGAAGAAACGCATTTCATCCGGGCGATGGCGGTTCATAAACCAGTCGTCGTCGCGGTAAACGTTAGTGACGATAGCCGGGTTGTTATGCACCACGCCGAACAGATCGGCGGCGATATCGCGATCCAGGTTGTGGGTAAAGATCAGGTTGCCGTCGGTATCATGCACGCGCGCACCGTTGGAGGTGATCATGTACGATTTGATCTCAAGATTATCGCGGATCTGCCCCACGTCCACGTGGTGGCGGCCGGTGGCGAACACAAAGTTCACGCCACGGGCAGTCAGGAGTTTTAAGGTCTCTTTCGCGTAAGGCGACAGGGTGTGGTCGGGGGAAAGCAGCGTGCCATCTAAATCAGATGCAACAACCTGGTACATAGGGATTTCAACCTCTGGTGGAAAACAAGAATCAATTATGCCTGTTGAAAAATTCAACAATGGCGTTAAGCGCGACTGAGCGCATAGCGTCCTTTTCAAAAAGGATCTCATGGAACGCGCCGTTAATGACCAGCGGTTTACCCCCTTCACAAGGGTGACCGGCTGCAGCGCGCAGTTCACAATAGCGGTCATGCATGCGGTTATCCACCACACGCTCTTCTTCCGCCTGGATCAGAAGCGTCGGCGTGTCATCATCGCCTACGCCCGCCAGCACCTGCTCACCGGCCAGAATCCCCTCCCGCACCCAGTGCCAGGTCGGGCCGCCGACGCGCAAGCGCGGTTCATCGGCATAAAAGCGCAGGTTGCGGCGATAACGCTGCCGGCTGTGGGTTAAGACGTTGATGGCAAACGGCAGCGCGCGCCAGCGTCCTGTGCCAATGGCATAACCTTCACGAATGCGCTGATGGCCCTCAGCCCAGTCAAGAAGATGGCGCACCATCCAGTCAGGAAAACGGATCACGATACCGTACATCGGCGCGGTGAGCGCAATGGCGTCGCACTGGTGCGCGTAACGCTGCAAAAACAGCGTCGAAATGGCGCCGCCCATGGAGTGCGCAAGAATATACCGCTTGCGCCAGGGGCCGGGCTGAACGTCCTGCTGCCAGAACGCGGCAAAATCGTCGACGTAATCGCTGAAGCGATCGACGTGCCCGCGGTGCGTATCCGGCAGCATACGTCCGGACAGCCCCTGTCCACGATGGTCGATGATCAGGACATCGAACCCCATATGGACCAGGTCATAGGCCAGCTCGGCATATTTAACGTAGCTTTCAATACGCCCAGGGCAGACCACTATCACCCGGTCATTTTTTTCATTTCGGAAACGAACGAAACGCACCGGGACGCCCCCGATGCCCGTAAACTCATCTTCCTCACGCTGCCGCCAGAAATCGGTCAGCGGCCCCATAGAGAAAGCAGCAAAAGCGTTTTCTCGTGTTTCCCAGTCCTTTTTCTGCTGAAACATTGGGTTTCCACTCACGTAATCCAGGGAATATCGTTTTTTTCGTCACCGGTCACAAAATGACTCAATAATAGCGTATTGTGGCATAAAAATAGACGGTTCGGGAGTTTCAAATGACCTTCGAATGGTGGTTCGCCTACCTGCTGACATCCATTATCCTCAGCCTTTCTCCGGGTTCGGGTGCTATTAACACCATGACCACCTCCATCAACCACGGCTACCGCGGTGCGGCGGCGTCGATTGCCGGTTTGCAGACCGGGCTGGGCATTCATATTGTGCTGGTCGGGATCGGTCTGGGGACCCTGTTCTCCCGCTCCGTGCTGGCCTTTGAGGTGCTGAAATGGGCCGGGGCAGCGTATTTGATTTGGCTCGGCATCCAGCAGTGGCGCGCGGCAGGCTCCATCAACCTGAATACGCTCGCTCAGACGCAAAACCGCGGCCATCTGTTTAAGCGCGCGGTGTTCGTCAACCTGACCAACCCGAAGAGCATCGTTTTCCTCGCCGCGCTGTTCCCGCAGTTTATCGTTCCGCATCAGCCGCAGGTGATGCAGTACGTGGTGCTGGGCGCGACCACCATTATCGTCGATATCATCGTGATGATTGGCTACGCGACGCTGGCGCAGCGAATTGCGGCATGGATTAAAGGGCCTAAGCAGATGAAGGCCCTGAATAAAGTCTTTGGTTCGCTGTTTATGCTGGTTGGCGCGCTGCTTGCGTCAGCGCGTCATGCTTAGCGAGAAATGATGAGATGAATGCCGAAGCCGGCGAACAGCGCGCCGGCGAAGCCGTCAATCCACTTCGCGATACGCTGGTAGCCGCGGCGCATTGCCGGTAAAGCGAACAGGCTGGCCACGATGGTAAACCAGGCAAAGGTTTCAACAACGATCAGCAGGAAGATGCCCCAGCGTGCGCCCGCGCCGACGCTATCGCCGACAAACAGCGAGAACACCGAGCCGAAATAGATAATCGCTTTTGGGTTCGCCAGATTGGTCAGCAGCCCTTTTACAAAGCTGCGGCCGCCCGTTGCCAGCTCCACCTTCGGCTCTTGCGGTTTTTTCTCTTCTTTCTTCAGCGCCCCGCGCAGCATCTGGTAGCCCATCCAGCACAGGTACAGCCCGCCGCCGACCATAATGATGTTATGCAGCCAGGCCATCTTCGCCAGGATAAGGTTCAGACCGAGCAGCGCAACGGCCGCCCAGACCATAACGCCCATGGTGATACCGAGCACGCCCATCATCGCCTCTTTGCGGGAGCGGCTGACGGCCGTTTGTGATACGAAGAAAAAATCCGGGCCGGGGCTCATCAGCGCAACGATGTGCACCAACGCCACGGTGAGAAATAGCATTAACATAATTAGCTCGCGGGGAAATAATTTAGTGAGTCATCATCCTGGCACTTTTTCGCCCGGCTGACTACTCCTCATCATCACCGTCGGCGTGAGAGCGGATGAGCGCCATAAACTCTTTACCGAAGCGCTCCAGCTTGCGCGTTCCCACGCCGTTGACGCTGAGCATTTCGCTGGCGCTAAGCGGCATCTGCTCGGCCATCTCGATCAGCGTCGCGTCGTTAAACACCACGTAAGGTGGGATGTTTTCTTCGTCGGCGATGGCCTTACGCAGCTTGCGCAGTTTGGCGAACAGCTTGCGGTCGTAGTTGCCGCCGTAGGATTTCTGCATCACGCGTGGCTTCAGGGCGATGACGCGCGGCACGGCGAGCTTGAGTTCAACGTCACCGCGCAGGACCGGACGCGCCGCCTCAGTCAGCTGCAGGGCGGAGTGCTGGGCAATGTTCTGCGTGGCGAAGCCGAGGTGGATCAGCTGACGAATGATACTCACCCAGTGTTCGTGGCTCTGCTCCTTGCCAATACCGTAGACAGGCAGCTTGTCGTGGCCCATATCGCGGATACGCTGGTTATTGGCGCCGCGCAGCACCTCCACCACGTAGCCCATCCCGAAGCGTTGATTCACACGGTAAATGGTCGAGAGCGCTTTACGCGCGTCCATCAGGCCATCGTACTGTTTCGGCGGATCGAGGCAGATATCGCAGTTGCCGCACGGCTCCTGGCGCCCTTCACCAAAGTAGTTGAGCAGAACCAGACGACGACAGGTTTGCGCTTCGGCAAACGCGCCCATCGCGTTGAGCTTGTGGCGCTCGATATCCTGCAGCTGTCCCTGCGGCTTCTCTTCAAGACAGCGGCGCAGCCACGCCATATCGGCCGGATCGTAAAACAGCATCGCTTCCGCAGGCAGACCGTCACGCCCGGCGCGGCCGGTTTCCTGATAGTAGGATTCGATATTGCGCGGGATGTCAAAGTGCACCACAAAGCGCACGTTTGGCTTGTTGATGCCCATTCCGAACGCCACGGTCGCGACGACGATCTGCAGGTCGTCACGCTGGAATTTCTCCTGCACGTCGGCGCGGATGTGGTTCTCTAATCCGGCGTGATAGGCGGCGGCGCTAAAGCCGCGGTTTTGCAGACGCGCGGCGGTGTCTTCCACCTTCGCACGGCTGTTACAGTAGATGATGCCGGACTTGCCGCGCTGCTCCTGGACGTAGCGCAGGAGCTGATCCAGCGGCTTGAATTTTTCCATCAGCATATAGCGGATGTTAGGGCGGTCGAAGCTGCTGACCTGAATATAGGGGTCGTTCAGCCCGAGCAGACGAACGATGTCCAGACGGGTGGTGTCATCCGCCGTGGCGGTAAGCGCCATAAACGGCAGCTCGGGGAAGCGCTGACGCAGCTGGCCAAGAGCGGCGTATTCCGGGCGGAAATCGTGTCCCCACTGGGAAATACAGTGCGCTTCGTCCACCGCCAGCAGGACCGGGTTCCAGTGCGCCAGGTGGTCGAGGAAGTTATCCAGCATCAGGCGTTCCGGGGCGATATACAGCAGGCGGATCTGCCCGGTACGACAACCGGCCATCACCTCTTGCTGCTGATCCCGGGTTTGGGTCGAGTTGAGACAGGCCGCCGCCACGCCGTTGGCGAGCAGCTGGTCAACCTGGTCTTTCATCAGAGAAATAAGGGGGGATACCACGACCGTCAGGCCGTTAAGCACCAGCGCGGGCACCTGATAACAAAGGGACTTGCCGCCACCGGTCGGCATCACCACCAGGCAATCACGACCTTCCAGCACCGTTTCAATGATGGTTTCCTGGCCGGGGCGGAACTGCTGGTAGCCAAAGGTTTCATGCAAAACCTGTTTAGCCAGCGACTCCTGATTCAATACTTCCGCCTGCGCCACGTTAACCCCATATGCCAGAAATGAAACAGGCGCTATTTTCAGCGCCTGAGAGAGAAACTTCAACGTTTAACGCAAAAACATTCGAACAGCCTAGAGAATATCGTTCAGCATCACGCCCACGCCGACGCGGGTCTGGTTGAAGTTGTAATCGATAAGCGACTCGCCGTAACCGCTGTACACCTGCGTATAGATACGGACATGCTTCGTCATTGGATAGCTTAAGCCCACTTCCGCACCGCCGTAGCCGGTGTTCCAGTTGTACTGGCCTTTGGCGCTGAGCACGGCATCACCCAACTGATAGCCGACTTTGAGCTGGTAGTAGCCCATATATTTGGTGATATCCGGGTTGTCATCGGTTTCGCCCACCACATACCACGGCTTCACTTCCACCATCCAGTTACCGTTCTGCGCCATCAGACGCGTATAGGCACGGTTCCAACTGCGCGAGGTAGGATCAGAGCGACCGTTGGAATCGTGGTTAAAGCCCACTTCGACGTCACGCAGCGTCCAGCCCGCAAACTCATAATCCGTTGCAAAACCGAGGAACAGCTGCGGCTCATAGTTGGTTTCACGGAACGGCGAGGACTCTCCGCTGTTAGAGAGCTGCCACCAGGATTTCTGCGTGTAAGACGCCCCGAGCACCGAGTTCGGCCCCAGAATACCGCGCCAGAACGGGAACGCCAGGCTGAGCTGGAACTTCACCTCATCTTTACGCGCATTATCAGACCAGTTATAGGAGCTTATCGCCTCTTTGTTAAGATCGCTGGTCTGGGTGTAAATCACATAGTTGGTGTCATACGGATAGAGCGTGAACGGATTGTCATGCTCCTGAAGAAGGTTCGCGATAATGCTACCGTGAACGGCAGGTTTATCATGCACCTCTTTGATCGTTGCTTCCTGCGCATATGCTGTGAGGGGCAGCGCAACCGCCGCCAGTAACCAGGCCAGATACGTCCGCATCGGTGGTGTTCTCCTGCAAAAGAGTAAAATTAGCTGAATAGTTATGTGGCGAACATTCTACAGACTTCTGCGACAACTGCTGCATCCTCGTTTCTGAAAGTGGAATTCCTTGTTGCCGAGGCATAAAATCAACATTTCGTTAACAATAAGGATGTGATGCCTCATGTCTGCCATGCTTACCGCCGAAGAAGTGTTAAAACTCGTGGGCGAGATTTTTGTTTACCATATGCCGTTTAACCGCGCGCTGGGACTGGAGCTGGAGCGTTACGAGAAAGATTTTGCCCAGCTGAGCTTTAACAACCAGCCGATGATGGTGGGTAACTGGGCGCAAAGTATTTTGCACGGCGGCGTGATTGCCTCCGCGCTGGACGTGGCGGCAGGTCTGGTCTGCGTGGGCAGCACGCTGACCCGCCATGACACCATCAACGAAGACGAACTCCGCCAGCGTCTGGCGCGCATGGGCACCATTGATTTGCGCGTCGACTATCTTCGCCCGGGGCGCGGAAATCGCTTTACCTGTACCAGCAGCCTACTGCGCGCGGGAAATAAAGTTGCCGTGGCACGCGTTGAATTACACAACGAAGAGCAGGTATATATCGCCAGCGCAACCGCCACTTATATGGTGGGTTGAGGCGGCAAAATCGGGTAAAATTAATTCACTTTTTTGTAACGGATTTTCCCGATGGATGCTAAACAGACGCGGCAGGGCGTTTTACTCGCCCTTGCCGCTTATTTTATTTGGGGTATCGCCCCGGCGTATTTCAAGCTTATCGCCTACGTTCCGGCCGATGAGATCCTGACTCACCGTGTTATCTGGTCATTCTTCTTTATGATTGCACTGATGAGCCTCAGCCGTCAGTGGTCGGGCGTCAAAACGCTGCTGCAAACCCCGAAAAAGATTTTCCTGCTGGCGCTCTCCGCGGTGCTGATTGGCGGCAACTGGCTGCTGTTTATCTGGGCGGTGAATAACCATCACATGCTCGAAGCGAGCCTGGGGTACTTCATTAACCCGCTGGTGAATATCGTGCTGGGGATGATTTTCCTCGGTGAGCGCTTCCGCCGGATGCAGTGGGTGGCGGTGATTCTGGCCTTCTGCGGCGTACTGGTGCAGCTCTGGACCTTCGGCTCGCTGCCGATTATTGCCCTCGGCCTGGCGTTCAGCTTTGCGTTCTACGGCCTGGTGCGTAAGAAGATTGCGGTGGAAGCGCAGACGGGGATGCTGTTTGAAACCCTGTGGCTGCTGCCCGTGGCGGCGATTTATCTCTTCGGCATCGCCGACAGCGCCACCAGCCATATGGGCAGCAACCCGTGGTCGCTGAACCTGATGCTGATGGCGGCGGGCGTGGTGACCACCATTCCACTGCTGTGCTTCACCGGTGCCGCGACGCGCCTGCGTCTCTCCACGCTGGGCTTCTTCCAGTACATTGGCCCGACGCTGATGTTCCTGCTGGCGGTGGTGTTCTACGGTGAGGTGCCGGGGGCGGATAAGATGGTGACGTTCGCCTTTATCTGGGTGGCGCTGGCAATCTTTGTTGCGGATGCGATTTATACCCAGCGCAGGGTGCGCAAAGGGTTGTGATGTTGCCCTCACCCTAACCCTCTCCCACTGGGAGAGGGAATTCGATCGTAGGGCGGGCTAGCGAAGCGCCACCCGCCAGATTTTTACAGCCAGTTCCGGCGCTTAAAGTACAGATACGGCGCCAGCCCCGCGAGGATCATGAAGATAATCGCCCCCGGGTAGCCAAAGCTCCACTTCAGCTCCGGCATAAACTCAAAGTTCATCCCGTAGCTGGACGCCACCAGCGTCGGCGGCAGGAACACCACGGACACCACCGAGAAGATCTTGATGATGCGGTTCTGCTCGATGTTGATAAAGCCCATCGCCGCCTGCATCAGGAAGTTCACCTTCTGGAACAGAGATTCGTTGTGCGGCAGCAGGGATTCGATATCGCGTAAGATCTCACGCGCCTGCTCCAGCTGACCGCCCGGCAGACGCGCCTTGCGCACCAGGAAGTTCAGCGCGCGCTGGGTATCCATCAGACACAAGCGCACCTTCCAGCCGATATCTTCCAGCTCCGCCAGCGTGGAGAGCGCTTCGTCGTATTCATCGCCCTGATGGCCTTCCATGATCACGCGGCTCAGCTTTTCCAGATCGCTGTAGATGTTTTCAATTTCGTCCGCCAGCTGTTCAATTTTGGTCTCGAACAGATCGAGCAGCAGCTCGTAAGCGTTACCGTCCACCATTGCCTGGCTGCGGGCGCGCATGCGGTAGAGGCGGAATGCCGGCAGCTCGCGCTCGCGCAGGGTAAACAGACGGCCGTCGCGAATGGTAAACGCCACGGTGGAGTTACCCGCGTGGTCTTCCGCATCTTCAAAGAAGAAGAAGGAGTGAATATGCAGACCGTCTTCGTCTTCAAAAAAACGCGCGGATGCTTCGATGTCTTCCAGTTCCGGGCGGGTTGCCAGGCTTTGCCCCAGTTCAGATTGTACGCGAAGGCGTTCATCGTCGTCCGGCTCGACCAGATCCACCCATACGGCATCAATGAGGGGCTGTGACTCTTCGGCTTCAAGCCGAGTCAGTCGGTTTTTTTCGAGTTGAAATGCGCTCAACATGACCGGGACTCCCAATGCAAAAAATATCGGACAGTTCGGTGGGCACACAGAAACAAATTGGGTTTCAGACCATTAAACAGCCTGACTCAGCGCGACGGGAATAATGCAGGTCGCTGACAACCACTAAGGCCATCAGCAAGAGGAGATAGCCTTAGGAGTTGTTCCTGGATGACAGGGAATTGAGCCAGTATCTACTGGGTGTGTCCAAGGCGAATGTCCTCTTAGCGTAATCGTGCGCGCATGTTACGCCAGCTATAACTATGGCGTCAACACGCAACGGAACGCTGAAGGGCATTAATTGACCTTCGCTGTATAAGGCTAGCAGATTATTACAAAATAATGATATTTTTCTGAATGTTAGACTGTTTCCAGCTTCGCATAGGCCGCCACCAGCCATTTGATCCCCTGCCCCTGGAACGCCACCTGCAGACGGCTGTGCTCGCCGCTGCCTTCCAGATTCACAATGGTGCCTTCGCCAAACTTCGAATGGCGCACGCGCTGGCCTAGCTTGTAGCCGGTGTCGGTTTCCGCAATCGGCGAGCCCATGCGCTGATGGCTGACCGGACGGCTGATGCTCGCCCGCAGACGCACCTCTTCCACGCACTCTTCCGGCAGTTCGCCTATAAAGCGCGATGGACGGTGATAAACCTCTTTGCCGTACAGACGGCGGGTTTCGGCGTAGGTTAGCGTCAGCTTTTGCATTGCGCGCGTCACGCCCACGTAGGCCAGACGACGTTCCTCTTCCAGACGTCCGCCTTCATCCAGCGACATCTGGCTCGGGAACATCCCCTCTTCCATCCCGACAATAAACACCTGCGGGAACTCCAGGCCTTTAGCGGAGTGCAGGGTCATCAGCTGAACCGCATCCTGCCAGGTGTCCGCCTGCCCTTCACCCGCTTCCAGCGCGGCGTGGGAGAGGAACGCCTGCAACGGCATCAGGTCTTCGTCTTCTTCGTTGTAGCTGAACTGGCGCGTTGCCGTGACCAGTTCCTCTAAGTTCTCAATACGGGTCTGGCCCTTCTCGCCTTTCTCCTGCTCGTACATGGTTCGCAGGCCGGAGTCTTTAATCACCCGGTCGGTCTGCACGTGCAGCGGCATGTCGGCGGTTTCCTGCGCCAGAGCGTCAATCAGCTCAAGGAAGCGCTGTAATGCGCTGGCGGCACGTCCGGCGAGCGCTTTTTCCTGCAGCAGCTCGCGGCACGCCTGCCACAGCGTCAGCTGGCGATCGCGCGAGGCCTGACGCACAACGTCCAGCGTGCGGTCGCCAATCCCGCGGGTCGGCGTATTGACCACGCGTTCAAACGCCGCGTCGTCGTTACGGTTCGCAATGAGGCGCAGATACGACAGCGCATCTTTGATTTCCTGGCGCTCGAAGAAGCGCATGCCGCCATAAATGCGGTACGGCATGCTCACCTGCAGCAGCGCCTCTTCCAGCACGCGCGACTGGGCGTTGCTGCGGTAGAGAATGGCGCACTGCTCCAGCGCGCCGCCGTTGTCCTGCCAGGTTTTGATGCGGTTCACCACGAAGCGGGCTTCGTCGAGCTCGTTGAAGGCGCAGTAAATCGAAATCGGTTCGCCGTCGACGCCGTCGGTCCACAGCTTTTTACCCAGACGCCCGTTGTTGTTCTCAATGAGGGCGTTGGCCGCGCTCAGGATGTTGCTGGTTGAACGGTAGTTCTGCTCCAGACGGATGGTTTCCGCGCCGGGGAAATCGTTGAGGAAGCGCTGAATGTTTTCCACCTGCGCCCCGCGCCAGCCGTAGATCGACTGGTCATCGTCGCCCACGATCATCACCTTGCCGGTATCACCGGCCAGCAGGCGGATCCACGCGTACTGGATGTTGTTGGTATCCTGGAATTCGTCCACCAGGATATTGGTGAAGCGTTCGCGGTAGTGCTGCAGGATGTGCGGCTTGTTGAGCCACAGCTCGTGGGCGCGCAGCAGCAGCTCGGCGAAATCCACCAGGCCGGCGCGATCGCACGCTTCCTGGTAGGCCTTGTAGACGTTCTGCCAGGTCTGCTCGACCGGGTTGCCGAAGCTCTGAATGTGGTGCGGGCGCAGCCCTTCGTCCTTCTGGCCGTTGATGTACCACATCGCCTGACGCGGCGGCCACTGCTTCTCGTCGAGGTTCATCGCCTTGATCAGGCGCTTCAGCAAGCGGAGCTGGTCTTCGCTGTCGAGGATCTGGAAATCCTGCGGCAGGTTGGCGTCCATATGGTGCGCGCGCAGCAGGCGGTGCGCCAGGCCGTGGAAGGTGCCAACCCACATGCCGCCCTGGCTGGTGCCCATCAGCTGGGCGATACGGTGGCGCATCTCTGCTGCCGCCTTGTTGGTGAACGTCACCGCCATGATGGAGTACGGGGAGCAGTTCTCCACGCTCTGCAGCCAGGCGATACGGTGAACCAGCACGCGCGTCTTACCACTGCCCGCCCCAGCCAGCACCAGCATGTTGGTGCGTGAGGCGGCAACCGCATCACGCTGTTTGTCATTAAGGCTGTCGAGCAGGTAAGAAACGTCCATTGGCACCGTCACATAGTATTCAGGAACACAGCGAAGCGCCCGGTGGCGCTTCGCTTACCGGGCCTACAACTGCAAACCCCTGGTAATTTATACAATATTACTGGTGATTATATCAGCGTCGTGAGGGATGCCAACCGTGAAATTTCCACGTGCGGCAGAAGACGGCTGTCGGTTGCGGTCATCAGCTCCGCATTTTCCGGCTTGATCCAGCAGGCCTGCATCCCGCAGCGAATAGCACCGGCCACGTCTGTGGTCAGGTCATCCCCCACGTGCAGAATGTTACCCAGCGGCAGGTTAAGCTTATCCGCCGCCAGATGGTACATATCATTAAACGGCTTCGCGCGCCCGTGCGGGCCCGCGCGCAGCACAAATTCAAAGTAATCGCTGAGGCCAAACAGCTCGGGCTGGGCATTGCCGTTGGTGATGGCCACCAGCGGCCACTTTTCGGCAAGCTTCGCCAGCGTGTCGTGGGTCTCCTGCGGCACGTCGATACGGCTGCGCCATTTGGCAAAGTTTTCCATGGCCGCTTCGGCACCGATGGCCGCGTCCTGCGCGCTCAGGCCAGCATTGAGCATCGCCTGCTCGACCGCACGACGACGCCATTCGGTCACGTCGTGGTAAATGTCCGGCTCGGTTTCCCGCAGGGACTGACGGAGCTTCTGAAAGTCCTTGTTCTGTATCGCTTTCAGCGCGGGGTGGTAGTTCTGCACAAACGCCAGCGACTCCTGCTCGGTACGCAGGATCACCTCGCGGTTGTCATAAAGGGTGTCATCAAGGTCAAACGTCAGAGCTGAGATCTGACCGAGTGGGCGGTAAAAACGCATTATTTCCCCCGTTTGGCGCGTGGATGCGCCGCGTCATACACCGAGGCAAGGTGTTGGAAGTCTAAGTGGGTATAAATTTGTGTGGTCGACAGGTTCGCGTGGCCAAGCAGTTCCTGCACGCCGCGCAGATCGCCGCTCGACTCAAGCATGTGTGTCGCAAAGGAGTGGCGCAGCTTGTGCGGGTGAACGTGGCTGTTCAGCCCCTGCTTAATGCCCCACTCCGCAAAGCGCTTCTGGACGTTACGCGCCGAGATCCGTTTGCCGAGCTTCGACAGGAACAGCGCATCCTCTTCGCTGCCAAACAGCCCGCGCAGGTCAAGCCAGTGCTCAATCCAGGAAACCGCATTGCGGCCAATCGGCAGGCGGCGCTCTTTGCTGCCCTTACCCATTACCCACACTTCACCGGACTCCAGATCGAGGTGTTTGATATCAAGATTAACCAGCTCGGACAGACGCAGCCCGGCACCGTACATCACCTCCAGCATCGCGCGGTCGCGCACGGCGAGCGGATCGTTAAGGTCGATATCCAGCAGGCGGTTTACGTCGTCGACGTCGATATTTTTAGGCAGATGGCGCGGCGCTTTCGGCGTGGCGATCCCCTTTGCCGGGTTGGCTTTTAAGCCCCCCTGGCTGACCAGCCAGTCGAAGAAACTGCGAAGCGCTGAGAGCCTGAGCGCCAGGCTCGCCGGGCTGAGATTTTTTTTACGGCTACGCACGACGAACCCGCGTACCGTCGCAGCGTCACATTGTTGCCAGCTTTTCAGGCCGATTTCGTCGGCGATCTGCATGATGGCATCAAGCTGACGCTGGTAGTTGAGCAGGGTAATGGGGCTAAGCTGACGCTCCACGCCCAAATAGCGCAGAAAGCGCGAGACGTCAGTGGCGAGCAGTCCGTCCATCATACGCGCTCAATCCAGCGCTCCAGCAGCTCGGGCAGCATCAGGGCGATCTCCTGCAGCAGGTGCGTGGCTTGCCCCTGCTCATAGTGATGCGCATCGCGGCTGGTAAATAACATGACACCCAGATCGCCATCGCGCCCCATCAGCGACATCGCCACCGAGCCAATCGCTTTGGCTTCCGGTAACACCACCAGCAGCTCAGGCCCGTTCAGCGGCCCCAGATAGTGGTGCTCATGGCCCAGACGCTGAATGCGCAGCGGTTCAAACGCCTGACGGCTGAGCGCCAGATGGGTGAACCCCGACGGTGCGCCAATGCGCCAGCGGTCAGGGAAAAGCCGAATCGTTGCGCCCGCCAGCCCCAGCTCGCGAGCCCAGCGGTGGAAGCGGCTGAGGAACTCGTCAAGACTGTGCGCGGACGCCAGACGCGCCTGCAGGTGTAGCAGACGATAGAACAGGCTTTCGTTGGTGCTGGCCTGCTCCATCAGCAGCGTCATATTCTCTTCAAGCTGATTGATGTGGTTGCGCGAGCGCGCCATGTGCCATTCGACCAGCGACACGGTTCCGCGAACCGGATGCGGCACGCGCATCTCTTCGACGACGCGTGCATTACGAATAAAAAACTCAGGATTGCGCAGCAGATAATCAACAACAGCTCTGTCGTCCAGTTCCGTCACTGTTTCCTGCAGTTCTTCCCCTGGTTGTTTCATAGATGGATAAACCCGTCATAGACATGTGCCGCCGGGCCAGTCATATACAGTGGATGACCCGGTCCTTTCCAGGCGATATCAAGCCGACCGCCCGGTAACTCCACGCGAACCTCTTCTGCCAGTAACCCCTGAGAGATGCCCACGGCCACCGCAGCACAGGCACCGCTTCCGCAGGCCTGCGTCTCGCCCGCGCCGCGCTCGTAAACCCGCAGGCGAATGTGCTCGCGCTTCACCACCTGCATAAAGCCGATGTTCGCGCGCTCCGGAAAACGTTCATGGCTTTCCAGCACCGGGCCGAGCGTTTCGACCGCGGCGGTTTCCACATCATCAACCTGAATCACGCAGTGTGGGTTACCCATTGAGACGACGCCGCACAATACTGTCTGCTCGGCCGCACGCATAATATAGGTCTTTTCCGCTTTGTTTGCGCGAAACGGCACGACGGAGGGCTCGAAGTTAGGCTCGCCCATGTTCACGCGCACCAGCTCATCATCGGTGACGCTGAGCACCATGCGGCCATTGGCCGTGCTGACGCGAATATCACGCTTGTTGGTCAGCCCTTTCAGGCGGACAAAGCGGGCAAAACAGCGCGCGCCGTTGCCGCACTGGTTAACTTCACTGCCGTCCGCGTTAAAAATACGGTAGTGGAAATCGAGGTCGGGATCGTACGGTGGCTCGACCACCAGCAGCTGATCGAACCCCACGCCCAGATGCCGATCCGCCAGGCGACGGATCAGTTCCGGGGAGAAAAACACATTCTGCGTTACCGCGTCGACGACCATAAAATCGTTGCCAAGGCCATGCATTTTAGAGAACTGCATCATTTGCTCCATTGCGCGGGTACAGAACGTTGTCGTCAGAGATTAACCTGAGTCGGGCCACCGTTGTCGCCACGATCGTTAGTATTTGGCGTGGTGGACTCAATGCCGCTTTGCACGGGTTTCGTCGGCGGCGGCGCGGTTTTATCCGCCGGTGGGAAGTACAGTGGTCCCTTCAGTCCGCAGCCAGTCAGGCTAAACAGCGTGATGAGAACGGCAAGCGTTCGGAAAGCGTTTTTCATTATAAAGTTGCCCGTAAGTTCAAATCTGTTTCTATCATCGCAGGAGAAGACACAAAAGCAAGAGTTTGCCGCTTTCCTGCAACGGGAATTATTTAGGGTTATACTGCCGGCATCACGAAAAACAGGAACAAAACCATGAACGACAGTGAATTCCATCGCCTTGCCGACAACCTGTGGATGACCATCGAAGAGCGTCTTGACGACTGGGATGGCGACAGCGATATCGATTGTGAAATCAACGGCGGCATTCTGACCCTGAGCTTCGAAAATGGCAGCAAAATTATTATTAACCGCCAGGAGCCGCTTCACCAGGTGTGGCTGGCCGCGAAACAGGGCGGCTATCATTTCGATCTGAAGGACGGGGAATGGGTTTGCGACCGTAGCGGCGTACCGTTCTGGGATCTGCTGGAACAGGCGGCGACCGCGCAGGCGGGTGAGGCTGTGAGTTTCAGGTAGTTTTGTTGCCGGGTGGCGCTGCGCTTACCCGGCCTACGGGTTCGAGCTGTTGTAGGCCCGGTAAGGCGTAGCCGCCACCGGGCGAGCGAAAAGGCTCAGGAGAAATACTGCTGCAACAGCGGCGCGGTGTCCTGATTGGCAGGCGCGGCAGGCGTTACGGCCTGGGTGCGGAACGGGATCACCTGCGTACGATCGTCGACGTTCACAATCTGGTAGAACTGCGGCAGGTTAAAGTTGATAAAGCTTGAGCCATAGGTGAAACGGTCGTGCGAAGAGGAGTAGAAGCGGCTGACGTCGCGCACCAGCTCCTCTTTACTGCCTTCACAGTGGTGATACACCTCGGCGCGGTTGGTTTCATCCAGAATGTAGATGTTGAACCCGGCATCGTCGCCCGACTCTTCAAAGAAGAACTGAATAATCCCTTCGCTGGCGAATCCGTCCACCACCTGCGGGAGCTTAACGTGGTTGGTTTCCACCTGCACCGACAGGCCATGCAGCTTGTTGTGTGAAATCGCGCCGTAGAACTCGATGGCGTTTTCCAGCTTCTGTACCGACACGTTCAGGCGTTCGAAGAACAGGCCCCAGGTCTGACCGGAGACGCGCAGCGCTTTAAAGCGCCCGGTTTCCTGGCGGGTGCTGGAGAGACGCAGTTCGATACACTCAGAAACCAGCTGCTGCACGCGGGTACGAATTAAACCGCGCAGGTGCTGGCTGTAGCAGAACACCTCAACGCTGTCCGGCGGTGCGGCATCCTGGTGCATCTTGCCGAGAATCGTTTTCAGCGCTTCGATCATCGCCTGCTCGCCGTTGAAATGCAGGGTACGCACTTCGTTCCACGAGTTGCGGTACAGCAGATCGACGCTGCCCACCAGGCAGTTTTGCTGCTCGCCAAAGCTGAAGACGTCCAGCTTGCGGAAGTCAAAATGAACCACCTGATTGCGGAAGGCCGCCGTCGGGTCGTATTCCAGGTTGACGATAATCGCCAGATGGCGAATTTCGCACGGGCTGTAGAGCGCTTTCGGCGTTGGGGCAGGCAGACGCAGCGGGAAGTGGTGCGAGACATCCGCGACCATCTCCTGCAGCTTAGCGAGATCAACCACCTCGTTGCCTTTGATAAACAGGCGCGTGCGCGAGGTCAGCAGGCCGTTAAACCAGGCCCAGGCCACCAGCTTGTTCAGGTAGCGGTTATACTCCAGCGGCTGATGGCTGATGATTGAGTCCATGCTTGGCGCACGGTTATACAGATACCACCCGGTGCGGTTTGCGCGGCCCGGCGGCACGTAGATAAAGGTCAGGTTCGGTTCTGACAGGTCTGGCGAAATCTGCGGGTTAACCAGGGTGACTTTACCCGGCAGCGCTTCAAACGCGGCGTACAGCTTGCGGGTCAAGACCCCGATATCCTGAGGGCTGGCGGAAACGCTGAGGTTGTTACGGCGCGCAAAGCGGATCAGGTTACGATAGCTTTGCATCATCGCATCGAGCAGTTCGTTGTGCGCTTCACGCACCTGATCAATTTTCCAGTTGGCCCGGTTGTCGAGCATGGACAGACGCGCTTCGTCCCATCCCCACTCTTTCACTAACTGACTGACCACTTCACGACGCCAGCCCACGCAGGCGCGCTCGCGGCTCAATTTCTCACAGACTTTGAGATAGAAACATCGACGCACCAGGTCAAGACGCGTGGTGTCATCAATGGCTTTCAGGTATTCGGTCACGCGCTCCAGCATCATGCAGTAAGCATCCAGCCCGAAGGAGACGATCTCCCCGTCGTGCAGACGCTGCTTGATATCTTTCGCCAGCAGGCGCGGCGTAGGGTATTCCCAGGAATAGGCTTCCAGCAGCAGCGTTTTCAGCACCGCTTTGTACGGTGAGTCGATACTCTTATAGAGCTGCCAGAGGCTTGCGCCAAAGTACTCTTCGGCTGACAGAGAGCTGAGGCCGCCGAGGTCCAGCCATTCGTTTGGCGTCAGTACACCCTGCGCGTAAAGCGACATGACGTAGTCATCGTAATGCTCTTCTTCTTCGCAAGGGACCATATTCCACAGAATACGCTTCCCGGCCAGACGCACGGCAGTACGGTAAAATTCATCCAGCAGTAAGATGTGCTGAGTCGAGCCGCAGTCCTCACCACCCAGACTGCCGCTTTCGTTATGGCGGAAACGGTTTTCATCAATCAGGAAGAAGCTTACTTCCACGCCGAGCGAGGCCGCCCAGCTCTCCAGCAGGCTGCACTTGCGTTGCAGCAGCTGACGCTCGTCGTTATCGAGCCAGGACTGATGGCAGACCCAGATGTCCAGGTCCGAAGAACAGCTTTGCCCTACCGATGAGGTGCTCCCCATAGAGTAAACGCCGGTAATCGGCAGTTCACCTTTTGGAGACTCCTGTGGCGGCATGCCGCGGTAGAGTTCGAGCTCGTTCAGGTAATGCTGTTGGGTTTCATCAGGCGTGAAAAGGCAAATGCCCTGGGGAACGTTACCGTCAAGGTAGCCAGGCATCAGCGGATGGTGATAGTGCAATAATGTCGGCAGCAGACTGTATACCTGCTGGAAAGCAGGGCCCATGGCAGCAAGCGCGCGATCCACACGCAGTTGATTAATGGCATCCAGTCTCTGTTTCAGAGTCTCAATATAGAGGTACAAGACGTATCGCCTGATGTTTCTGGGTGTCGCAAGCTATTCAAAACACGAATAATAGCGGACCCGCAGTATTTCAAAAAGATAACCGTTACCCTTTTTCGCCCTTATCATTTTTGGCGGTAGCGACGAAAAAATGGTCTAAAACGTGATCAATTTAACACCTTGCCGGTTGACCGTAAAGAAAGATGCGCTACATACAAGTGTAGCACCGTTCTGTACGTGTAAATTCCTGAATACGGCTATGGCTGACGAATACGCCGCCTTGTCCCTCTCACGCTTCATCAACCGTAAAACTGCCATCCCAGAGTCAACAATGTTAGGATGGTTAGCGATTGATAATGACGGTAACAAGCATGTTAGACAATGTTTTGAGAATTGCCACACGCCAAAGCCCCCTCGCGCTCTGGCAGGCACATTATGTGAAGCAGCGCCTTGAAGCCTGCCACAGTGGATTGCGCGTCGAGCTGGTGCCGATGGTCACGCGCGGTGACGTGATCCTCGATACGCCCCTGGCGAAAGTGGGCGGCAAAGGCCTGTTTGTCAAAGAACTGGAACTGGCATTGCTTGAGAACCGCGCCGATATCGCCGTACATTCAATGAAAGACGTGCCCGTCGAGTTCCCGGAAGGGCTGGGGCTGGTGACCATCTGCGAGCGCGAAGATCCGCGCGATGCGTTTGTCTCTAACCACTATGACTCGCTCGACGCGCTGCCGGAGGGTAGCGTGGTTGGCACGTCCAGTTTACGCCGTCAGTGTCAGCTGGCAGAGCGCCGTCCTGACCTGATCATTCGCTCGCTGCGCGGTAACGTCGGCACGCGTCTGGGCAAGCTGGATAACGGCGATTACGATGCCATTATCCTCGCCGTTGCCGGCCTCAAGCGTCTGGGGCTGGAGTCGCGCATTCGCGTGGCCTTGCCGCCAGAGCTGTCGCTTCCGGCCGTGGGCCAGGGTGCCGTCGGCATCGAGTGCCGTCTGGACGATGCGCGTACCCGCGAACTGCTCGCACCGCTGAACCATGACGAGACCGCTATCCGCGTAAAAGCCGAGCGTGCGATGAATACCCGCCTCGAAGGAGGATGTCAGGTACCGATTGGCAGCTATGCTGAATTAACAGAAGGTGAGCTGTGGCTGCGCGCGCTGGTGGGCGCTCCGGACGGTTCCCAGATGGTACGCGGCGAACGTCGCGGTAAAGCGCAAGATGCCGAGCAGCTTGGCGTGTCGCTGGCGGAAGAGCTGCTGGATAACGGCGCCCGCGAGATTCTGGCTGACGTTTATAATGGAGAGCCCCCTGCATGAGTATTCTTGTCACCCGCCCTTCTCCCGCAGGAGAGCAGTTAGTGAGCCGTCTGCGCACACTGGGGCAGGTGGCCTGGAGTTTTCCGCTCATTGAATTCTCCCCCGGTCGGGAGCTCTCTGCGCTCGCCGACCAGATGAATACCCTTCAGGAAGGCGACCTGCTGTTTGCGCTGTCGCAACATGCCGTGGAATTTGCCCACGCGCAGCTGCAACAGCAGGGTTTAGCCTGGCCACTTGCCCCCCGCTATTTCGCGATTGGCCGCACAACGGCACTGGCGCTGCATACCGTAAGCAGCGCGGACGTTCGTTACCCGTTAGATCGGGAAATCAGCGAAGTCTTGCTACAATTACCTGAATTACAAACTATTGCCGGAAAGCGTGCGCTCATTTTGCGCGGCAACGGTGGTCGCGAGCTGCTGGGCGAAACGCTGCGTGAACGCGGTGCAGACGTAACGTTCGTTGAGTGCTATCAGCGCTGTGCAAAACACTACGATGGCGCGGAAGAGGCGATGCGCTGGCACGCGCGCGGCATTAATACGCTGGTGGTCACCAGCGGTGAAATGTTACAACAGCTTTGGTCGCTGATACCGCTCTGGTATCGCGAAAACTGGTTACTCCGCTGTCGGCTTCTGGTCGTCAGTGAGCGTCTGGCGAACCAGGCCCGGGAACTGGGCTGGCAGGATATTCGGATCGCTGATAACGCCGACAACGATGCGCTGCTGCGCGCATTACAATAACTCTCAAATGGGAAGCCATAATGACGGAACACGACAAATCCTCCGCCGTGGTTGAAGAGACCAGGGAGACTGTGGAGACGACGCCACAGCCAGAGACGACTGAGAAAACCGCTGAGAAGAAAAACGGCAGCAACAAAACGAGCCTCGCGCTGAGCGCGATTGCCATCGCCATTGCGCTGGCAGCAGGGGTTGGCCTGTACGGTCTGGTGAAGCAACAGGGTGCAAATCAGACGTCCACCAGCGATGCGCTGGTGAATCAGCTCACTGCCCTGCAAAAAGCGCAGGAGACGCAGAAAACCGAGCTGGAAACGGTGATTAAGCAGCAGGCCGCCGCGCTTGCCGAGGCGAACAGCAAACAGGAAGAGCTGGCTAAACAGCTGGGCGACGTGCAGCAGAAAGTCGCCACGATTTCCGGTACCGATGCCAAAACCTGGCTGCTCTCGCAGGCTGACTTCCTGGTGAAGCTCGCCGGACGTAAGCTCTGGAGCGATCAGGACGTCACCACTGCCGCCGCGCTGCTGAAAAGCGCCGATGCGAGCCTGGCAGACATGAACGACCCGAGCCTTATCACCGCGCGACGCGCGATCACCGAGGACATCGCCAGCCTCTCCGCCGTCTCGCAGGTGGATTACGACGGCATTATCCTCAAGGTGAACCAGCTGTCGAATCAGATTGATAACCTGCAGCTGGCGGATAACAACGACGACGATTCCCCGATGGATTCCGACGGTACCGAGCTTTCCAGCTCCCTGAGCGAATGGCGCATAAACCTGCAGAAAAGCTGGCAGAACTTTATGGACAGCTTCATCACTATCCGCCGTCGCGACGAAACCGCCGTGCCGCTGCTGGCGCCGAACCAGGATATCTATCTGCGCGAGAACATTCGTTCCCGCCTGCTGGTGGCGGCTCAGGCCGTGCCGCGTCATCAGGAAGAGACATACAAACAGGCGCTGGATAACGTCTCGACGTGGGTACGCGCCTACTACAACACCGATGATGCGACGACCACCGCCTTCCTCGAAGACATTGATAAGCTGAGCCAGCAGAACATCACCATGAACGTGCCGGATAAGCTGGCCAGCCAGCCGATTCTGGAGAAACTGATGCAGACGCGCGTACGTAACCTGCTGGCGCAGCCGGGCGTACCGGCAGAGCCGACGGACGGAGCGGCACCTGCCCCGGCTCCGGCGCCTGAAAGCGCACCGCAAGGAGAGTAATGATGCTAAAAGTTCTCTTACTCTTCATCCTGCTGATCGCCGGGATCGTGCTGGGACCTATGCTTGCGGGTCATCAGGGTTACGTCCTGATCCAGACGGATAACTACAACATTGAAACCAGCGTAACCGGCCTGACGATCATTCTGATCCTCGGCGTGGTGGTGCTGTTTGCGATCGAGTGGATCCTGCGCCGTATTTTCCGCACCGGTGCCCACACGCGCGGCTGGTTCGTTGGCCGTAAACGCCGCCGCGCCCGCAAGCAGACCGAACAGGCGCTGCTTAAGCTTGCCGAGGGTGACTATCAGCAGGTTGAAAAGCTGATGTCGAAAAACGCCGACCATGCCGAACAGCCGGTGGTGAATTATCTGCTCGCTGCCGAAGCGGCGCAGCAGCGCGGTGACGAAGCCCGCGCCAATCAGCATCTGGAGCGGGCGGCAGAGCTGGCCCACGGCGACCCGATTCCTGTAGAAATCACGCGCGTTCGCCTGCAGCTGGCGCGCAATGAAAATCACGCGGCGCGTCACGGTATCGATCGCCTGCTGGAAGTTGCGCCACGTCATCCGGAAGTGCTGCGTCTTGCCGAGCAGGCGTATATTCGTACCGGCGCCTGGGGCTCGCTGCTGGACATCATTCCGTCGATGGCGAAGGCCGAGGTGGGCGACGATGAACATCGTGATGAGCTTCAGCGTCTGGCATGGATTGGCCTGATGGATCAGGCGCGCGCCGACCTGGGCAGCGACGGTCTGAAAACGTGGTGGAAGAATCAGAGCCGTAAGACGCGCCAGCAGGTTCCTCTGCAGGTCGCCATGGCGGAACATCTTATTGAATGTGACGATCATGACACGGCTCAGGAGATCCTCCTCGATGGCCTGAAGCGCCAGTATGACGATCGTCTGGTGATGGTGATCCCGCGTCTGAAAACCAATAATCCTGAGCAAATCGAAAAAGTGCTGCGTCAGCAGATTAAAACCGTCGGTGACCGACCGCTGCTGTGGAGCACGCTCGGTCAGTCGCTGATGAAGCACGGAGAATGGCAGGAGGCGAGCCTCGCCTTCCGCGCGGCGCTGAAGCAGCGTCCGGACGCGTTTGACTACGCGTGGCTTGCCGATACGCTGGACAAGCAGCACAAGCCGGAAGAGGCAGCCGCCATGCGGCGTGACGGATTGCTGCTAACGCTGCAAAATAACGGTACGCAGCAGTAAATAAAAAGGAGGCCAGAGGGTCTCCTTTTTTTATCGCCTTTCTCCTGCTACATTCTTTACACCCACATCCGCAAACGAATCCGCCAATGTAACGATGTCTTTTCATTAACCTTTTTTCACACACGCGCACATTTTGCAGCGTGGACTAAATCGTTTTTGAAAGGAAATCTCAATGAACTCGCTTTTGTATGCGCTTATCCAGGCGCTGCGCTGCCACCGCTGGCTGCGCCTGCTTGCCTGTGCTTTTATCTTTTCTTCACTGGGGAATGGCTTAACCCAGGTCGTGGTCTTCGGTTTGCTGCTGGCGTGGTCAGCCCCGCCCGCTCTGCTTACTCTCGCTTTTCTTTTCGCTACGGTACCAGGGTTCATCGGCAGTATCTTCGGCGAAAAGCTGTGCTCGCGCTTTTCGCCGATATCCCTGCTGATACTGACCGAGGGGCTGGGCCTGCTCGCCCTGCTCTTTCCCCTGCTTGGTGTGGGTTACCACAGCGTTGCCGCATTGCTCGCCGTGCAATCCACCGAAGCCCTGCTCAGCGGGATGAGCTGGCCCGCGCTGACTTTGCTCTTTAAGCGCGGACTTAGCGAAGCGGAGCTGCCCGCTGCAACCTGTCTGGAAAATGTGATTTTTGCTTCTCAGGTGTTGTTAGGGACCGGCCTGGGCGTGGTGCTGTTTCAGAAGACGTCCGTGTTTACCCTGCTGGCCATTGATGCCGCCAGCTTTCTCGGGTCAGTGGTACTGCTATGGCTGGCTGGGCGCCGGTTTTCTCCGGCACCACATCCCACCGCTATGGAAAGGGGAGTTTCTGCAACATTACGCTGGCAGGCGTTGACCGTTCGGCAGAAACGCAGCCTGCTCATCCTGCCGGCGCTGGCCGCCGTCGGCTCACCGGCGATGGCGCTGCTTCCGGCACTGGCCCAGCAGCTCCGTCCTCAGGATGCGGCGGGCCTTGCTTTGCCTCTGCTTTTCGCGAGGAGTCTGGGGCAGCTTTGTGGCCCCCTGCTGCTAAAAAAAGAGAGCCTGACGCGCTTTGCGGCCCACACGCCGCGAATAATCGTTTGCCTGAGCATCTTTCTGGCCGCTTATGGCATGCTGCCTTTTTTGTCCGGGTGGACGATATGCGCGCTGGGGATGATCTTTATCGCGCATCTGGCCTCGAATGTTCTCTTCGCAGCGGGCACGTTTGGGGTACTCAGTAGTTTTCCTCTCACGCAAACCGCTTCGGCCAGCGGTAAAGCCTGGCGCTGGCAAACGCTCAGCGCCTCTCTTTTCACCGGCATTGCAGCGGCGGTAGCTTCAGGGTTTGGCTCCGTACAGGCGCTCTATGCTGTCTCGGCATCGGCCCTGCTGATGGTTGCCCTGATCATGCGCCTGTATCGGGAATAAGGCATAAAAAAACGCCTGCTATAAAAGCAGGCGTTAAAACAGGTCTGTAAGACAACATATTTGGTGCTTCACTCAACGTTGTGTCCATGGTGTCTGATGAGGCCGAAGCGACATCTGTCAGTGGACGATAAGCACCGTAAATGGCTCTGCGTCATTCCTGAGTTTATGAGGCACTAAGGCGAACATAAGAGATGGAATGAGCATCTACACGCATATTATTGCACGTAACGTGCCAACATGACACCCAGAACTTTTACATGACGCAACATTTTAAGATAAAAGGAAATTATGCTGCCTGGCACCGTCTTAGGCTCTACAACGTATCGGGAAAAGGCGGGAATATGTCGCCAGGAGGAGACAGCAAAACCCATAAATAGTTATTTATTTAATTTTCAATGAGTTGCATGTCGCTGAATTGCGACAAAGAAAAAGGGCGCTGTCGGGGCATGACTACAGGAATGAGAGCTCGCAGAAAACAAAAAACCCCGCCGAAGCGGGGTTCAAAATTGGTCGGCGAGAGAGGATTCGAACCTCCGACCCACTGGTCCCAAACCAGTTGCGCTACCAAGCTGCGCTACTCGCCGATGTACTGCTTTTTGAATTTTTAGTTCAATTCATTTAAAAAGTCGTGGTGCGAGGGGGGGGACTCGAACCCCCACATCCAAAGGACACTAACACCTGAAGCTAGCGCGTCTACCAATTCCGCCACCTTCGCAATTCACAACTCTTTCAAATAATGGGGTGGCTAATGGGATTCGAACCCACGACAACTGGAATCACAATCCAGGGCTCTACCAACTGAGCTATAGCCACCACTGTATTCTTTCACGCGGTACTGACTACTTCTCAGACCACCGCAGCTCTAGCGCCGGGACTAAAATGGCGCGCCCGACAGGATTCGAACCTGAGACCTCTGCCTCCGGAGGGCAGCGCTCTATCCAGCTGAGCTACGGGCGCTTAGCGCCGTTGCGGGGCTGGATATTACGTACCTCCGTCCCCGCTGTCTAGTGCTTTTTTGAAAAAAATGCGCGTTTGGTTATGGTTTGCACATTTTGCCGCTTATTCCTCCACTTTCTGCGTGGTGCCGCGGCGACCCAGGCCAAAAAGCTTATATGCAGCCGTTACAGCCGCCAGGAAGATCATCCCGACAAACAGCGACATGCGGGTATCTTCATTAAAGTACATGCCGATTAATACGCAAATCAGGAACGCCATCGTCAAATAGTTCGCATAGGGGAACAGAATTGAGCGGAACGGATGGCTTTCAATCGCTTTTTTATGCGCATGACGGAAACGCAGCTGGCTGATGAGGATAACAAACCACGGCACCATGCCCGGCAGTACGCTGGCGCTGTAGACGTAAACGAACACGCGCTGCGGGTTAGGAATGATGTAATTCAGGCAAGAGCCAATCAGCAGGATTACAATGGAGACCGCCACACCCGCCACCGGTACGCCGGCACGTGAAACTTTACTCATCGCCGCAGGCAGCTGGTTATTCTTCGAAAGCGCATAGAGCATACGCCCGCAGCTGTACATCCCGCTGTTACAGCCTGACAGCGCTGCCGTCAGGACCACAAAGTTGATGATACCCGCCGCCGCCGTGATACCAATTTTGGCGAAGGTTAATACAAACGGGCTACCCGTCGTGCCAATTTCGTTCCACGGGAAGATGGTCACGATGACGAAGATCGCGCCCACATAGAAAATCAGGATACGCCACAGCACTTTGCCCACCGCGCTACGCAGCGTGACCTGCGGGTTTTTCGCTTCACCGGCGGTAATACCGATCAGCTCCACGCCCTGATACGAGGCCACAACGATACACAGCGCCGTCAGGAAGCCCTTCCAGCCGCCGGCGAAGAAGCCGCCGTTTTCGGTCAGGTTGCCAAAGCCGATAGCGTGTCCACCGTTGCCAAAGCCGAAGAAAATCACGCCCAGGCCGACGACAATCATCACGATAATCGTGGTGACTTTGATCATTGCGAACCAGAACTCAATTTCACCGTAAAGGCGCACGGCGGCCAGGTTTGCCAGCGCCACCAGCCCCACGGCAATGAGCGCGGGTATCCACTGGACCATGTCCGGGAACCAGAACTGGACGTAGACCCCTATCGCGGTGATCTCTGAGATGCCCACCGCCATCCACATAAACCAGTATGACCAGGCCGTCAGGTAGCCGAAGAAGGGGCTCATATAGCGATGCGCGTAAACGGCGAACGAGCCGGTTACCGGCTCCAGGAAGAGCATTTCGCCCATGGAACGCATAATGAAGAAAACAAACAGCCCGGCGATAATATACGCCAGTAATACGGAAGGGCCTGCCCATTTGAGCGTGCTTGCGGAGCCCATAAACAGGCCCACGCCGATAGTGCCGCCCAGCGCTATCAGTTCAATATGACGAGCTTCCAGCCCACGCTGTAGCTCCGGTTGTTTCTCTGCCATAGATCCTCGATTGTGTTTGCTGTTTCCCGGCTTAATACCGGGTATTGTTTTTTAGGGGTACTAAAATACGGAGCGAATGGTTTCCTAAAATCTGCCAAATGGCAAACGATGCATTAAAAAAATGAATGCATTGCACAGATTATCAGCAGTTTTGCAGGCGAGTTGCAGCGCGAATAGCATATCGCGCTACATTTTGATTACATTTTCCCGGTGTAATGCCAGGCGAGGTAGCGAAGCAGACGGATCTGTCGTTTAATGCGCGTCGGTTGCGATAGCAGGCGGTACAGCCACTCCAGCCCCAGATTTTGCCAGACCTTTGGCGCACGCTTAACGTGGCCGGTAAAGACGTCGTACGTGCCGCCGACGCCCATGTAGAGGGCATCAGGACAGACCAGACGGCAGTCGCGCATCAGGATCTCCTGGCGCGGGGAGCCCATCGCCACGGTGACAATTTTCGCCCCGCTGTCACGAACGCGCTCAAACAGAGCCTGCCGATCTTCCGGTTTGAAGTAACCATCCTGGCTGCCGACAATATTAACAATCCATTGACGACGCAGTTTCTCCTCCGTCTGGGCCAGTATCTCCGGCTTTCCGCCAATCAGGAACACGGGCGTACCCTGCGCACCTGCGCGGGCCATAAGCTGCTCCCAGAGATCGGCCCCCGCCACGCGGGATACATTAGCGTCAGGATACTTTTTACGGATAGAGCGGACCACGCTGATCCCGTCCGCGTATTTAAATTCAGCCGCTTCAATCAGGCTTTTGACTTCCGCATTATCCTCAACCGCCAGCATTTTTTCCGCGTTGATGGCCACCAGCGTACCGGATTTCATCTGGCCGTCGGCGAACAGAAAGTCCAGCGCGTGCTGCATGTCGCGCCAGCCAATAAGCTGCAGGCCACGTAGCGCGTAGCGCGGTGCAGAAATTTTATCAGTCATTACTATCCTTACTCAGACTTGCGACAGCGTTGTGCTGCCCTGCCGTTCGCGCTTGTGCACAAGACCTGCGCTGTCAAACAGCCAGTACAACAGTTTGGCCAGCAACAGGCAGAGGCCGAAAACGACCATGAAGAACACCACGCGCGAAACGAACGAGTCCAGCCCTTCGCGCGCCAGAACGATCATATTGAAAATGGCACCAAAGCAGAAACTGTGCAAAATGGCGGCTTTATAGCGGTTGGTCTCTTCGTTGCCGCGCAGGTAAAGCCAGTCGAACCACTTGATAATCAGCCCCACGGCAACCGCCCCGGGCAGAATGAACCACGCCCCCCCCATCACCACCAGGGAACCAATCAGCGTTGGCGAGATTGCCAGACCGGAATGGTTGTTCAGCACTTCCCAGGTAAAGTAATTCGCCGTGTTAAGCACCACGCCGGGCCGGTCCGGCCATAGCCAGGAAGGGATAAAGACGTAGAAGTCTCGAACAATCGGCGCCAGCCCCTGGAAATCAATCTTGTCGTAGTTTTGCAGCAGCAATGCCAGGTTTTCCCACGGCGAGAACGTATCGCGCGTCAGGTAGAGGAACGTGTAAAACGCCTCATCGCCCGCCACGTTCATCCCGTAGCGCTTCAGCGCCAGCCAGAACATCCCGACAATGCCAAACACGCCTGCTGCAACCAGCATCCACAGCGAGATCCAGCCGCGGATGATGCCGATAAACAGGAAGATGGCGAAGGCGATGATGATGTTCGCGCGCGTGCCGCCAACAATCATGTAGGTCAGAATGCCAAACGCGACGGTGCTGACCAGAAAGAACAGCCACGCTTTGCTGTCCTGACGCAGGAAAAAGACCACCAGCATCGCCGGGATGAAGAAATAGAAGAAACGCTTAAGCGCCACGCCCGAGACTTCGGCCGAAAAAATCTGGCTGTAGGAGTGGAGCTTAAACAGCAGAAAGCCGTTATGCATGAAGAAGATACCGACGCTGACCAGGGCGATGGTCATCAGCATCACCCACGTCAGGTGGGTTTCCACCCGATTCATGGTAAAAAGCGGCCGACGCGGGACTGCAGCCTGCGCTGAACGCAGACGCGTTTTATAGGTGACGTAGTAGACGGCATAGAAGCAGGTCGCCGCCAGAAGCGCCTGGAGCAGGATTTCCGGCGGTGCGACGCTCACGTCAAAACGGAAGACCAGAATGCTGGTCAGCGGGAAGCCGAAAAAGAAGGTCAGCAGAAACAGTAACGAGAAGAATACGTTAAAGTTGAACCGCACCCGGCGGAATTCAAACCAGGTAAGCGTGGCGATAAACAGGGCGCTCAGAAGCCAGACAACCAGTAAGCCGCTGAATTGCAACTGACTCATGCTTTGTCTCCTGAAGCGATACGCAGCGCGCGATGCCACGGCGTGAGGTAATTCGGGCTGAAAAAATCGATGCTATTTTTATCCACCAGCGTGAGCTGGCGTTGGGCTTCCCGTACCACCTCGACATTCAGCGTGTCTGAGGTAAACAGCACCGGAATATGCTGCTCGGCCATGTCCTGCCAGAACGGGTTGTCGCGGTTGAGCACGCACGGTACACCCGCCTGAATCAGCAGACACAGCGTGCCGATTCCCTGCTGTCGGGCGAAGATGAAATAGCCAAGATCGCATTTTCTCAGCAGCGCAAGATACTCATCAAATTCCAGCCTATCGCTGAGGATGTGCAAATTTTCTGCGCTAAACAGCGCAAGTCCCTGCTGGCGAACCTCAGCAATATAGGCGTCGTTGTTGGCGGGATAGCCCATCGGCACCACCACGTTCACCGTGTCGCCGAACTGCTGATGCACCGCCCTGAGCGCTGCGACGTGTTCGTTACTGCGATCGCCGGAATTCCCCACCAGGATCGTTAGCTTGCCTTCACGCACCGCGTCATTCGCCATGGCGTTCAGCGCCGGATCCATGCGGGTTGGGAAATAGAGCAGTTCTCCGCGCACGTTCGGGTGCTGTTTAGCAAAATAGTTGAGATCGCCACGGGTGGCAAACACACAGCCCACGCGCCCCTGCGCCATGCGGCGCAGTGGATAGAAAAGACGGAATTTCCAGCCGCGGGAGACTTCGTAGAGATCGGCTCCCCAGATATGCCAGCTGCACTGGGAGGGTTTAATCCCCCCGCTGAGCAGTGCCAGCCACAGGCCGGTATTGAACTGCCCGTGGAAAAAGAAACGTTGCTTACGATCCGCCTTGGCTCTGGCAACGACCGCCTTCGCCAGCGCGGCCTTATCCGGCCAGAAGCGAATCGTCAGCGCCGGAAACGCCTCGCTCAGGCCCTTATCCTGACCTGCAACCATAAACTCACGCGCATCAGGATTACCCGATGCGAGCTCGTCGTTGAAGAACCGCAAAACGGTCTGGTTATGGTGTGGGATATCCGATCCCAGGATGTGAATCAGTGCAGTCATGCGCGTTTACGCCACAATAAAAATACGCCGCAACAGGCGGCGAAATAAACGATATAGGTTGCCATGTAGGCCTGAGCCGCCCCCAGCGCACCGTGCGCGGGTATCAGCCAGTGTGAAAATGCTGTCAGTAACGCAAACTGGCTAATTTCCGCCAGGATATACATCCGCAGGGACGCTTTTGCAATCACCAGATAGCCAAAAACGTAAGCACCCACTTTCAGCACATCACCCACCAGCTGCCAGGCAAAGAGATCGCGCATGGCGGTGAACTTCGCCGAGAACAGCAGCCAGATGGCGACATCGCGCAGTAACCAGACGGTAAAGCTGGCCGCCGCGACGGCTGGCAGCACAAAGCGCAGCGATCGGAAAATCTCACGGGTAATATCCTGTCTGGACGTCAGACGCGATAAGGTTGGCAGCAGGTAAACGCTAAAGGAAGCCGTAATAAACTGGAGATAGGCGTCGGAAATACTGCTTACGCCCTGCCAGATCCCCACTTCATCCCAGCTATAATGCGCCGCCAGCAAATTTCGCATCATCACGTAGGCTACCGGCAGCGTAACGGAGGTGATGAGCGCCATCAGGGTAAATTTACCCAGCTGGCTGGCAAGCATCGTGTCCCATTGCGGTTTCAGGAAGCTCAGAGGGATGACGCCCCGACGCATCAGCATAAATGCCGCAGGCACAACAACCAGTGCCGGGACCAGGGCCAGCCCCAGCAGTGCGCCCTCATAGCCGCCCAGGCGATAGCAAAAGTAATAGGCAATCACGCCGATGACGCTGCCCAGGATTAAGGCAAGCGCGTTCCCGGCGGCATCACGAAAACCTTTCATCAGCGCCAGCAGCAGGTTAGCCCAGGCAATACCCATCTGAACCAACGCGACCAGACGCACCAGCCCCTGATAATGGGTATGACCGAACAATCCCTGGCTGATGGGCGCCGCCGCCAGCAGAAAGACAATCGCCATCAGGGTCGAAAAACCCGTGACCATCGCCGAAGAGGTACCCACCACTCTGCGCAGCTGAGCCGCATCATCATGATACTGCGCAACGTATTTGGTGACGCCGTTGAAGATACCGGCACCGGCCAGCACGCCAAGGACGGTAACGAGCTGGCGGAAATTACCTGCCAGCCCGACACCAGAGGGGCCAAATGAGACGGCCAACAGCTTGACGACCAGCAGCCCGGCGCCAATTTTTACAAGCGTGGACGCGGCGGTCCACACCGATGCTTTTGCCAGAGACATATCAGCCGAAATAACTCAGAAGGGTATTAATTACCGTACGCTGGTTAACAGGCGCGAGGTTGTAGAACAGTGGCAGGCGAAGCAAACGCTCACTTTCTTTGGTGGTGTAACGATCTTCACCCGCGAACGTGCCAAACGCTTCGCCGGCCGGGCTGGAGTGCAGCGGGATGTAGTGGAACACCGCCATAATTTCGGCCTCTTTCAGCCAGGCGATGAGCTCGCTGCGGTCGTCGTTATCGCGCAGCTTGATGTAGAACATATGCGCGTTGTGGACGCAATCTGCCGGGATGGTCGGCAGCTCAATACGCCCGGCTTTGGCCAGAGGCTCAAGCGCATCGTAATACGTTTGCCACAGGGAAAGACGCTGAAGGTTGATACGTTCCGCCGCTTCCAGCTGCGCCCACAGATACGCCGCCTGCAGATCCGCCATCAGATAGCTGGAGCCGATATCGCGCCAGGTGTATTTATCTACCTGTCCCCGGAAGAACTGGCTGCGGTTGGTGCCTTTTTCGCGGATCACTTCCGCACGCTCCACGAGAGCCCGGTCGTTAATCAGCGTCGCGCCACCTTCTCCACCCGCCGTGTAGTTTTTGGTTTCGTGGAAGCTAAAGCAGCCAATGTGGCCGATCGTGCCCAGCGCGCGTCCCTTGTAGGTGGACATCACGCCCTGCGCGGCATCTTCCACCACGAACAGATTATGTTTTTTGGCGATGGCCATGATGGTGTCCATTTCACAGGCCACGCCCGCGTAGTGAACCGGCACGATCGCGCGCGTTTTGTCGGTGATCGCCGCTTCAATCAGCGTCTCATCAATGTTCATGGTATCCGGACGGATATCCACAAAGACGATTTTCGCTCCGCGTAGGACAAAGGCGTTCGCGGTGGAAACGAAGGTATAGCTCGGCATAATCACTTCATCACCGGGCTGGATATCCAGCAACAGTGCCGCCATTTCCAGCGATGCCGTACAGGATGGGGTCAGCAGCACTTTGGCGCTGCGAAAACGCTGTTCCATCCACTGCTGACAGCGACGGGTAAAACCGCCGTCACCACAGAGTTTGCCGCTGCCCATGGCAGACTGCATATAGTCGAGTTCAGTTCCGACAACGGGTGGTGCGTTAAATGGAATCATCTTGTCACCTGTATAACCAGTAGGCGGTGGCGTCGATGTTGGCACCACTCGCAATATAACGTTTAAGCGCGGCGGTGTTGCCCAGTTGGGTCGCGACCCGCAGCGTCACAAGCTGTTGCTGTTGCGCCCAGTGCAGCGCCGCCTGCATGAGTTTCTCACCCATGCCGCGCCCGGCTAATAAGCCGATACGCGCCTCGCGCTCGTTGAGCTTACGCAGCGAGACGAACCCCTGGATTTGACCGTCCCCTGCACGAAAAACCAGGCAGACGTGGTCAAAGGTGCCTTTGACCGCATTTTCTATCCACTGGGCATAGAAACGTCCGCTATCGTCAGGTGCATACCAGGGCGCACGAAAGCGGCTCTGAGCAAATGCCTGGGCCGCCATCTGACGCAGCGCGGGGATGTCCTGCTCTGTTGCAATTTCCGCGCCGGACGCATCGTGCCGGGTAAGGGTAATGGAAAGGTCTACCTCACCTTCAACCAGCTGAAAGCCGTGTTGCTGCAGCGCATCAAGCAGATCGGCACGCTCCGTCGGGATCTTAGCCTGCACCCGTTGCCAGGCGATAAAATCCGGTTCAGCCAGCACCGGCGCGTCATCGCGCAGACGCACGATGGCCGACGGCAGGCCGAAAAAGGCACTCTCCCACTGCAGGGACTCGAGCACCCCATTCAGGCTGTTCAACGCCAGACACCTTTGGTATCCACAATATACTGCTGACGAACGGCATCGCCGGACGTCGCTTTAAACTCTTTATGATCTACCAGCAGCACCAGCACGTCCGCCGTCGCCAGCGCGTCGTCCAGCGCCGTCAGCGTGCAGTGCCCCGCCAGTTTTGCCGGTAATTCATGGATATTCGGCTCAACCACCAGCGTTTCACCCTTGTGCCATTCGGCAATCATCTCGGCAATTTCCATCGCCGGGCTTTCACGCAGATCGTCAATATTGGGTTTGAATGCCAGACCAAAGCAGGCAATTTTCAGCTCGCTGGCGCGCTTGCCGCTCTCTGCCAGACAATCCGCTACCGTCGCTTTAACCTGATTGAGCACCCAGTGAGGCTTGCTGTCGTTCACTTCACGCGCGGTGCGAATCAGACGCGCCTGCGCCGGATTTTGCGCCACGATAAACCACGGGTCGACGGCGATACAGTGTCCGCCCACGCCCGGACCTGGCTGGAGAATGTTCACGCGCGGATGGCGATTCGCCAGACTAATCAGCTCCCAGACGTTAATCCCCTGATCGGCACAGATCAGCGACAGTTCGTTCGCAAAGGCGATATTGACGTCGCGGAAGCTGTTCTCCGTCAGCTTGCACATCTCGGCGGTGCGGGAGTTGGTCACCACGCATTCACCTTCCAGGAAAATCTTGTACAGCGCGCTGGCACGTTCGGAACAGACGGGCGTCATACCGCCAATGACGCGGTCGTTTTTAATCAGTTCGACCATCACCTGACCCGGTAACACGCGCTCCGGACAGTAAGCGATGTTGATATCCGCCTGTTCACCCGCCTGCTGCGGGAAGCTTAAATCAGGGCGCGCGTCGGCCAGCCACTGTGCCATCTGCTCGGTAGCGCCGACCGGAGATGTTGATTCCAGGATCACCAGCGCCCCTTTCTTCAGCACAGGCGCGATGGATTTTGCCGCCGCCTCGACGAACGCCATGTCGGGCTCGTGGTCGCCTTTAAATGGAGTGGGGACGGCAATCAGGTAGGCATCCGCTTCAACTGGCGTCGTGCTGGCACGCAGGAAGCCCCCCTCCACCGCCTCTTTCACCACGCGGTCAAGATCGGGCTCCACAATATGAATCTCGCCACGGTTAATGGTTTCTACCGCCCGTGCGTTGATATCCACACCGACAACCTGTTTCTGACGAGAGGCAAACGCGGCCGCAGTAGGCAAGCCAATGTAGCCAAGACCAATGACCGAGATGGTAGTAAAACTCATAGCGATACCCGATTGTGTTTAAGTGCTTGCAAAATACGGCCACAAGCCTGCCCGTCTCCGTACGGATTATGGGCCCGGCTCATCGCCTGATACGCTTCATCGTCATGCAGCAGGCGCGTGACCTCTTCGACGATGAGCTGCGCGTTGGTGCCGACCAGCCGCACCGTACCGGCTTTGACGGCTTCCGGACGTTCGGTCGTTTCACGCATCACCAGCACCGGTTTGCCGAGGGATGGCGCTTCTTCCTGAATTCCGCCGGAATCGGTGAGGATCAGCCAGGCGTGGTTCATCAGCCAGACAAACGGCATGTAGTCCTGAGGTTCAATCAGAAGGACATTTTCGACATGGCCCAGGATCCGGTTAACCGGCTCGCTGACGTTAGGGTTAAGGTGTACTGGATAGACAATTTGCACATCATCGTTCTGCGCGGCGATTTCAGCCAGCGCGTGACAGATTTGCTCGAAACCCCGGCCAAAGCTTTCGCGACGGTGGCCAGTAACCAGAATGGTTTTTTTACCGTTGTGAAGGAACGGATAGCGGGCAGCGAGCTCTTTCTGAAGCTCGCTATTTGCCAGGACGCGGTCACGTACCCAAATTAACGCGTCAATGACCGTATTGCCGGTCACAAAGATTTTGTTATCGGCGATATTTTCACGCAGCAGGTTCTGACGGGAGTTTTCCGTTGGCGCAAAGTGGTACATCGCCAGATGACCCGTTAACGTGCGGTTGGCCTCCTCCGGCCACGGCGAATAAAGATTGCCGGTACGCAGACCCGCCTCAACATGCCCCACGGGAATTCGCTGGTAAAACGCGGCCAGGCTTGTCGCCACGGTTGTGGTGGTGTCACCGTGAACCAGCACCACGTCAGGCTTGAATGACTCCAGGATCGGCTTTAGCTCTTGCAGAATGCGACAGGTTATTTCCGTTAATCCTTGCCCCGGTTTCATAATATTAAGGTCGTAATCCGGGACGATGGAGAAGAGCGTTAAAACCTGATCGAGCATCTCACGGTGTTGGGCAGTGACGCACACTTTCGCTTCAATATCAGGATCGCAGGCCAGCGCATGAACCAGAGGTGCCATCTTAATGGCCTCCGGCCTGGTGCCAAATACGGTTAGTACTTTCACATCGATTCTCTTCGATTAGGCGATGAAGGCCGCAGCCTTCATCGTAGACGGCGTTCTTAGTTTTTGCGACGACGCGTTAACGCCACGCCAGCGCCCGTCAGTGCGCCTACAATCCCCCACATAATCATCAGGAATGCACGACGCGGACTATCGCGTTTTACAGGTTCTTCAGGCGTTCGCAAATAACGATAGGTCTGAAAACGCGGGTCCAGAGATGGACCGACATTAAGCGTATTGAGCATCGCGCGATTTTGATCGTAATCGAGGTCAAAATCAGGACCGACGGCCTGGAGGTTTTCCAGACGCGCCTGCAACATAGGGCGACCAAGGAGGAACATCTCTGAATCAGGCAGCTCATCGGCCGGCACGTCAGTCTCAGTACGGGAAATATTGCGCTGTTCTGCAATTTTCAGCGCCTGCTCAATGTTATGCACACGGCGACCGAAAATGGTATTCGCCACCTCTTCCTGACGTTTCACCTGGGCTTTCATCTGGATGGTACGAGCCGCCCAGGCACCTTTAAGCTCTTCGTTAAGATGGCTTGCGGCACGCTGGCTGGCAAACGCGACGTACTGACGCAACAGGTTGTTGGCATCCGGCGCGGTTTCTGCAATCAGCTTGACGCTGTCATTCACGTTACGCAGCGCGTCGCCCGGCATAAACTGAATATTGTTAATCAGATCGTCCAGCAGGGCGGCGTCGGCTTTTGTATTATCAACCCGGCGCTGCTTGTAGTAATCCGTCTGGGACCAGAAATCGCGGCGGGTATCCCACGAAGCCAGCTGCATCACAAACTCTTTATAGGCTTCATCCATAACGGAAGCCTGGTCTGGCGTTGCAAGACTGGCTTTGATGTCCAGGTTACGCAGGAATTGCTGCTGGGAATAGTATCCCCCGAGCATGTTAACCGTTGGCTTGTCTGTGATTGCCGTGGCGCTCCACTCTTGTTTTGCAAAGAACGTATAGGCCAGCGCTAACAGTGCAAACCCCAGCGCGATCCCCGCAATCCAAAGTTTGCCTGCCCATAACACGCGAAACAAACCCCGAATATCCAGTTCATTCTCAGTTACCACTGATTTCGCTCCCGCCAACGGTTGAGTCATCATAGTCCCGGTTTTACTTAGTTAATGTTGTGTTTTTGCCACTGTTACGACGCATCCTGCGTTTAAGACGTTTAATAAATCGCGCTACTTTCCATGCGCGCTTAATGCAGTAGCCGTACAGGAAAAATGCCAGCAAGAATAATGCCAACATAACCCACTCAGGAATAATATGAGAATATTCTGCAGCTACACCAATCGCGGCCAAAATAGCGGCGGCCAGAGTAATCAGCACAAACGCCTGACGAGAAGTAAAACCCGCACGCATGATGAGATGATGAATATGTTGGCGGTCAGGAGAGAAAGGACTCATCCCCTTGCGCAGGCGGCGATACATAATCGCCACCATATCCATTAATGGAATGGCAATAATCCACAGCGCGGTTACGGGGCTTATCGGATGGGTTTGGCCCTGTGTGGTTTCAAGCAGGATCCAGATAACCGTAAAACCAATCAGCGTACTGCCCGCGTCACCCATAAAGACTTTATAGCGACGGCCCAGCACACCGAGATTTAAGAGAATATAAGGCAGAATGGCGGCAATCATGGCAAAACACCACATTGCCAGACTGTACTGACCATCAAACCATAAAATAATGCCGATAGCGGCGAACGAGACGGATGACAACCCACCGAGCAGGCCGTCAATGCCATCCACCATGTTGAAAGCATTGATTGCCGCCCAGACGGCAAAGAGCGTCAGGAAGAAGCCAAATGGACCCAGGACTAGCTCCCAGGGGCCAAATACATAGCCGAGGCTTCGCAGATACAGTCCGCCCACTACCATCATCACCACGCCAATCGCCGCCTGAACGGTAGCGCGTATTTTCACCGCAATATCGAACCGGTCATCAAGGGCCCCGACTAACACCAGAACACCGGCGCAGGCGATGTAGAGGGCGGCATGCGGGATATAATAATCGGCAATACCAAACGTGAAGCAAATCCCTGCGTAAACAGAAATCCCGCCGACTAAAGGAATAAGTCCCTGATGGCGTTTACGAAAATTTGGCTTATCCACCAACCCTATTCGTTTTGCCACCTTGCGCGCAATGAACAAAAAACAGGTTGTGAATAAAAAAATACTGATCAGTTCAGTAACGGCGGTGAATAGATTCACAATGGATTGCTCTCAACAAATGTTAGTCCCGGAAGTATAACCATGAAGCCACAGCCTCAGAAGTAATAAAGATGGCTTCTCACTACTCCCTTTGTATATTTTTCAATCAATTATTTCTTTAGCTGCACAAACGACCCTATTGTCGCACCGACCGGTCAAAATTGGGAGTAGATGGTACTAGCGTATAGTCCATAAAAGAAAAACGCCACGTAAAAACGTGGCGTTCGCTGGCTTTATTTGCGTTACGAGCGTTTCATCATGTCGAAGAAATCGTCGTTGGTTTTGGTCATCGCCAGTTTGTTAATGAGGAACTCCATCGCGTCAATTTCACCCATTGGATGGATGATTTTGCGCAGGATCCACATTTTCTGCAGCTCTTCCTGCGTGGTGAGCAGCTCTTCTTTACGGGTACCGGAACGGTTGTAGTCGATAGCCGGGAAGACGCGTTTTTCAGCGATTTTACGAGAAAGGTGCAGTTCCATGTTACCTGTACCTTTAAATTCTTCGTAAATTACTTCGTCCATTTTAGAACCGGTATCGATCAGCGCCGTGGCGATGATGGTCAGGCTGCCGCCCTCTTCCACGTTACGTGCGGCACCGAAGAAGCGTTTCGGGCGATGCAGGGCGTTAGCATCCACACCACCGGTCAGTACTTTACCTGACGCCGGAACGACGGTGTTGTAGGCACGCGCCAGACGGGTGATGGAGTCAAGCAGGATGATCACGTCTTTCTTGTGCTCAACCAGGCGTTTCGCCTTCTCGATAACCATTTCCGCAACCTGAACGTGGCGAGATGCCGGTTCGTCGAAGGTAGAAGCAACCACTTCACCTTTAACCAGACGCTGCATCTCGGTCACTTCTTCCGGACGTTCGTCGATCAGCAGCACCATCAGCACGCAGTCTGGGTGGTTATAAGCGATGCTCTGCGCGATGTTCTGCAGTAGCATGGTTTTACCCGCCTTCGGCGGTGCCACAATCAGACCACGCTGGCCGCGACCAATTGGTGATGCCAGATCCAGAACACGCGCGGTTAAGTCTTCAGTTGAACCGTTACCACGCTCCATGCGCAGGCGAGAGTTCGCGTGCAGCGGCGTTAAGTTCTCAAAGAGGATCTTATTACGCGAGTTTTCCGGTTTGTCGAAGTTAACTTCATTGACTTTCAACAGCGCAAAGTAGCGTTCACCCTCTTTAGGAGGACGAATCTTACCTGAAATGGTGTCACCAGTGCGGAGGTTGAAACGGCGGATTTGGCTGGGGGATACATAGATGTCGTCAGGGCCGGCGAGGTAGGAGCTGTCTGCAGAGCGGAGGAAACCAAATCCGTCTTGCAATATCTCCAGCACACCGTCGCCAAAGATATCTTCGCCACTCTTAGCGTGCTGCTTCAGGATGGCGAAAATGATGTCCTGCTTGCGCATACGGGCCTGGTTTTCCAGTCCCATATTTTCGCCGAGAGTGATCAGCTCAGAAACCGGCGTATTCTTTAATTCGGTAAGATTCATAATGGTGTGGGTTCTTAAACTCGGGGTGATTCTCGAACTTAATGTTGTGAATGGTATGGCAGGGTCATCCATGCCTGTTTAGCGGCCATCAACTCATGTCTGTTCGCTGTCTGGTCACAGGGAAAGAACGCAGAACTGAAACGACAAGACGGATTGAGTGACAAGCCCGGAATTTAGCCACTTCACGCACTGTTCATGTTAACAACGGGAAGTATCGGGTAAAACAAGATTCAAACAACAAGATATGTTTAAAACGAAGTCATAGCTAACTTAGCACGACTTCAGCCGGGCGTCCAGAGTTCCACATCATTTAGCCGGGAGCCCTGAACGCACAGCGGAGAAACCTTACGCCAGATTAGCGTCCAGGAACTCTTTCAGTTGACCTTTGGACAGCGCGCCCACTTTGGTCGCTGCCACTTCGCCGTTTTTGAACAGCAGAAGGGTTGGGATGCCACGGATACCGTATTTTGGTGCGGTGCCCGGGTTCTGGTCGATGTTCAGCTTGGCAACGGTCAGTTTGCCCTGATATTCGTCAGCGATCTCATCCAGAATCGGGGCGATCATTTTGCAAGGACCACACCATTCAGCCCAGAAATCGACGAGGATCAGCCCGTCAGCCTTAAGTACGTCCGTGTCAAAACTGTCGTCAGTCAGGTGAATAATTTTATCGCTCATATATAACTCCACAGGAATAAGCCTGGTACGTTGGTTTTGTCTCCACCAACGACGTGTTGATGTCGCATTAACCAACTAAAGGTTGACTTTATTTCACCGGATACGCTTTCGTAAAGCAATAGTAAGCTGATATTCTACCACACTATGAGCAAAACACATTTAACAGAACAGAAGTTTTCCGACTTCGCGCTGCACCCGAAGGTGATTGAAGCCCTTGAAAATAAAGGGTTTCATAACTGCACGCCCATTCAGGCCCTCGCGCTGCCGCTGACGCTGGCCGGTCGCGATGTTGCCGGGCAGGCGCAAACCGGTACCGGCAAAACGATGGCGTTTTTAACGTCAACGTTTCATTATTTACTTTCTCACCCAGCGATTGCAGACCGCAAAGTTAACCAGCCGCGCGCGCTAATTATGGCACCGACGCGAGAACTGGCGGTACAGATCCACGCAGACGCTGAACCCCTGGCGCAGTCTACCGGACTTAAGCTTGGCCTGGCCTATGGCGGCGACGGCTACGAAAAGCAGCTGAAAGTGCTGGAAAGCGGTGTGGATATCCTGATCGGTACCACCGGCCGTCTTATCGATTACGCCAAACAGAACCACATTAACCTCGGCGCAATCCAGGTTGTGGTGCTCGATGAAGCTGACCGCATGTACGATCTGGGCTTCATTAAAGACATTCGCTGGCTGTTCCGCCGCATGCCGCCGGCCAATCAGCGTCTGAACATGCTGTTCTCCGCTACCCTTTCTTATCGCGTACGCGAGCTGGCGTTCGAACAGATGAACAACGCCGAATATGTAGAAGTGGAACCGGAGCAGAAAACGGGTCACCGCATTAAAGAAGAGCTCTTCTACCCTTCCAATGAAGAGAAAATGCGTCTGCTGCAAACGCTGATCGAAGAAGAGTGGCCAGATCGCGCCATTATCTTCGCGAACACCAAACACCGTTGTGAAGACATCTGGGGCCATCTGGCTGCAGACGGTCACCGTGTTGGTCTGCTGACCGGCGACGTGGCGCAGAAAAAACGCCTGCGTATTCTTGAAGAGTTTACCCGTGGCGATCTCGATATTCTGGTCGCAACCGACGTTGCCGCTCGTGGTCTGCACATTCCGGCCGTGACGCACGTCTTTAACTATGATCTGCCAGACGACTGCGAAGACTACGTACACCGCATCGGTCGTACCGGTCGTGCGGGCGCAAGCGGTCACTCGATTAGCCTTGCGTGTGAAGAGTATGCGCTGAATCTTCCAGCCATTGAGACGTATATCGGTCACTCTATCCCGCAGAGCAAATACAATCCGGAAGCGCTGTTAAGCGAACTGCCGCCGCCTAAGCGTCTAACCCGCCCACGCTCCGGCAATGGTCCGCGTCGTTCAGGTGGCGCGCCGCGTAATCGTCGTCGTTCAGGTTAAGAAAATATGCTCAGCTCCACCTCGCTTTATGCGGCAATTGATCTCGGTTCGAATAGTTTTCATATGCTGGTTGTGCGCGAGGTGGCGGGAAGCATACAAACGCTGACGCGCATCAAGCGCAAGGTCCGCCTCGCGGCGGGCCTGAGCAGCGATAATCACCTCTCCCCTGAAGCCATGGAACGTGGCTGGCAGTGTCTGCGGCTCTTTGCCGAACGTCTGCAGGATATCCCGCACGCCCAAATCACCGTGGTCGCCACTGCGACACTCCGCCTGGCGGTTAACGCCGTGGATTTCATTGCCAGAGCGCAGGAAATTCTGGGTTGTCCGGTACAGGTTATCAGCGGTGAAGAAGAAGCTCGCCTGATTTACCAGGGCGTTGCGCACACCACGGGAGGTGACGATCGCCGTCTGGTGGTGGATATCGGCGGTGCCAGTACCGAGCTTGTGACCGGCACCGGCGCGCAGGCAACGTCGCTGTTCAGCCTGTCGATGGGCTGCGTGACCTGGCTTGAGCGCTACTTTACCGATCGGAACCTGGCGAAAGAGAACTTCGACGAGGCAGAAAACGCCGCGCGCGAGGTGTTACGCCCGGTGATGGACGAGCTGCGCTATCACGGCTGGAAAGTCTGCGTGGGTGCCTCGGGTACCGTGCAGGCTCTGCAGGAAATCATGATGGCGCAGGGAATGGACGAGCGGATTACGCTTGCCAAACTTCAGCAGCTGAAACAGCGCGCCATTCAGTGCGGACGCCTGGAAGAGCTGGAAATTGAAGGCCTGACGCTGGAACGCGCGCTGGTCTTCCCGAGCGGGCTGGCCATTCTTATCGCCATTTTCACCGAGCTGAACATCCAGTGTATGACCCTGGCCGGCGGCGCGCTGCGCGAAGGTCTGGTCTACGGGATGTTACATCTGTCGGTCGATCAGGATATCCGCAGCCGTACCCTGCGCAACGTTCAGCGTCGTTTTCTGGTTGATATCGATCAGGCAGGACGCGTATCGCAGCTGGCGTCACGCTTCGCCGATCAGGTTGCTAACGTCTGGGATCTTGACCATCTGAGCCGGGATTTACTGCTGAGCGCCTGTGCGCTACATGAAGTGGGGCTGAGCATTGATTTTAAGCAGGCACCGGCTCATGCAGCGTATCTGGTGCGAAACCTGGATTTACCGGGCTATACGCCTGCGCAGAAAAAATTGCTGGCCACGCTGCTGCTGAACCAGACCAACGCCGTCGATCTCTCCTCATTGCATCAGCAAAACGCCGTACCGCCTCGCGTGGCCGAGCATCTGTGCCGCCTGCTGCGTCTGGCGATCCTGTTTGCCAGCCGCCGCCGCGATGATTTGCTGCCTGCCATTAATCTGGTGGCCGATGACGAGAAGCTTTCGCTGGCGCTGCCGGAGAAATGGATTGATCGTCACCCGTTAGGGGCAGAGATGATCGAGCAGGAGTGCCAGTGGCAGAGCTACGTGCACTGGGTGCTTGAGGTAAAGTAATACGCTGAACAGTGCCGGGTGGCGGCTTCGCCTTACCCGGCCTACAACCCCTTCGAACTCATCCTTTCTCTTTGGCTTTTGCCAGCATAGCGCGGATGTTCGCCACGTTAGCCTGACCCTTGTGCATCCGCTCTTCTGCGGTAATCACTTTGCGCTCCTGTTCCCAGATCACGTCATCCTGCGGAAGTTCCAGCAGGAAACGACTCGGCTCCGGGCGAACCAGTTCACCGTACTGGCGGCGCTCTTTACACAGCGTGAACGTCAGCTCTTTCTGCGCGCGGGTGATCCCCACGTAGGCCAGACGGCGCTCCTCGTCGACGTTGTCTTCATCAATGCTGCTCTGGTGCGGCAACAATCCCTCTTCCATGCCGACCAGATACACATACGGGAACTCCAGCCCTTTTGACGCATGCAGCGTCATCAGCTGAACCTGATCGGCCTCTTCTTCGCTCTCGCCGCGCTCCATCATGTCGCGCAGGGTAAAGCGAGTGACCACCTGCGTCAGGGTCATCGGCTCGTCGATTTCAGAGCCCTCCAGCATTTCGGTCATCCAGCTGAAGAGCTGGTTAACGTTTTTCATGCGCATCTCAGCCGCCTTCGGGCTGGCTGAGGTTTCATACAGCCAGGACTCATAGTCGATGCCGTGAATGAGATCGCGCACTGCCGCCACCGGCTCGCGCTCCGCAAGACGCTGCACTTCGCCAAGCCAGTGGGTGAAGCGGGTTAACGAGTCATACCCGCGTCCGGTTAACGTCTGGCTCAGCCCCATGTCGAAGCTGGCGGTAAACATACTTTTGTTGCGGGTCATCGCCCACTCGCCGAGCTTTTGCAGCGTCGCCGGACCAATCTCGCGTTTAGGCGTATTCACGATGCGCAGAAACGCGCTGTCGTCATCCGGGTTAGTTAGCACCCGCAGATAGGCCAGCAGATCTTTGATTTCTGGCCGTGAGAAGAACGACGTGCCGCCCGAAATTTTGTACGGAATGCGGTTCTGCATCAGCATCTTTTCAAAGACGCGCGACTGGTGATTGCCGCGATAGAGGATCGCGTAATCCTTATATTCGGTTTTGTTGACGAAGTGGTGAGCGATGAGTTCGCCCGTCACGCGCTCCGCTTCATGATCCTCATTGTTGGCGCTGAGCACTTTCAGCTCCGTGCCGTAGCCCAGTTCGGAGAAGAGACGCTTCTCAAATACGTGCGGGTTATTGGCAATCAGGATGTTTGCCGCCTTCAGGATACGCCCGGAGGAGCGGTAGTTCTGCTCCAGCTTAATCACCTGCAGGGCAGGGAAATCTTTGCTCAGCAGCACCAGGTTTTGTGGGCGTGCACCGCGCCAGGAGTAAATTGACTGGTCGTCATCGCCTACCACGGTGAAACGCGCGCGCTGCCCCACCAGCAGCTTCACCAGCTCGTACTGGCTGGTGTTGGTGTCCTGATATTCATCCACCAGCAGGTAGCGGATTTTATTCTGCCAGCGCTCGCGCACCTCTTCATTGCGCTGCAGCAGCAGCGTGGGCAGCAGGATCAGATCGTCAAAGTCCAGCACGTTGCACGCTTTCATATGCGCATCGTACAGACCGTAGCAGTGGGCGAAAATCCGATCCCGTTCGCCTTTGGCGATCGCCGCGGCCTGGGCCGGCGTCATCAGATCGTTTTTCCAGTTCGAGATCGTCGAGATCAGCTGCTGCAACAGCACTTTGTCATCTTCGATCAGCCCCTCGGTGAGCTCTTTGAGCAGCGCCACCTGATCGGTATCGTCAAAAAGCGAGAAGTTGGACTTCATTCCCAGCGCCGCATACTCGCGTTTGATGATATCCAGCCCCAGCGTGTGGAAGGTGGAGATCATCAGGCCGCGCGCCTCTTTACGGCCCAGCGTCTGGCCGACGCGCTCTTTCATCTCGCGCGCCGCTTTATTGGTAAAGGTGACCGCCGCAATGTGTCGCGCCTGATATCCGCAATTGTGGATCAAATGGGCGATTTTGTTGGTGATCACGCGGGTTTTACCCGAACCGGCCCCTGCCAGCACCAGGCATGGTCCAGTAACGAATTCGACCGCTTGTTGTTGTCCAGGGTTTAAACGCATGGGAGTGTTGCTCAATCTTCGAACGGGGTGTGGATTGTAGCAGAAAGCCGGGCGCAGATTTACCGGCTAATGATAAAGTGGAGAAATCGCGTTTAACCCGTAGAGCAGAACCATGAAAAAGACCGCAGCAGCCCTGCATATTCTGGTAAAAGAAGAGAAACTGGCCCAGGAGATCCTGGCCAAGCTGGAGCGCGGCATCAGCTTTGATCATCTGGCGAAGCGTTACTCTAAATGCCCGTCCGGGCGCAATGGCGGGGATCTCGGCGAGTTTCAACAAGGTGCGATGGTCGGCCCGTTCGATCGGGCGGTCTTTAGCTGCCCTCTCCTGAAGCCCTACGGCCCGGTAAAAACCAAATTTGGCTACCATATCATTAAGGTGCTTTATCGCCGCTGACGCGTGGTATATTGCGCCCCGATTTATTTCAACCTATTCAAGGCACGATCATGGCAAAAACAGCAGCAGCAGTGCACATCCTCGTTAAAGAAGAGAAACTGGCTTTAGATCTTCTGGAGCAGATTAAAAACGGTGCCGACTTCGGCAAGCTGGCGAAGAAGCACTCCATCTGCCCGTCAGGCAAACGCGGCGGCGATCTGGGTGAGTTCCGCCAGGGCCAGATGGTTCCGGCGTTCGATAAAGTGGTGTTCTCCTGCCCGGTGCTGGAGCCAACCGGCCCGCTGCACACGCAGTTCGGCTACCACATTATTAAAGTACTGTATCGGAAATAAACAGCAAGGCCTTCTCTAAGAGAAGGCCTTGAATGTTTCACCCTCTCCCAGTGGGAGAGGGGCGGGGTGAGGGCATCAGCCCGCACCAGGTGTTAACCCGCTACCGCGATACGCTTCATATCGGTCATGTAGCCACGCAGTTTGTGACCCACTTTCTCGATCTGGTGGCTGCGAATCGCTTCGTTCACATCACGCAGCTGCGCGTTATCCACGGCACCTTCCGCAATCGCTTTACCCAGATCGCCCGTCTGCAGAGTGGTCATAAACTCTTTCAGCAGCGGTACGCAGGCGTAAGAGAACAGGTAGTTACCGTATTCTGCGGTATCAGAGATCACCACGTTCATTTCGTACAGACGCTTACGGGCGATGGTGTTCGCGATCAGCGGCAGCTCGTGCAGAGATTCGTAGTACGCGGACTCTTCGATGATGCCGGAATCCACCATGGTTTCGAACGCCAGCTCAACGCCTGCTTTCACCATCGCGATCATCAATACGCCTTTATCGAAGTACTCCTGCTCGCCGATTTTACCTTCGTACTGTGGCGCGGTTTCGAACGCGGTTTTACCGGTCTCTTCACGCCAGGTCAGCAGGTTTTTATCGTCGTTCGCCCAGTCCGCCATCATGCCGGAAGAGAATTCGCCGGAGATGATGTCGTCCATGTGTTTCTGGAAAAGCGGTGCCATGATGGTTTTCAGCTGTTCAGACAGCGCGTAAGCACGCAGTTTTGCCGGGTTGGACAGACGGTCCATCATCAGCGTAATACCGCCCTGCTTCAGCGCTTCGGTGATGGTTTCCCAGCCGAACTGGATCAGTTTTTCCGCGTAGGCCGGGTCGGTGCCTTCTTCCACCAGCTTGTCAAAGCACAGCAGAGAACCGGCCTGCAGCATGCCGCACAGAATGGTCTGCTCGCCCATCAGGTCAGATTTCACTTCGGCAACGAAGGACGATTCCAGAACGCCCGCACGGTGGCCGCCGGTCGCCGCTGCCCACGCTTTGGCAATCGCCATGCCTTCGCCTTTCGGATCGTTTTCCGGGTGAACTGCGATAAGCGTCGGCACGCCGAAGCCACGTTTGTACTCTTCGCGTACTTCCGTACCCGGACATTTCGGTGCCACCATCACCACGGTGATGTCTTTGCGGATCTGCTCGCCCACTTCAACGATGTTGAAGCCGTGGGAGTAACCCAGCGCGGCGCCGTCTTTCATCAGCGGCTGTACGGAACGCACTACGTCAGAGTGCTGTTTGTCCGGGGTCAGGTTAACCACCAGATCCGCCTGCGGGATCAGCTCTTCGTAGGTGCCCACTTTGAAGCCGTTTTCGGTCGCTTTACGCCAGGAAGCACGCTTCTCGGCAATCGCTTCTTTGCGCAGGGCGTAGGAGATATCCAGACCGGAGTCACGCATGTTCAGGCCCTGGTTCAGACCCTGTGCGCCACAGCCGACGATGACCACTTTTTTACCCTGAAGGTAGCTCGCGCCATCGGCAAATTCATCGCGCGCCATGAAGCGGCATTTGCCCAGCTGCGCCAGCTGCTGGCGCAAGTTCAGTGTATTAAAGTAGTTAGCCATGGGTGATACCTCGTGATGTTGTGTGTCTTATTGTTCGGTTCGCGTTTCAGCGAGAATGTACCCACATTACAACAGGAAATTTATTGCGGAAATTGATATATTCACAACGTCATGTTGCAATTTTAGCAATGTAAAAAGAGGGAGTGGAATCGGTGGATTTACGCGATCTGAAAATGTTCCTGCACCTGGCGGAAAGCCGCCATTTTGGCCGCAGCGCTCGGGCGATGCACGTTAGCCCCTCCACGCTTTCACGCCAGATCCAGCGCCTTGAGGAAGACCTCGGCCAGCCGCTGTTCGTGCGCGACAACCGCACCGTCACCCTCACGGAAGCGGGTGAAGAACTGCGCATTTTTGCCCAGCAGACGCTGTTGCAGTACCAGCAGCTGCGGCACTCGATTGACCAGCAGGGGCCGTCACTTTCCGGCGAACTGCATATTTTCTGCTCCGTCACCGCCGCCTATAGCCATTTGCCGCCGATTCTCGACCGCTTCCGCGCGGCGCATCCGTCGGTTGAAATTAAGCTCACCACCGGCGACGCCTCCGACGCAATGGAAAAAGTGGTGACGGGCGAAGCGGATCTCGCCATTGCCGGGAAACCCGAAACCCTGCCGGGCGCGGTGGCATTCTCAATGCTGGAGAATCTGGCGGTGGTGCTGATTGCCCCGGCGCTGCCCTGCCCGGTGCGTAACCAGGTGTCGGTGGAAAAACCGGACTGGTCGACGGTGCCGTTTATCATGGCCGATCAGGGGCCGGTGCGCCGCCGTATCGAGCTGTGGTTCCGCCGTCAGAAAATCAGCAACCCGTCGATTTACGCCACGGTCAGCGGCCATGAGGCGATGGTGTCGATGGTGGCGCTGGGCTGCGGCGTGGCGCTGCTGCCGGAAGTGGTGCTGGAAAACAGCCCCGAACCGGTGCGCAATCGCGTGATGATTCTGGAGCGCAGCGACGAGAAGACGCCGTTTGAGCTTGGCGTGTGCGCACAAAAAAAGCGGCTGCATGAGCCGCTTATTGATGCGTTCTGGCAGATATTGCCGAACCACTAAAGCCGGGTGGCGCTGCGCTTACCCAGCCTACCCGCAGCTTAGCCCTTAGCCCGCCAGGAAGAAGCGGAAGGCCGGGTTATGGGTTTCGTCGTGACACTCATAGCCCAGCTCGTTCAGCCGCGTTTCGAAATCCGGCTCGTGCTCGCCCAGTTCGAACGCCGCCAGCACACGGCCATAGTCGGTGCCGTGGCTGCGGTAGTGGAACAGAGAGATGTTCCAGTGCGTGCCCAGCGTGTGCAGGAACTTGAGCAGCGCGCCCGGCGATTCCGGGAACTCGAAGCTGAACAGACGTTCCCTGAGCGGCTTCGATGGACGCCCGCCGACCATGTAGCGCACGTGCAGCTTCGCCATCTCGTCGTCAGAGAGATCGACCACGCTGTAGCCGCCCTCATGCAGCAGGCTGAGGATCTCTTTGCGCTCCTCCACGCCGCGGCTCAGACGCACGCCGACAAAAATGCAGGCGTCTTTGGCATCGGCAAAACGGTAGTTGAACTCCGTCACCGAACGGCCACCCAGCAGCTGGCAGAACTTCAGGAAGCTGCCCTTCTCTTCAGGAATCGTCACCGCCAGCAGCGCTTCCCGCTGTTCACCCAGCTCGCAGCGCTCGGAAACGTAGCGCAGACCGTGGAAGTTCACGTTCGCACCAGACAGCACGTGCGCCAGCCGCTCGCCGCGAATGTTGTGCTGCGCGATGTATTTCTTCATTCCCGCCAGCGCCAGCGCGCCTGACGGTTCCGCCACCGCACGCACATCCTCGAACAGATCCTTCATCGCCGCGCAGATGGCGTCGCTATCAACCGTGACGATATCGTCGAGATACTCCTGACACAGGCGGAAGGTTTCATCCCCAATGCGCTTCACCGCCACGCCCTCGGCAAACAGCCCGACGCGCGGCAGATCTACCGGATGACCCGCATCCAGCGCCGCTTTCAGGCAGGCAGAGTCTTCCGCTTCAACGGCAATGACTTTGATCTGCGGCATCAGCTGTTTGATCAGCACCGCCACGCCTGCGGCCAGGCCACCGCCGCCTACCGGGACGAAGACGCGGTCGAGATGGGCATCCTGCTGCAGCAGTTCCAGCGCCAGCGTGCCCTGCCCGGCAATCACCATCGGGTGGTCGAACGGCGGCACCCAGGTGAAACCCTGCTGCTGCGCCAGCTCGATCGCTTTGGCTTTGGCTTCGTCAAAGTTAGCCCCGTGGAGCAGCACTTCGCCGCCGAAACCGCGCACCGCGTCGACTTTGATATCTGCGGTAGCAACCGGCATCACGATCAGCGCTTTCAGCCCCAGACGAGCAGACGAGAACGCCACGCCCTGGGCGTGGTTGCCCGCAGACGCGGTAATGACGCCGCGCGCTTTCTGCTCATCGGTCAGCCCGGCCATCATCGCGTAGGCGCCGCGCAGCTTAAAGCTGTGCACCGGCTGACGATCTTCGCGCTTCACCAGAATGACGTTGTCGAGGCGCGAAGAGAGTTTTTCCATTTTCTGCAGGGGCGTGACCTGCACGGCTTCATAGACCGGCGCGCGTAGCACCGCTCTCAGGTATTCCGCCCCCTCAGGGGCGGCGGATAAGGGTTGTGACTCGGCCATCATTAGCCCCCAAGTTTAGATTTATCGCGCACCGCGCCTTTATCTGCACTGGTGGCAAGGCTCGCGTAGGCGCGCAGGGCGAAGGAGACTTCACGCTGGCGGTCTTTCGGCGTCCAGGCTTTATCGCCGCGGGCTTCCTGCGCTTCACGACGGGCCGCAATTTCCTGGTCGCTCAGCTTCAGCTGAATGCCGCGATTCGGAATGTCGATTTCGATCAGGTCGCCGTCTTCGATGATGGCGATGTTGCCGCCGCTTGCCGCTTCCGGCGAAACGTGGCCGATAGAGAGGCCGGAAGTACCGCCGGAGAAACGCCCGTCGGTGATCAGCGCACACGCTTTACCGAGTCCCATAGATTTCAGGAAGGTGGTTGGGTAGAGCATCTCCTGCATGCCGGGACCGCCTTTCGGTCCTTCGTAGCGAATAACAACCACGTCGCCTTCCACCACTTTGCCGCCGAGGATGGCGTCTACCGCTTCATCCTGGCTTTCGTATACCTTCGCCGGACCGGTGAATTTCAGGATGCTGTCGTCCACGCCTGCGGTTTTCACGATGCAGCCGTTTTCCGCGAAGTTACCGTACAGCACGGCCAGACCGCCGTCTTTGCTATAGGCATGTTCCAGCGAGCGGATGCAGCCTTCGGCGCGGTCGTCGTCCAGAGTGTCCCAGCGGCAATCCTGCGAGAACGCCTGGGTGGTGCGAATCCCGGCAGGGCCGGCGCGGAACATCTTTTTCACCGCGTCGTCTTTGGTCAGCATGACGTCGTACTGGTCCAGCGACTCAGGCAGCGTCAGGCCAAGCACGTTTTTCACGTCACGGTTCAGCAGCCCGGCGCGATCCAGCTCGCCCAAAATGCCCAGCACGCCGCCCGCGCGGTGTACGTCTTCCATATGGTACTTCTGGGTACTCGGCGCGACCTTACACAGCTGCGGGACTTTGCGGGACAGCTTGTCGATGTCGCTCATGGTGAAGTCGATTTCGGCTTCCTGCGCGGCAGCCAGCAGGTGCAGAACGGTGTTGGTAGAGCCGCCCATGGCGATATCCAGCGTCATGGCGTTTTCGAACGCGGCTTTACTGGCAATGTTGCGCGGCAGCGCGCTGGCGTCGTCCTGCTCGTAGTAGCGTTTGGTCAGCTCAACGATGCGCTTACCGGCGTTGAGGAACAGCTGCTTACGGTCGGCGTGGGTCGCCAGCAGCGAACCGTTGCCCGGCTGAGAAAGGCCCAGCGCTTCGGTCAGGCAGTTCATGGAGTTGGCGGTGAACATACCGGAACAGGAGCCGCAGGTCGGACACGCGGAGCGTTCCACCTGGTCGCTCTGCTCGTCAGAGACTTTCGGGTCCGCGCCCTGGATCATCGCATCAACCAGGTCGAGCTTGATGATTTTGTCGGAGAGCTTGGTTTTCCCCGCTTCCATCGGGCCGCCGGAGACGAAGATCACCGGAATGTTCAGGCGCAGGGAGGCCATCAGCATCCCCGGGGTGATTTTGTCGCAGTTGGAGATGCAGACCATCGCATCGGCGCAGTGGGCGTTAACCATATACTCTACGGAGTCGGCGATCAGCTCGCGCGACGGCAGTGAATAGAGCATGCCCCCGTGCCCCATCGCGATACCGTCATCCACCGCAATGGTGTTGAACTCTTTCGCCACGCCGCCGGAGGCTTCGATTTGCTCGGCAACCAGCTTACCGAGATCGCGCAGGTGCACGTGGCCCGGTACAAACTGGGTGAAGGAGTTCACCACGGCGATAATCGGCTTGCCGAAATCGGCGTCGGTCATTCCGGTGGCGCGCCACAGCGCGCGGGCTCCCGCCATATTACGGCCGTGGGTGGTGGTGGCTGAACGATACTTAGGCATGCTTTATTGACTCCCGTCTGACTATTTAATGGGACGGTGCGTGCCGTCCCAAATTTATGCTTAGTGATTAACCTGATCCAACCAGCCGTATTTATCTTCTGTCTCGCCGGTGAAGAGGCCGAAGAACGCTTGCTGAATACGTTTGGTGACCGGACCGCAGCGGCCTTCGCCCACCTGGATACCGTCCACGCTGCGTACCGGCGTGATTTCAGCCGCCGTACCGGACATGAACACTTCATCCGCCAGATACAGGGATTCGCGGGACAGCACCTGCTCGCGCACTTCGATACCCAGATCTTTCGCCAGCTTGATGATGGCGTCACGGGTGATGCCCGGCAGTGCGGACGAGGTGAACGGCGGCGTGAACAGAATGCCGTCTTTCACTTCAAACAGGTTTTCACCCGCACCTTCTGAGATGTAGCCATTTACGTCGAGGGCGATACCTTCCTGATAGCCGTGGCGGCGCGCTTCGCTACCGACCAGCAATGAGGAGAGATAGTTACCGCCTGCTTTCGCGGCGGTCGGAATAGTGTTTGGCGCCACGCGGTTCCAGGAAGAGACCATTGCGTCGATCCCCTGCTCCAGGGCTTCTGCACCCAGGTAGGCACCCCACGGGAACGCGGCAATGATCACATCTGTGGTATAGCCGGCTGGCGGGTTCACGCCCATGCCGACGTCGCCCACGAACACCAGCGGACGAATATAGGCGCTGGTCAGGTTGTTTTTACGGATAACGTCGCGGCAGGCTTCCATCAGCTCATCGACGCTTTGAGAAACCGGGAAACGATAAATTTTGGCTGAGTCATGCAGACGCTGCATGTGTTCGCGATGGCGGAACACCACTGGCCCTTTGTGAGAATCGTAGCAGCGGATGCCTTCAAATACGGAGGTACCGTAGTGCAGCGCGTGGGACATCACGTGGACCTTCGCGTCCTCCCAGCGAACCATCTCACCGTTGAACCAAATGTAATCAGCTTTTTTTGTCGTCATTTTTTCGTCCTGTCACGCTTAAGCGCGGATTTGTTGTGATGTGGTTGTGCTCTGGCAGATGGCAACATGGGCAACGTCTACCAGCTTTGATAACTGACTAAACAGTAAGTCGACCGACCTTGGGCTGGCAACGGTTAATTCGATACTGATATTCCGGGCGTCAGTGGCCGTCTCCATATTCATAGAGCAAATCTGAAAACCACGATGACGCACCACACGCAAAACGCGTTCTAAGGTTTCCGGGTTGAAGCGAGCCTGTACGGCGACCTGATGCTGCATCATGATAATTTCTCCATCATTTGTGAGTTACTGGCACCAGGCGGTACCAACGGCCAGACGTTCTCGAGTTCGTCGATTGAGACATGAAGCAGGTAAGGCCCATCGCTGTTCAGCATGGTGTCGAGCGCCGCTTCAACCTGATCTTTACGGGTGATGTGCTGACCAGGGATGCCGAAGGCGCTGGCCAGGGTGAGGAAATCGGGGTTATCGGTGAGAGTCGTTTCGCTGTAGCGCTCCTGGAAGAACAGCTGTTGCCACTGGCGAACCATTCCTAAACGCTGGTTGTCGAGCAACACGATCTTCAGCGGCAACTGCTTGCGCTTAACGGTGCCGAGCTCCTGAACGTTCATCATGAAGGAGCCGTCACCGGAGATACAGATAACGGTATCGTTCGGGCGGGCAACCTGCGCGCCAACGGCTGCCGGCAGACCGAAGCCCATCGTCCCTAACCCGCTGGAGGTGATGAAGTTTTCCGGACGGGTGTAGGTCATGTGCTGCGCGGACCACATCTGGTGCTGGCCTACGTCGGTGGTGACGACGCTGTCAGCCGGTTTACGGTCGGACAACTGCTTCAACAGCAGCGGCGCGTAGATGGCCTCGCCGGGGTGGTCGTAACGCCAGGCGTGCTCGGCGCGCATATCAGCGGTATGCTGACGCCATGCGTTGATATCCAGCGGCTGCTGCAATGCCGGTAACAGCGCGTTGAGATCGCCCTGCAAGGCGACGTGCGCCTGACGCAGCTTGTTCATCTCCGCAGGGTCGATATCCATATGGATGACTTTGGCGTTCGGCGCAAAGGTATTCAGCTTGCCGGTGACGCGGTCGTCAAAACGGGCACCTACGGCGATGAGCAGATCGCACTCCTGCACCGCCAGGTTTGCCGCTTTGGTGCCGTGCATCCCCAGCATGCCCAGATAGTAGGGGTAATCCGCGTCGACAGCACCGAGACCTTTCAACGTGCAGGTCGCTGGCATCTGCGTTGTTGCGATAAATTCGCGCAGGGCTGGAACGGCCTGCGCCATGCCTACGCCACCGCCGACGTACATCATCGGCTGTTTCGCCTGGGCCAGCATCTGACGGGCCTCTTCAACTTCCGCTTCCGGAAAGGCATCGTCGCTTTCAACGGTAGAGAAGTGCGGTTCCAGATCGCCGAGAGCCACCTGGATATCTTTCGGGATATCAACCAGAACCGGACCGGGACGACCGGAGTTTGCCACGTCGAACGCTTCTGCCATTACGCGCGGCAGCTCTTCCAGAGACTGGACGAGGAAGCTGTGTTTGGTGCAGGCCAGCGATAAACCGAGGACGTCAACTTCCTGGAAAGCATCGGTACCGATGAACGGCGACGCCACCTGCCCGGTGATGGCGACAACGGGAACGGAATCCAGCAGCGCGTCAGCCAGGCCGGTGATCAGGTTCGTTGCGCCCGGGCCTGAAGTCGCCATACACACGCCGGTTTTACCGGTCGCGCGGGCGTAGCCAATGGCTGCCATCGCTGCGCCCTGCTCGTGTCGGCACAAGAGATGTTCCACGCCGCCGTCATACAGTGCATCGTAAATCGGCATAATTGCGCCACCCGGATAACCGAATACGGTTTCGACTCCCTGCGCGCGCAACGCATGTACTACCCACTGTGCCCCATTCATAGTTAGTTCCCCGTCATAAATCGGGAGAAACAGAATTTTGTGCTAGTCGTCATTCTCTGCTCCTCATTTACGTTTTTTAGTCATAAAAAAACCCCCGGACCTTTCGGTGCGGGGGTCTTAGTTCGTTAAGGCTTGATTTCTAAGCCTTTCCTCGTCCAAGTGCAGCCCCGCACGGTGGGATAATAATCACCACCACGCTAATCACGACCAGGCTAATCACTCGTAGAAGGGCTGTCATTTTCAGTTCTTTTTGCATCTTGTTCGAAGGAATACCTAAAGAGTTATCACAGTTTTTAAATCAAACACAAGATTTATTTATGACGGATTTGATTAGGCCGCGAATCATATTTCTTAAAACCGTTGTTTTATATACGGAAATTAGAAAATGAATATTTTTCATTTTTTACTGTCGGTCTTAGCGTCAAAACGGGGCTTTTTACATTCTACGAGAAGGCTTCCACGGTTATGCAAGGGTTTCATTGTGTGTTTAAAATCTCTGAACAGGCGGCGTAAATTCGCAAAATGACGCTAAACAGACAAAACAGGCGCTGGCATAGTCACACCAGGAGGTAGTGCAAATGTCACTGTCAGTTGTTTATACGCGTGCGGCTCTCGGGGTAAAGGCACCGCTTATTTCCGTCGAGGTTCATTTGAGCAATGGGCTACCCGGACTCACGCTTGTCGGGTTACCTGAAACGACGGTTAAAGAGGCCAGGGATCGCGTTCGCAGCGCAATAATAAATAGCGGTTATACCTTCCCCGCGAAGAAGATCACCATCAACCTTGCCCCCGCCGATTTGCCTAAAGAGGGGGGACGATACGATTTACCTATCGCAATTGCCCTTCTCGCGGCTTCTGAGCAGCTTAATACGACACGGCTAGGCTCGTATGAGTTCGTTGGCGAACTCGCGCTCACAGGCGCGTTAAGAGGCGTTCCCGGTGCGATATCGGGAGCCCTTGAAGCCATACGAGCAGGGCGGCAAATCATTGTCGCCAATGAAAACGCATCAGAAGTGAGTCTTATCGCCGAGAAGGGGTGTCTCATCGCCGGGCATTTACAGGAAGTTTGTGCCTGGCTGGAAGGGCGGCATGAACTGTCCGAGCCGGAGGAGTGTGATGATGTTATAGCGGATGCACCAGAGGATCTCAGCGAGATTATGGGACAGGAGCAAGGGAAACGGGCGCTGGAGATTACGGCTGCAGGTGGACACAATCTTCTGTTAATTGGGCCGCCAGGTACGGGTAAAACCATGCTGGCAAGCAGGTTGAGTGGGTTACTTCCACCGCTCAATAATCATGAAGCGCTGGAAAGTGCCGCCATATATAGCCTTATCAATTCGACGTCGTTGCAAAAACAGTGGCGCCGTCGTCCTTTTCGTTCCCCGCATCATAGCGCTTCACTGACGGCAATGGTCGGCGGCGGGGCGATTCCGGGGCCGGGAGAGATCTCGCTGGCACACAATGGCATTCTGTTTCTTGATGAACTGCCTGAATTTGAGCGCCGTGTGCTGGATGCACTGAGGGAGCCCATTGAATCCGGTGAGATACATATCTCACGCACCAGAGCCAAAATAAGCTATCCCGCACAGTTTCAGCTGGTCGCGGCGATGAATCCCAGCCCGACGGGTCACTACCAGGGCAACCATAACCGCTGTACACCAGAGCAAACGTTGCGCTATCTGGGTAAGTTATCCGGCCCGTTCCTCGACCGTTTCGATTTATCCCTCGAAATTCCCCTTCCCCCGCCGGGTCTGCTCAGGCAAACGGGCATAACGGGTGAAAGCTCAGCGGAGGTACGCGAACGGGTGATTGCAGCCCAGACACGGCAGTACGCTCGTCAGAACAGGCTGAATGCACGGCTGGATAATGCCGGGATCCGGCAGTTTTGTTCACTTAATGTTGAGGATGCGGGATGGCTGGAGGAGACGTTAACGCGGTTCGGGCTGTCCATACGTGCGTGGCAGCGTTTGCTGAAGGTGGCCAGAACCATTGCTGACGTAGAGGGGTGCAATGACATTGAGAGGAAACATTTGCAGGAGGCGCTGAGCTACCGCGCTATCGATCGTTTGCTGCTGCATTTGCAGAAATTGCTGGCATAAAAAAAGGGGCCGTAGCCCCTTCTCTTCATTTTAGTCATCAGACTCGGTGTAGTCTTCTGCACCTTCCATCTGCGGCTTGCCGCCAGACAGCGTATGGAAGCGCTTTGGACGCTTAATTCGCGCCATGTACTTGATCCATACACGTTCCGCTTCTGACTCCGGCTCACGCTCACCACGGCAAACAGAAACAAACTGTTTTTCGTCTTCGGTTGCAGGTTCACGCTTACCCAGATCCAGCTCGTTAAAGGCATAACCATGGCGCTCAAGCAGTTGAGCTTCTTTGATGGTGAAATCGCCGTGACGAGAGAACCCGCGCGGATAATGTTTATTGTCGAAAAAACGATTAGTCGTCGTAAAGCTTTCCGCCATCCTACACGCTCCTAATTCTTTGGCCGAGCTATTTATGGCGCGGAGTATTAGTTACGCTTGACAGAGCGTAAAACAAAACATTTAAATCATAACGACAAATAATTTTGCGGAGAAAGATGTGGATACGGAATTGCTTAAAACTTTCCTTGAAGTGAGCAGAACACGTCACTTTGGGCGAGCAGCTGAAGCCCTTTACCTGACGCAGTCAGCAGTCAGTTTTCGTATTCGACAGCTGGAAAATCAACTGGGTGTGAATCTTTTTACCCGCCATCGCAACAATATTCGCTTAACGCCTGCCGGTGAGAAACTGCTGCCGTACGCAGAAACGCTCATGAATACCTGGCAGGCGGCACGTAAAGAGGTGGCACATACTTCGAGGCATAATGAGTTCTCGATAGGAGCCAGCGCTTCTCTGTGGGAATGCATGCTAAGTCAGTGGCTTACCCGGCTGTATCATTCACATGGCCACCTGCAATTTGAAGCCAGGATTGCGCAACGGCAGTCGCTGGTTAAGCAACTTCATGAACGCCAGCTTGATCTTCTGATCACAACCGAAGCCCCCAAGATGGACGAATTTAGCAGCCAGATTGTGGGCCAGTTTGGCCTGGCACTTTATGCGTCCGAACCTTCGATGATGAAGGCAGACCTGACCTATTTACGCCTGGAATGGGGACCGGATTTTCAGCAGCACGAGACGGGACTGATTGCACCTGATGATGTTCCGCAGTTAACGACCAGCTCGGCAGAGATCGCCTGTCAGCAGCTGCCTCTGCTAAAAGGTTGTACCTGGTTACCTGTTCGCTGGGCAGACACTAAAGCAGGGCTGCACACCGTGATGGATTCCACCACGCTTACCAGGCCGCTGTATGCAATTTGGCTGCAAAACAGTGATAAGCAATCTCAGATAAAAGATCTTTTAAAAATCAATGTAATGGATTGATGCATCAGCCAGCAGGGATGCTGGCTGAAATTAAGAAGAGAATTATCTGCCGTGTTTCAGGCAAAAAAAATCCTTTGCCGAAGCAAAGGATTCTATATGGCAGGGGCGGAGAGACTCGAACTCGCGACACCCGGTTTTGGAGACCGGTGCTCTACCAACTGAGCTACGCCCCTAAAGTTTTTTGCCATTAAGCCTGCCAACAAGGCAGGCTTAATGTCTTAATAAGTGGCGGAACGGAC
>NZ_JADBRD010000104.1:0-242 GCF_014930495.1 Enterobacter cloacae complex sp. S3 | reverse complement strand
GGCCGTACTCGAGGGCGGTCACGTAGTCTTCGTCGTAGAACATCGCTTCGTCATCGCCCGCCGCTTTGGCGTTCACCTGATCCTGGAAGCGCTGCGCCTGGTCTTCGGCATCGTTCAGCTCGCTGAAACCGTTACCGATTTCGCGGCCGCCGATGAAGAATTCAAAGCGGTCAGTGATTTCCGGGTTGACGTCGTTACGGCGCGCCAGCGGAGAAACTTCCGCCGGGTATTCGGTGATGAAG
>NZ_JADBRD010000103.1:0-627 GCF_014930495.1 Enterobacter cloacae complex sp. S3 | reverse complement strand
TGTTAATTTTATGAAAAATGACATCACAGGAGTTATACAGATGGATGCTCTCGATCTACTGCTTAATCGCCGGAGCGCTTCCCGCCTGGCGGAACCTGCCCCGGTGGGCGAACAGCTGGAAAACATTCTGCGCGCCGGGCTGCGCGCCCCGGATCATGGCACCCTGCAGCCGTGGCGCTTCTTTATTATCGCCGATGACGGCCGCGAGCGCTTCAGCCAGTTGCTGGAAAAAGGGGCCAGAGAGGCCGGCCAGGATGAGAAGGGAATTGAGAAAGCCCGCAATGCGCCGTTCCGCGCGCCGCTGATTATTACCGTGGTCGCGCGCTGTGAAGACCACCCTAAGGTGCCGCGCTGGGAGCAGGAGATGTCCGCTGGCTGCGCGGTGATGGCGATGCAGATGGCGGCCCTGGCTCAGGGATTCAACGGTATCTGGCGCAGCGGAGCATTGACCGAGAGTCCGGTGGTGCGGGCCGGCTTCAAGTGCCGCGAACAGGATAAAATTGTCGGCTTCCTCTATCTGGGGACGCCGCAGCTAAAAGCCTCAACCACCATTGCCCTGCCGGATACCGCGCCGTTTGTGACGCGATTCTGAGTCCGCGTGTGTTATGCCGGGTGGCGGCTGCGCCT
>NZ_JADBRD010000102.1:0-347 GCF_014930495.1 Enterobacter cloacae complex sp. S3 | reverse complement strand
ACACGGGTAAAGCGCTCCGGCTCGCAGGTGACGCTGATGCCGCAGTCGGCGCCAAAACGCGCCCGCAGCCGCCTGTCCACCAGATTCATCCCCAGCCCGCTGGCCTGGGGGTTGGCCCGGTACAGCCCGGCGTTATCTTCGATATCCAGCTGCAGCCAGCGATCGTCCTGGCTGGCGCGGATGGTAATTTCGCCGACGCCAAGATGTTGCGATGTACCATGCTTAATGGCGTTCTCCACGATCGGCTGCAGGGTAAAGGCCGGCAGCTGGTGATGCGCCAGCCCTTCCGGCACCGCCATCTGGATCTGCAGGTTAGCCTGAAAGCGAGCCTTCTCAATCTGCAGATA
>NZ_JADBRD010000101.1:0-344 GCF_014930495.1 Enterobacter cloacae complex sp. S3 | reverse complement strand
GATCCACGTTCTGCATGAATCACAGCAACAGTCCGGCATTGGCTCCGGCCTGAATGAAGGCGATACCGTGGTGGTCAGTGGCCTGTTCCTCATTGACTCCGAAGCCAATATTACGGGCGCGCTGGAACGTATGCGCCACCCTGAAAAAACAGAAAACAGTATGCCAGCAATGTCTGAGCAGCCTGTAAATATGCATTCAGGGCACTGAGGAGACGACGATGATTGAATGGATTATCCGGCGCTCTGTCGCCAACCGTTTCCTGGTCATGATGGGCGCACTGTTTCTCAGCATCTGGGGCACATGGACGATAATTAACACGCCGGTCGATGCGCTGCCTGACCTG
>NZ_JADBRD010000100.1:0-429 GCF_014930495.1 Enterobacter cloacae complex sp. S3 | reverse complement strand
TGCGCAGGATGGCGGTTAAGCGTTCGTCCAGCAACAAAGTGACGCCTTCGCTTAGCTTGCGATGCCTCAGCAGATGAGCCATCAGGCTGTCCAGCTCATGGCTCCGGCACTCCACCGCGGCGAGAAACTGCGCTTTTTGCTCCGCGTTCAGTTTATTCCAGCTGTGCTGCAGAAAATGCGCCAGCAACTGCTGCTCGATCTGCGGCGTCGACAGCTGTTTGTCGACCTTCGCTTTCAGTCGTTTACATACATCCAGCAGGATCGCGCGATAAAATTTGCCATGGCGGCGCAGCGTGTTGGCGATGCTATCGCCACCAAAATGCTGTAGCTCACCGGCGATTAGCTGCCAGTTGCGGCGATAACGCTCCGGGTGACCCTCCATCGCTAAAAATGTCTCGTTGCGCAGGAGCGTGCTGGAGAGACGGGGTT
>NZ_JADBRD010000099.1:0-238 GCF_014930495.1 Enterobacter cloacae complex sp. S3 | reverse complement strand
TTAACGCCGCCGGCGGTACCGGCCATTACATGGTGCAGATTGATGATGCGCATATGGCCCTCGATTCCGGACATGACCCGCTCAGGCACGCAGTTCTTGAGAAAGGAACGGACCATGATCGTTAAATTTCATCCCCGCGGTCGCGGCGGTGGCGCCGGGCCGCTGGCCTATCTGCTGGGTAAAGCCCGGCAGCGTGACGCCGCCCCCGTCCTGCAGGGGACGCCGGAAGAAGTCCGGG
>NZ_JADBRD010000098.1:0-419 GCF_014930495.1 Enterobacter cloacae complex sp. S3 | reverse complement strand
AAACAACGGAGCCTATGAAATGAACACTCAAATTATCGTAGCCAAAACCATCGGCAAAAGAATACTTAATCAAAGATCTTCTCTTCGCCTTTCTCAGGATTTTTTGGCTGATCATCTTGGTTTAACAACCGAAACCATTAACAACTGGGAAACGGAAAAAAGTGTTCCTTTTGCTGACCAGTTAATCCAATTGGCTAACATTCTTCATTCTGATGTTCTGTGGCTCATTTCAGGAAACGAGCAGTGCGGTGAATTTACAGAGCCAACAAGTATTTTAACGTCCAATCAACTTAACTCATGGGCTGCGGATATTGGCAATTGCAGAATGGCTTTATCTAATGCTATGGATTGCATGCCTCAGGAATTGTCGGCTATCGGTACACTAACTATCGTTTATGAAAAATTAGACGACTTGCAAG
>NZ_JADBRD010000010.1:0-146058 GCF_014930495.1 Enterobacter cloacae complex sp. S3 | reverse complement strand
GCGCGGCGACATCATGGCGGGAAATAACCTGTGGATGCAGCGGGATGCGGCGGGGAATGCGAACAGCCAGGTGGTGAACACGTCGGGGAATATTGAGACGCAGAATGGGGATATTGGGATCAGAACGGGGCATTTGCTGAATACCCGTGATGGACTTTCGGTAAATAGCTGGACCGAGACTTCGCAACTGGCTGAAAACGTCGGTGATGCAACGATTGAACTTCTTGTCCTGAGTCTCCCTTCGACGTCTTACAGCATTAGCAATACGAAAAGCAAAGGGTATCGCAACTGTACGTGTGCAATTGAATACGATATTTACAGTTCATCATTTGTTCCTACCGCAGAGAGCAGCCAAATGCGCTTTGCTGGCTCAGTGGTGCATCTTGATGTGAGTGCGAGCGGTGGCGCGGGACGCATCGCTTCGGGACGCGATTTGGTTATCAATGCTGGTGCTCTGGAAAATAAATCAAGTCAAATACTGAGTGAACGTAACGCATCTCTTTCAGGCTCACAGCTGAACAATGAGAGTTATCAATCAGGAACAACGGGGACTTTTTATAATTATAAATATCTCAGGTCTACAGGGGGATCATCTTCGGAAACGGGATATCCTGGACCAAAAGCTAACTCGACCTTTATTTATGAGTTACAAGGTCTGACGAATGAATCGGTGGAGGGCGAAACCTTACGCGCCGTCATCCAGGCGGGCGGTAACGTCACCGCAAACTTCACCAGCAACATCAGCAACACTAATACCACCGCTAACGCGGGCGGCGTCAGCAACGTTATCTCCACCCCGTCGCTGAACACCCTCAGCAACCAGACTGTCGGCAGCGGCGTGCAAAAACAGGGGCTGAACGCTGCCGGCACCGTGGCGGTGAACTCGCCGCAGTGGAACGATCGGCTCCAGGGGGCGCTGCAGCAGCTTAACGGCGGCGGCGCGCTGGAAAACGGCGGCGCGTCCGGCACGCCTCTCAGCAACATTGCCACCACGCAGAAAGGCAACGCGAACCTCGGCCAGCTGGGCACGCTGGCGAACGCCGGGGTCACCACCGCCGATCTCCGAACCGCGCAGGGCGGTACCGTCGGGCACTATCAGGGCCAGCGCGTCGATACCAGCGCTTACCCGCTGCCGTCGGGCAACAACGGCTATTTTGTCTTCTCCGACAACCCGAAAAGCCCGTACCTGATCGGCATCAACCCGAAACTGAACGGTCTCGGACAGCTTGATCCCGCCCTGTTTGCCGATCTGAACGCGATGCTCGGGATCAAACCGTCGTCCACGGCGCCGCAGGAGACGCGGCTGGCGTTTACCGACGAGAAGCAGTTCCTCGGCTCGTCCTATATGCTGGGGCGCCTCAACCTGAACCCGGACTACGACTACCGCTTCCTCGGCGATGCGGCGTTCGATACCCGCTACGTTTCCAACGTGGTACTCAACCAGACCGGTAACCGCTACCTGAACGGCATCGGCTCCGATCTGGATCAGATGCGCTATCTGATGGACAACGCCGCGGCGGCGCAGCAGTCGCTGGGCCTGCAGTTTGGCGTCTCGCTGACCGCCGATCAGATTGCCGCGCTCGACCACAGCCTGCTGTGGTGGGAGAAAGCTACCGTCAACGGCGAAACGGTGATGGTGCCGAAACTCTACCTGTCGCCGAAGGACGTCACCGTCAACAACGGCAGCGTGATCGCGGGCAACAACGTCACCCTGAAGGGCGGCAGCATCACCAACGGCGGCAGCACGCTGCTGGCGAAAAACAGCCTGACGCTCGACAGCCAGAACAGCATCAGCAACCTCAGCAACGGCCTGATGAAAGCGGGCGGCGACCTGAACCTGAGCGCCATCGGCGATATCAATAACATCAGCTCCACCATCAGCGGCAAAACGGTCGCGCTGGAGAGCCTGGACGGCAGCATCAACAACCTGACGCAGGTTGAGCAGATTGATATCAACGCCGGAGGGAAGTACGGCAACATCGGCCTGAAAGACACGCTGCTGGGCAACACGGCGTCGATTACCGCGCAGGATGGCCTGTCGCTTGAGGCGGGGAAAAACATCACCGTCACCGGGGCGAACCTGGCCTCCGGCGGCGATATGCTGCTGAACGCGTGGGGCGATATTGCCGTCAACGCGAATCAGATCAACGACGCATTCAGCTCCAGCCGGGAGAAAACCAGCCGTTCCTCCGTCACGTATCAGGGAAGTAACGTCACCGCGGGCGGCAACCTGCTGGTGAATGCCGGGCATAACCTTGACGTGACCGCCAGCGACCTGAAGGCGGGCGGCAGCGCGGGGCTGAGCGCGGGCAACGATCTGAACCTGAACGCGGCACAGACAAGCGAAAGCAGCCGGAAAGGGAAAAGCGAATCCCACAGCACCGGGCTCGACCGCACCACGATTTCCGCAGGCGATAACCTGGTCCTGAAGGCCGGGCAGGATATCAACGCCCGGGCCGCCGCGCTGGCGGCGGAGAAAAGCGTCGGGCTGCAGGCGGGTCGCGACGTGAATCTGGCTGCGGAAGAGACCACGCAGGGCGACAGCTATAGGTCAGGCAAGAAAACCGTTATTAACGAATCGGTGCGTCAGCAGGGAACGGAGATCGCCAGCGGGGAGAATACTCAAATCCTCGCCGGACGCGATGTCACCACCGAAGCCGCGCAGGTGACGGCGAAGGGCGATATCGGCGTGGCGGCAGGCCGCGACGTCAATCTCAATACCGCAACCGAAAGCGATTATCACTACAAAGAGCAGACCAAAACCAAAAAAGGTTTCCTCAGCAAGAAAACCACCCACACCATCGAGGAGGACAGCGCGACGCGTGAATCCGGCTCATTACTTAGCGGCGACAACGTGCAGGTGGTGGCGGGCAATAACCTGCGGGTGTTCGGCTCCGCGGTGGCGGGCGATGGCGACGTGCAGCTTAAGGCGGGCAACAACGTCGATATCGTGGCGGCCACCAACAGCGACACCTCCTGGCGCTTTAAGGAAGAGAAAAAATCCGGCCTGATGGGATCGGGCGGGATTGGCTTCACCATCGGCAGCAGTAAAAGCACGCACGATCTTCGTGAGAAGGGTACCACCCAGAGCCAGAGCTTCAGTACGGTGGGCTCGACGGGCGGTAACGTCGCGATTTCTGCCGGAAACCAGGCCCACGTCGGCGGTGCGGATCTTATCGCCGGGAAGGATTTAAGCCTCAGCGGCGACAGCGTCATCATCGAGCCGGGGCACGACAGGCGCACCCGGGATGAAACCTTTGAGCAGAAGAAAAGCGGGCTCACCGTGGCGCTCTCCGGCACCGTCGGTAGCGCTATTAACAATGCCGTGAGCGCGGCGCAGGAGACCAAAGAGCAAAGTGATGGCCGTCTGAAAGCCCTTCAGGCCACCAAAACGGTGCTGTCCGGCGTGCAGGCCGGGCAGGCAGCGGATATGGCGGCAACCACCGGCGACCCGAACGCAATGGGTGTGAGCCTCTCGCTGACGACCCAGAAGTCGAAATCACAGCAGCATGCTGAGAGTGATGCGGTGGCAGGCAGCACGCTGAACGCAGGCAATAATCTCTCCATCACCGCGAACGGCAAAAACAAAGGCGCGAACAGCGGCGACATCGTGATTGCGGGCAGCCAGCTGAAAGCCGGGGGTGATACCACGCTGGATGCACAGAACGATATTCTGCTGTCCGGCGCGGCGAATACCCAAAAAACCAGCGGCAAGAACAGCAGCAGCGGTGGCGGTATTGGGGTAAGCATCGGTGCCGGAGGCAACGGCGCGGGTATCAGCGTGTTTGCCAACGTTAACGCCGCGCACGGCAAGGATAAAGGTAACGGTACCGACTGGACCGAAACCACAATCGACAGCGGCAAAAACGTCACCCTTAAAAGCGGGCACGACACCGTGCTTGATGGCGCCCAGGTTAACGGCAATAAAATCGTGGCAGATGTTGGTCACGACCTGCTGATGCGCAGCCAGCAGAACAACAGCGACTACGACAGCAAGCAGACCAGCGTTGCAGCGGGTGGCAGCTTCACCTTCGGCACCATGTCCGGTTCAGGCTATATCAACGCCAGCCAGGACAAGATGAAGAGCCGCTTTGATTCGGTGGCCGAACAGACCGGGCTATATGCCGGGGACGGGGGCTTCGACATCACCGTGGGGCATCACACCCAGCTTGATGGCGCGGTTATCGCGTCCACCGCCACGCCGGACAAAAACAGCCTTGATACCGGAACGCTGGGCTTCAGCGATATCCACAACGAAGCGGACTTTAAAACCTCGCACTCCGGTATCAGCCTGAGCGGGGGCGGCAGCTTCGGGGATAAATTCCAGGGCAACCTGCCGGGCGGCATGATCTCCGCTGCGGGTAATAAAGGCCATAAGGAAGGCACCACGCAGGCCGCCGTGGCAGAGGGCTCCCTCACCATCCGCGACAAGGCAAACCAGAAGCAGGACGTGGCCGATCTGAGCCGCGATACCGAACATGCCAACGACAGCATCAGCCCGATCTTCGACAAGGAGAAAGAGCAGAACCGCCTGAACGCGGTTGGGATGATCAGCGACATTGGCAGCCAGGTGGCGGATATTGCCAGGACGCAGGGTGACCTGAACGGGCTGAAGGCGGCAAAGGATAAATATGGTGATATTCCGGCTAACGCGACAGAAAAAGATCGCCAGGATTATCTGGCGAAACTGCGTGCTACGCCGGAATATAAAGAGACGCAGGAAAAATATGGTACCGGCAGCGATATGCAGCGCGGCATCCAGGCGGCCACGGCAGCGCTGCAGGGACTGGCGGGCGGCAATATCGGAGGGGCGCTGGCGGGCGCGTCGGCACCGGAGCTGGCGCATCTGCTGAAATCGACAGAGGATAACCCGGCTATCAACACGATTGCGCACGCGATACTGGGTGGCGCAGTTGCGGTACTGCAGGGGAATAGCGCAGCGGCGGGTGCGGCAGGTGCCGCGACGGGTGAGCTGGCTGCGCATGCTATAGCCAGCCTGCTCTATCCGGATGTGAAAGACCTGTCGACATTGAGCGAAGATCAAAAGCAGACGGTCATTACGCTGGCATCTGTATCGGCGGGGATGGCTGGTGGGTTGGCGGGAGGTAGTACGGCTTCGGCAGCTGCTGGGGCGCAAGGAGGAAAGAACGCGGCTGAGAATAATGCTACCTCCATTCCTCTCCCCTCTGGCCTGGATAACTACATGAACGCCGTGGGTTCATGGAATCAATATGCCGAAAATAAGGGCTTATCTGTAGAAGAAAAACAGGCAGGTTTGGATAAACTGGCGAAAGGCGACTTACCTGAGGGGGCTAACATCACAAAAGTGATTGTCGAAGGTTACCAGGATGGGGTAATGATCGGAGCCGCCTGGTATTTAGGACCTGCGGCGTCGGTGGGTAAAGTTGTTGGCGGGGGAGTGATTGCGGAAATCGCCAACGGAGGGTACCAGTGGTTTAACCTGAGTCAGCCAGGCAATGAAAACAAATCGTGGGATTATAAAAGCAGCATTAGTGCTGGCGTGGGGGGGATGCTTGCTCCGGGAAGGAATACCTGGCAAAACATCGGCATAGCTATGGGAGGGGCATTCTTTACTGATGGCCCAAATACGGGATCGCTTATTGGTTCAGCATTAGGTTCATGGGCTGGCGGTAAACTCGGTGAACTAGCACCTTTCCCAGGGGAAGTTAATGATCTGATAGGTGGTTTGGGAGGGGAGTTAATCGGCGATAAAGTTAAGGATAAAGTTAATGGCAAATAATAAGGCGTTTCATCGGGCTACGTTTTTGGTTTTTCTGCTTAGTACCCTTTATTACGGTGTGTTTTTTTTTGCATTTATTTTTATTGTAAACAATGTACTGATCGAGATTATAAGTTCTGGAAAGATTGATTTATCATCAAAATCATTAATTTATCTATCTGTGGTGAGCGCTATAGTTGGCGTCGCCGCTGGTGCCAGAGTATGGCTCTTTGCAAAGTTAGATGAACGCAAAGCTAGAAAATCATCCTGAATATATCGCCACTAATTGACAGACCAATCCGGGTTGAATGGACATTTGATATGCCTGGGAAATATTCTTTCCAGGCATAACTTCGCTACAAACGAGACTTTCCTTGCGATTTTTTCTAACCGACCTACCCCAGCCTCTCCACCCTCGTCTCCCCCTCCACCATTGACAGCTGATACAGCGAAAACGATCGCTGTTTCTCAATCAACTTCGCCAGCTCCGGCGAGTGGCTGGTGAGCCAGATCTGCGAGTAGCGGCTGGCCTCGGCGATTAAGCTCGCCAGCGCGGGCAGCATCTGCGGGTGCAGGCTGTTTTCCGGTTCGTTCAACGCGATAAACGCCGGTGGGCGCGGGCTTAACAGCGCCACCGTCAGGCACAGAAAGCGCAGGGTACCGTCGGAGAACTCCGCCGGTTCCAGCGGCCTGCTAAGACCCTCGCGCTGCATCATCATGCGAAAACGTCCGCCGGTGTTGTCGCTGTAAAACACGCAGCCGGGGAAGGCCTGGTCAAGGATGCGCATCAGCAGCAGCTCGTCGCCGATCTCGACGATGGTCTGAAACGCGGCCGCCAGGTTGGCACCGTCGCTGGCCAGCACCGGGGAGCGGAAGCCGACCTGCGGGGCGCGCATCGCCGAGCCGATTGATACAGAAAACTCATGATAAAAGCGCCAGTTACGCAGGGACTCGCGCATCTGCGACACTTCCGGGTAAAGATGCGGTTCGCCGAGCTGCCCGAACACCGATTCGTTCTCGTACAGCGTGCCGCTGTGGGTCACTTTCTCGTGATGCACGTTGTTCAGAAATACTGCCTGGTTCTTACGCTTCATCAGCTGTGACGAAGGCCGACGGTGCTGACCGCTCAGCCAGATGGACTCCTCTTTGATCACCGGATCGAGCTGAAACTGCGAGGGATAGGGCAGCTTCTCCACAAACCCGACCTGCAGCTCGTATTCGTAGGTCTCTGTTTCCACCGCCAGATTCATCCGCCGCAGCTGGTCGCTGCGGGTTTTACCTGCCCAGAACACCTTCAGAATGCCGCCCTCGTTTGCCAGCGCCTGGGAAAACTGTCCCTGAGCGGCGCTGTGCATCAGGTGTATCGCCTTGTAGATATTGGATTTCCCGGTGCCGTTCGGCCCGAAGACGATGTTGAGCTGCTCCAGCTCCAGCGACATGTCGCGGATGGATCGGTAGTTTTGAATGTGCAGGGTGTTGATCACTGGCAGGCCCCTTTTTGCAGAATAAGCCTGTATATAATCACAGTCTTTGAGATGAAATGCAAAAAAGAGACGACAGTGAGGATGTCGTCTAAACGGGGTACTGCTTTGGGCCTCTACGGGTCAATGGGGCCTTCGCATTTTTATGATCACTTGACTGCCAGACGCAGACCCAAATCATCAGGATAGGGATCAAAGTAGTTTTGCGTCATCAGATACCGGTCGGGGTATTCGGCCAGGTAGTGCTTCAGCAGCGTGATCGGGGCGAGAATAGGCAACTGTCCGTTGCGATAGTGCAGGATCACGTCGCGCAGCTCGCCGCGCTGGCGGGTGTTCAGCTGGTTACGGAAATATCCCTGGATATGCATCAGCACGTTGGTGTGATTCTTCCGCGAGGCGGGTTTTTTCAGGATGGTCATCAGTTTTTCCCGGTACGCCACGAAGAAGGCGTCCAGGTCTTCCCACTCGTGCAGCGAGGCAACGAACGGGCCGATTTCGCGGTAGCCCGCCTGATGGTGCGCCAGCAGCTGCAATTTATAGCGGCTGTGGAAATCCAGCAGCCCACGCCGCGTCAGACCTTTAGCGCGCAGCGTGTTTAGCTCGTGCAGGGCAAATACCCGCTCGATAAAGTTTTCCCGCAGCACCGGGTCGTGCAGCCGACCGTCTTCCTCGACGGGCAGCCACGGGTAGGTTTCAAGAAGGGCGGCGGTGAACAGCCCGACGCCCTCCTTGCGGCCCCGGTTGCCGTTTTCATCGTACAGCCGCACGCGTTCCAGGCCGCAGCTTGGGGATTTTGCACAGACGATAAATCCCGACAGATCGCCGATTTTTGGCAGATAGTCCGCCGTAAAGTCGGCCATTTTCTGCGTGAGGTCATCATGAGGCGGCTTGCTGAAACGGAGCTGCGTTTCGCCGCTGTCCGTCAGCGTCAGGCGTATGGCCGGGCGAGGGGTCGGGAGACCGATAGCCATTTCCGGGCAGACGGGCCTGAAATTCACCCACTGGGCCAACTCATCCATGACGAAGCCCATACGCTTGTGTCCGCCGTCAAAGCGAACGGCGGATCCGGTCAAACATCCGCTAATACCGAGCACAGGTTTCGTTGTCATGTTGTAGTCCTCCCGTTCATATAATTAAAACTTACACAACATGACTAATTTGTCCAAGTATTAGCGGAACTATTTTTTTTATTCCTTTAAAATCAACGCGTATTAACTGCCCTTGTAGGTCGAGTAACCGTACTGGCTCAGCAGAAGCGGAATGTGCAGCTTCTCGTTGGTGCGGGTCACGGTAAACAGCACCGGGATCTCCGGGAAGAAGGAGTCCAGCTTTTTGCCGTGGAAGTACTCTGCGGTTTTGAAGGTCACTTTATACACGCCAGGCTGCATGTCCTGATCCTGCGGATAGAGCGATTTGATGCGGCCGTCGTGGTCGGTTTTACCGCTGGCAATCGGGGTCCATTTGTCCTGCTGCTGTTTCTCCAGCGTAACGGTCACGTCTGATGGCGGCATCCCGGTTTGCTGGTCGAGAATGTGGACGCTCAGCGTGCCGGCAGGGGCGCTAAAGGCAGCAGGGGCAAAGGCCATCGAGGCCAGGATCAGCAGAGGGGCAGTTTTTTTCATGGTGTTTTCCTGTTGAGTTATTCGTCACAGGAAAACGTTAGCATCTGCGGCGCGGGAAAATATTCAACTTTTCGTGAAGATTCCCGCAGGAGAAAATTATCAGAGGATAATCACTTCAAGCGATACCTGCTGCTGCCACTGCTCCACCTGTTTTTTCCGCCCGGCGGTGAGTTTGCCGCTGGTGACCAGAAGCCATTTGCGCTCCGGGAAAATTTCCGGTGCCAGCGCGTCAGGCGGAACCGGCAGGATGTCGATTCGGTGGCCCTGCCCGGTGCGCGTTAAGGCTTCGAGCCAGATCTCGCACGGGTCGTTCAGGTGCCAGCCGCTGAGCAGAATGTTATCGCCCGGCGCTTTTTTATCGCCTTCGAGGCAAAACGAGGTGTAGGCGATGATGATGCCGTCGAGGATCGCGCGCAGGGTCATGGCGGCGGCGACGTTGGCCGAGACCTGGCTGCGCAGCGGGCGCAGCACGTTCGCGACCAGCTCCGGCCTTGGGTATTCGCGTCCGGCGTCGTAAATCATCTGGCGCAGGGACTCGACCTTGCCGTCCTGCAGACGTTGCAGCATGTTCTGCTGCAGGGTTTGCCAGTTGTTGGTCCGACCCGGCATCGGGCGTTCCAGCAGCGGTTTGACCTGGCCGATCGGGACGCCTTTTTTGACCCAGTCGAGAATTTTTAGCGCCTGCTGGACGTCCTCGTCGCTGTACTGGCGGTGGCCGCCTTCCGTGCGCTGTGGCTTGAGTAAACCATAGCGACGCTGCCACGCCCGCAGGGTGGTGGCGGTGATGCCGCTGAGTCTGGCGAATTCGCCGATGGAGTAAGCCATGTCCGTGTCCAGAGTGGAGGAATACTCTCAATATACTACGAATTTTCCCGAACGGGATGAAGCGCCGAAACGGTGCACTACACTTAACGTCCAACCGTGCAAATGAAAGGAATTCTCATGAAGCTATGGCCTGTAGTGACCGGTGTTGCCATTGCGCTGACGCTGGTCGCCTGTAAATCCCCCACGCCGCCGAAGGGCGTGCAGCCGATTTCCGGTTTTGACGCCAGCCGCTATCTTGGCAAATGGTACGAGGTCGCCCGTCTGGAAAACCGCTTTGAACGCGGGCTGGAGCAGGTAACCGCCACCTACGGCAAGCGCAGCGACGGCGGCATCAGCGTGCTCAACCGGGGCTACGATCCGGTGAAGAACAAGTGGAACGAGAGCGAAGGCAAAGCGTACTTTACCGGCGAACCGACCACCGCCGCGCTGAAGGTGTCCTTCTTCGGCCCGTTCTACGGCGGCTATAACGTGATCAGGCTGGACGATAAGTACCAGTACGCGCTGGTCAGCGGCCCGAACCGCGACTACCTGTGGATCCTGTCGCGCACGCCAACCATTCCGGATGCGGTGAAGCAGGATTATCTGAACACCGCGCGCAGTCTGGGCTTCCGGGTTGACCAACTGGTGTGGGTGAAGCAGTAGCCCCTACTGGTAGGAAAACGTAATGCTGGCCAGCGCGTTGGCCGAGCCGGGGACCAGTTCGCCGGTTCGGATGTACTGCGCCTGGAACGGTAACGTGAGCGTCTGCGCCGCCGTGGTGCTCTGGATGAAGAACTGGCCGGTCGCACCCGCGGCCGAGCTGTCCGGCCCCATCGTCAGCGGCCCGCTGCCGTTGTAGAAAAACTGCACCCCAACGCCGGACGCCGTGGAATCTCCGGTCAGAGTCACCACCGACGAGGTGTTCGACGGCGTGGTCTGATCGGTCATCACGGCGTGAACCGCCACGTTCGCGTCGCAGGTCAGGCCGACGGTAAACGTCCCCGATGGCGACGTGCTTCCCACCGTGGGCAGGGTGCGAATATCAATGGTGCCCAGCGCCACGCTGGCGTTTTTGCTGCCGACCGTACACCCGCTGGCGGTCACCGTGATGGTGGTCGGGCTGATGATGACCTGCGCCGTTTTCGTTTCGTTGTTATAGGCGGTGAGCACCGCGGCGTTGATGGTCGGGATGTTATAGACGCCGGATTTCAGCGCCGTACCGGTTTTAATAAAGGTGACTTTTGCTGACCAGCCTAAATCCTGGGCGATTCCTCCCGTCCCATCCGCAGGATAGCTTTGTGTTACGCCGGTTTGCAGGGGAATATATTTTGTCCCCTTAAAGTCCTTTAAACCGATGATATACCCCACGCCCGGTACGCCGGTTTCAAAAATTGTGTAGTTCACGCCGTCGACGTTGACCGTCATCCCGCTCGAGATGGCGCTGCTGCTGGGTTCAAGCGTGCCTTTAGTGCAGGTAAAAATAAACCCACACCAAAATACCTGCTGCACGCTGGCGGTGGCGCTCCAGGTCGAGCCGATAATGCTGCCCGGCACCACGGAATCCGCTGGCCCGCTGTAGGTCATCGGCTGAGGCGAGAGCGTAATGTCCGATTTCCAGTCCAGAGCCTGCACGCTGGCGCAGAAAAGTAATCCGCTGAGAGGAAACGCTAAACGCATCATAGATACTCCGTTGTCCAGGTGGCGAGGGCTGACACATCACCGGCGCTCACCGGCGTAGCGGTGGCAACCAGCCGCGCGTAGAAGGTCATCTGTACGCTGTCATCCCCCGCCGTTCCGTATGCGGTGGTCTTTGTATTCAGGGGAATGAGTACGCTCTCTTTATCGAGGATCTGCACCGCCACGCCGGTAGCGCCACCGTCGGCAATTTTCAGCAGCTGCGGGTTGGCATCATCCGGCGTACCGCTGAAGCGGATTTTTACGCCAGCAAAGGTTGGCCCGCACGCTTCAAGCCTGAGCGTGAAGGGCGTTTTGATATTGCTGACGGCCCCGGCACGGCTGAACTGTTTAATACCAATGGTGCCCAGCGGCACGTTTTGCTCAACGGAGTCCTGCGCCACCACGCAGGTGTTGCCGATCAAATTGCCGGTGACGGAGACCAGCACGTCGTAGCCGCGAACGGGGAGCGTGAAAACCAGCAGCAGCGCAAGGCAGCCGATCCGAAGCGTTACTGACATACCACCTCCTGAGAATAAAGACCGGTGCGGGCGTTATAGTTCTGCTTGTTTAAGGCGTAGGTAATGGCGCAGCGCTGGCGGCTGCCGCGGCCCCACACGGCGTTCAGCGTGCCCTTCTCTGACAAACCGGAGAGATACAGGCTGCCGCCATCGCCAACGATGCCGCTGGTTTTGTCATCATCGAGCGAGACCAGCGTGCCGAAGGGGAGCACGTCGTTGCCGTGACGTACGATAAACATCGCTTTTGCCCCCTGGTGCGTGGTGAAGGTGGCGAGAACCAGGGCGCCATCGGTAGGCGTTTTGTTGGCGATGGCGTTTTCCAGCTCCACGTCGTTGCCGGCGGTCGTCACGTCCAGCGCGACCTGGTTAACGCGGTACGGCGTGGCGTACGGGATCACCGCGTAGCCACGGCCGTCCGTTTTGATGCCCTTATGGTTAAGCACGGCGACATTGCTGGCTCCCGGGGCTTTTACCAGAATGTTGGTATTTCCGAGCGGCTGGCTCAGCGTCAGGCCATCTTCATGCACTACCGCGCCGCCGCTGATGCCGTAGCTGAGGTTGCGGGAGTCGCTGGCGTAGCTGTAGCCCAGGTTGTAGTCTCCCCACGCGCCTTCGTACTGCAGGGTGGCATCGCCGCCGTAGTGCTGTCGGGAGCTGTAGCGCTGGTTGACGCTATAGAACAGATTCTCCTCACCCGGCAGGTAGCCGCTCACGCCCGTGCTGGTGGTGGTGCCGGTGGAATCCGCATGGGTCGTGGTAAAGCGCGCGCGGGTCGACAGCGTCGGGTTGCCCAGCGGGACCGAAATCGACATCGACAGGATGTTATCTTTCTTGTCGTCATACAGGCTCGAGCTTCGCTGGACGCTGACGCCAAGCGACACGTTGCGAAACGTGGCGTTCCACGCAAACTGCAGGCTTTGCGTGGTATTTGACGTGTTCCAGTAGGTCTGCTGATCCCACGACAGTGACAGCGAGCCGTATTGTCCCATCGGCTGCGACAGCAGCAGCTGGTTTTTTGCCTTACGCGACATGCGCAGGTTGTACACGGTGTCGTATTGGGTGGTGACGGTGCCATCGTCTTCCACCGTCTGCTTTGGCGATCCGCCCGACATGCCTTTGTACGTGGTGTCGCTGAGGGTATAAAACCCTTTCGTGGAGTAGCGCAGCGAGAAGAAATTCACCCGCGTGCCAATGTCGTTCAGCAGCTTGCTGTAGCGCAGGCGCACCGAATCACCGGTATAGTGCCGATCGTCCGCCAGCTGGCTGCGGGCGTGGGTCAGGTCGATGGAGTAGGCGCCAAAGCGGCCGAGGTTTTGCCCAAACCCGAGGGCCAGGCCGTTATAGCGATCGGCAAACTGCGCCCCGCCGTAAAACGTCAGGCCGTATCGCCAGCCGTAGAACAGCTCGCCCTGCGCGAAAGAGGGCGCGTCCTGATTGCCCGTCGGACGGTATTTCCCGGCGCCGAGGGCATATTTCACCTGTCCGTTACGCACCAGGTTCGGCACGCTGGCAAAGGGGAGCGTGTATTGCGTTTTGCTGCCGTCGTTCTCCTGGATGGTGACCGCCAGATCGCCTCCCGAGGAGGTCGGGTAGAGATCTTTCAGCACAAACGCCCCCGGCGGGACGGAGGTTTGATAGATGATGTTGCCGTTCTGGCGAACCGTGACCGTGGCGTTGCTGCGCGCGATGCCGCGAACTTCAGGCGCATAGCCGCTGAGGCTGGCGGGCAGCATGTTGTCATCGGTTTTCAGGGCGATACCGCGCAGGCCCACGGAGTCGAACACCTGCGCCGAGGTGTACGTTTCCCCGGCATACACCTGCGCGCGCAGGGCGTGAATATCGCGCTGCAGCCAGGTCTGCACGTGGGTGAGCTCATTGCTGTCTTTGGTCCACGTGGTGAAATCACGCAGCCGCCACGCGCCCAGGTTGACGCCGCTGTTGAGGCTCGCAAACAGCTGCTGTTCCCGCGTGCGCGTCTCGCCGCGATACTCATTGTTCGAGCCATTGACCACGTAATTCAGCCACGCGGCAGGAATGCCCGCCTCCCAGCTTTCCGGGCTGACGTACCCGCGCGGCAAATTGCGCATCGCACTTTGCGGTACGGTGAAGCTCAGGGTGAGCGTCTTCTGGTCCAGATCAAACTGCGTATCCGCAAATGCCTTCGTTAGGAAGATGCAGCGCTGCGCCAGCGGCAGGTCGCCGCCCTTCGCCTGATGGCTATCGATGCCCAGCGCGGCGAATTGTTCAGGCGTGAGGCAGGGCAGCGCTTCACCCGTGCTGTCTTCAGCAAGGCGGAACGTGACGTTACCCGTGAACGCATAATTCGTATTGATATACACGTTGAGGTTGTAATCACCCGGCGGCAACGCGCTCCCGGCGTTGACCCAGGCGAGATCGGCGCTGTTTGCGCTCTCGCCGTTGAGGAACGCGGGGTTAAATTGCAGCTCGCTTTCAGCAGCCACGGCTTGCCGAATCACCAGGGAGATCACCGTGGCGCACAGGATTTTTATTTTCACGTGGTCACGCCTTACTGTTTTTATTATTGGGATAACGACGCGCGCGTGGCGGGGGTCCATGCCCCGTAATCGTTAATGGTCTGATAGCTCATGCTGCCCGCATGGCTGAAGGTTTCGGCCAGGGTCACGCTGCCTTTCGGGGGCACCATCACCGGCTGCACCGGCATACCGTCAATTTTCACGTTGATGGTGGTGAGGTAGTACGGCGTGGGGTTGCTGAGCGTGACCTTTCCGGCGCGGTAGACACCGGCCAGTTTTTTCCACGCCTCTCCCGGGCTCTCGCTGAGTCCCTCCGGGCGATAAAAGACCTTGATGCGGTTAGCCGACGCAAACTGCAGCGTATTCCCGGCGCCGCTTTTCGCCTGCTGGGGGATGGCTTTGACCGTCATCCAGTAGAGCGTCTCCCGATCCGCTGGCAGGGCTTTGCCGTTAAACATGATTTTCACCGCGCTTTCGCTGGCCGGTTTTATGACGTACAGCGGCGGCGTGATCGCGAAGTCGTTGGTGCGCTCGCCTTTCTCATTCTCCATCCACGACTGGATGAGGAACGTAGCGTCGGGATGGGTGTTTCTCACCTGCATCATGGCCTGGCTGGTGGCGCTGGAGTAGACCATTCGCGTTGCGCCCAGCCCCACGCCGCCGGCATAGACGGCGGAGGAACATAACGCACCCGCCAGGCAAATCCATGTGTTTACGCGCATAGTGTTTCTCCTGAAAGCTAAGACAGGCCCGGCTCGCAGACCGGGCCTGAGGATTACGAATAGGTCACGGTGTAGGTTGCGACGGCGCTGGCATCACCCGCGGTGGCGCCGCCCTTCGGCGAGTAATATTTCGCGCTGAAGTTCAGGGTGTTGGCACCCTTACGCAGAGGGATGGCCGCAGCAGGTTCACCCAGGTTCACCACGTTGCCCTGCTCGTCATAAAGGCGAATAGCCACGTTTTGCGCAGAGTTGGCGCTGCCGTTTGCTCCGACGGACAAGCTATTAACATCGGAAGTGTCCGGCGTGCCGGTGAAGGTGACGGCCACGGTTGTGGCGGCAATCGGGTTCTCATCCGTAGAGGCTGAGGTATCGGCGATTTCGCAATCTTCCAGGGTGATGGCAAACGCTTTTGCCGTGCTGGCAACGCTGCCTGCCGTCTTCAGCGTTGCGGTACGCACTTCACCCATGTCCACGTCAATGTTGGCGCTTCCTGCGCTGATGGCGCAGGCGGAGGTCACCACTTTGCCGCTAAAGTTCACCGTGCCGCCGCTGGTGCCGGCAGCCAGGGCCGTGCCCGCTGGCAGTAATGCCGCAATAGCGATCGCGAGCAGCGTTTTATTATTGAATTGAGCTTTCATTGTCCTGATTCCATTATGGTGTTATGTCGAGATTTGCTCTGAAAGCAGCAGGTCTAACTGGTTAAAAAGACCAGCAAATCTGTCTTGTTCCTGAGCCCGAGTTTTCTTATCGCTGAGCTTTTTAACGCGCTGACACGACGGTAAGAAAGCTGCTCTGTTTCGGCGATGTAACGCATATCCAGACCCTTTCGCAGTTCCTTCAATACCCTCCATTCACCCGGCGTCAGCGATAACGCCGTGGGTTTTTTTAGTGGGCGATAACGGCTATCGACCATTTTTAATACGCTGGCTCGCCAGTGATAAAGCGGGTCCTGCAGCGAGAGATAGGCGTCTATTTCACCGCGTATCCACAGCCAGGAATTTGCCGGTGCGGAATACATGCAAATAAGTACGTCGGGATAAAGTACTTTCATCTTCCTGATATATTTCAGGCAGTCATATCCCGCGTGATATTTCTCCATGCCGGATAAAAAAATCACGTCTATCGGTGCGGTCGCGAGTATCGTTTCGATCTCCGCGTAATTATCGATCGATGCTGTAATCTGCATAGCCGGGACAATATTTTTTAATAACGCGGCGATCCCCTGGCGCGCAAAGTGATCTCCACCCAATAGCGCGATATTTAAATGACGTGTGTTGTTGAGCTTATTCGCCATGTCATTCCCTCGATTTATAATTGTAATGAGACTCGTCTGTCTGGCAGAACGATGCCTGTATTTTCGAAGCAATTAAGCATTGCACGGTGTGAGCCCACTATACTCAGGGCGTGAAAGAGGTAACCTGAATTAATCTTAATTTGTTTTAAGTACGGTTTAGGTGTAGCGTCAATTTCTCCTCGCTGAACCGGCTTTTGCTTATCTGCCTGTAAATAATCATACCGGTAGTTTTTATTGAAAAGTTGGCTTTAATAAATGTTTTGTAAGGAAATAGTCTGGGGACGTCATGCGACGCGGGTTGTTACTGACGGTGGCTAACAGTTTCGCACCGAAATTGTTAATTAAGACGACAGCTTTCGAATTGGTCGTAATTTCGAAACCCGCTGGCAGAGCGCGTCCTCTCTGCTTTTGATTAAAAAAACAAATTAAGCGCGCTGAATAATTCAGACAATGATGGCTAAAGCGTTCAACGGGCGCCTTTGTCGAGTTTTGTCAGTGTCAAGACGGCTTAAAATCGCGGTTAAGAAAACTTCAGACCGGTCAGATAAAGAGAAAGGAAAAATAAGATTTTTCGCCAGGCGCCAGGATATACAGTTGCGCATTTATCCGTCACATTAATCCTTACACAGGCGAGGGATACGCAGGTTAACCGTGAAGGGAATCTACTGGAGCAACAGGCGTTGACCGGAGGTATTTAGCCCATTCTATGCATAAGCATTACATTATTAATGGCCTGGTAGAGTTTCATCCAGCGGCCAGCACATTACGCGATCTCAACAATCCTGACCGGGTGGTGGTATTAAATTCCCCGGCGGGGCGCTGTTTGTTGTTATTAATAGAAAGAGTCGGAAGTATTGTGACTCAACAGGAGTGCATGGATATTGTCTGGCAGCGCCGGGGGATGCTGGTTTCGCCTAATACCTACTACCAGAATATTTCTATTCTGCGTAAGGGGCTGAAGAAAGTGGGGTTTGAAACCGATCCGATTGTCACTATCCCGCGCATTGGGCTGACGCTCGCAAGCGATACGCAAATCACCGTTAAAGAGACGCAGCCGCAGGCTGATGAGGAAGAACGTGCTGCTCCGGATGTCTGCGAAGAGACTGTCGGCCCGACGGCCCCGACACGCCGCTTCTGGCTGCCGGGCGCGCTGGTGCTATTGCTGATGCTGGCTGGCGTGAGCGTTATCAGCCATAACCTGCTGCATGACAGCTATTTCGTCGACGGATACCGCTTCGCGATGAAGATGGGCGAATGCCAGCTCTATTTTTCTCGCGATATTGAAACGCAGCGCGACAGGGATAAAGCCCTGGCCTATGCCGCCCCGTTTAAGGACCAGTGCGCGAACTATCCCTGGGTGTACGTCAGCGGCTACATCCTGCTGCCTCGCGCATCGGTCATTCGCTGTGACAGGCCAATGACGGAACCCAACCGCTGTATGTCCGATTATTTTATAGAGGATCGCTAGTATGGTTCGCTACCGTCAAACGCTTGTTGCGCTCTGCCTGTGCCTGTTGATGGGGGCTGTCGTGGCGGCGTATTACCTCTGGCATCGCCATTACATCCAGCCCTTTTCCTGCCAGGCGAACTTTATTCAGCATCACCGTGATGAAACGCTCTCTCTGTGGCTGAATTACACCGTGGAGGGTAACAGCGGAATACTCAGCATGAATGGCCGGTTGAAAAGCGATCCCACGAAGACCCTGAATCGCAAAGTTTTCTTTCAGATTGTGCGCAAAGACAGCGTCTATAATCTGACGTCCATACGCAATATGAAATTTCCGGACGACAACATCAGCGACAGCTGGCTGGAGAAGTACGAGCCCTTATTTTTTATCTATCCGAATAAGAATATTTATATGCGTATTAAGAAACAGCAGAATGAGAATTATTTATTTATTCTGGGAACGCTGCCGACCTATGTGTGCCACACGTCAAAAAACGGATAGCGACAGGGAGAAATGTTTTTAAGTTTTTGCGGGCATCATTTATGCTTGATTTAACAGCCAGGACCTATCTTAGGAAAATATAACAGCGACAATAATGTTGCGATAATGTAATTATTCTTCGGCAAGTTAATGAAAAATATAATTGATGATAGCGTCAGAATGACGCCTGCACGGAATAAATCCCTGCATATGGGTTTACTCCTGTGGCCCCATTTCTCGCTTTTCGCATATTCAGGATTAATAGAGGCGTTACGTATTGCATCCAGCGTCCAGAAGCGTAGCCAGAAAATACGCTTTAAACTCAGCCTGATAAGCACTTATCCCGACTTACCGATAGTGAGCAGCTCAGGGCTCAGCGTGCGGCCTGAGGCCGCCCATGCGCCGCCCGGCGACTTCGACTACATTGCGGCGATCGGCGGAGGTCTGGAGCATCTTCACCAGGGACACCGTGGCGACAGAGCGTTTCTCACGGAGGCTTATCACAACAACGTTCCTCTGATTGGTATTGGTACCGGCAGCTTTATTCTGGCGGAGGAAGGCTTACTGAACGAGCGCCGCGCCTCGATTCATCCTCATCACCATGACGTTTTCACGCAACGCTTTCCGCAGGTTTATGCTGAGCAAGGCCTCGATTTTATCGACGAAGGCGATGTGCTGACCTGCCCGGGCGGGATCTCAACGCTCACCCTGGTAACGGCGCTGATCCGCGCCCACGGGGGAGACGACATTGCGGCCACCACCTCCCGGCGGCTGTCCCTTCCTCCGCATGACGCCGCCACGCCGCGGCCCGCGAATATCGCCATGATCCCTGATTCACGGCTGCGCAGGGCGGTGACGATCGTCGAACAGTATCTGACTCACCCGCTGAACGCCGCCAGGCTCGCGCAGGACGTTAAGCTGAGCGAACGCCAGCTTAACCGCCTGTTTCACGCCGAGTTTGGCAAAACGGCGCGGGAATTTATTCGCAGCGCCAGGCTGCGCTATGCCTGCTGGCTGCTGAAAAACTCTCAGCAAAGCGTGACGGATATTGCGCGACGGATGCGGTTTAGCGACTGCGCCCATTTTATTCGTCATTTTCAGACCGAGTACGGCTGCACGCCGGGGGTATGGCGCACGTCGCAGAACTGATGCACCTATTTCGTGCTTTCTTCGTAGGGTATTACTGGCTCGCCTGGATAGACTTCCGTTAAAAGCCTAACGGAGGGAAGACGACATGAACTGGCAGCCTTTTCGCGGCGATGCACCGGAAAATATGACGATTTTCAGCGCGTCATTTCCCGACGTCAGCGACCAGTGGCCGATGAAAGACGACGCTGCCCGTGAAATCGCCTCCCTTGACCGCGCCCTGAAAGCCGAGCCAGCGCTCCGGCCTCCGAGGGTAGAATACGACGAAGGGGGGCAGGCCGTGCTCGTCCCGCAGAACCGCTATTCCGAACAGGCCTTCCGCAACCGCCCGGCGCTCACCGCGTGGCGCACCCGGCTGGTGCCCTCCGCGCTGGCGCTGTTTGTGGTGCAAAACCCGCTGGAGGACCGCCTGCCCGACGGCACGAAAATGGACAGCGACAGCCGCCAGTGGTTTATCCACGCTAACGATGCGGTTGGCGTGCGATCCCGCGCCAGGGTGCTGGCCGCGCTGGTGGATAAGTACATTCACAACGAAAGTGAAAATAACTGGGTTAGCCTCGCAAGCGGTGCCGCCATTCCGGTGCTGGAGGCACTGCGCGAAGCAAAGCTTGAGGGCCAGCGGGTGTATCTCACGCTGGTGGACAAAGACCCGGTGGCGCTCAGCTGGGCCGAAACCATGGCGGCGCAGGAAGGGATTGTGGTGGGCGAACAGCTGACGCTACTCAGGCGCAACCTGCTCCATACGCTGGTGCGTAACGAGGACCTGCTGCTGGAGCTCGGCGAGCATCAGGCCGAACTGGTCGACGCGCTGGGGATTTTCGAATACTTCAACGATGCCGATGCGGTGATTTTTCTCCAGCGCGCGCTGCGGCTGGTCAAGCCCGGCGGGGCGGTGATTGTGTCGAATATGCTGACCAGCAGCCCGCAAATTGACTTTGTGCTGCGGGGTATCGGCTGGGAGGATATTTACCCGAGGTCGTTACAGCAGCTGCAGGATATCCACCTCGCGGCGGGCGTGCCGGTGGAAAACGTCACCGTGGTGGTGCCGAAGGATGGGGTGTATGCGGTGATGGAGATTAAGGTTTAGCTCGAACGGTGTGGGATGACAAACCGCACAATCGGTTCCCTCTCCCTTGAGGGAGAGGGCTAGGGTGAGGGGGAGCAGGGCGCAACAATATTTACCGTTCCTCAGTTGTTCGGTTAAACCGAACAACTGTCATGAAGGATTGACTCGTTTTCCTGTTCTCATTCCCAGGTGATGATTCTTGCTTGCCATGATCTATCATTTGCCTGGTTTCCTGAACCAACTTTCGGGCCATTTCCTTGATACGCTCTCTACTTTCAGATGTACGAGAGTTTATAACTTCATTTAAGGTCTTCGTTTTATTGCCTCCATGCTTCTGGATACTTGATTTAATCTCTGCGCTCTATAATGATCCCCCCATGAAAATAGAAACCGCACTCCCCACACACTTCGAACGTCTGGTCGCGATCTGGGAATCCTCCGTCCGCGCCACCCATCACTTTTTACAGGAAAGCGATATTGCGGCGCTGCGCCCGCTATTGCTTAACGCCTATCTGCCTAACCTCAAGGTCGTGATCGCTCGCGATGACGCAGGCGTTATTCACGGCTTTTTAGGCGTGGATGAAAACCGTATTGAAATGCTGTTTGTTGACGACGCGAGCCGCGGAAAGGGCGTCGGGAAATTGCTGCTGCAACACGCCATCACAGAGTTCGGCGCGAACGAGGTGGACGTGAATGAGCAGAACCCGCAGGGCGTCGCGTTTTATCGCCATATGGGGTTTGAGCAGGTCGGGCGCTCAGAACTGGACGGGCAGGGGAATCCGTTTCCGTTGCTGCATATGCGGTTGGGTGAATGAATATTAACTTAACGCAGAAATCATACTTTTAGATATGAAATGCAACGCGTTTTCCTGTGGGAAGTTCAATATCGATATGAAGTTTCCCCCCCATTGCCTCAATGTAGCGCTTAAGCGTGGCAATTTTGAGTTCATTTCCACGTTGCTCTAGCTGCGTTACTGCGGGCTGACTCACCCCCATCAAATCGGCAACATTTTTTTGCGAAAGTCTCAGCTCTTCACGTAAAAGTTGCAGACCCGTCTCGAGGATCATTTCATCTGCCATCTCTTTAATACGTTGTTGGCTTTCCGGTGAACGTGACGCAATCACTTCATTTAAGGTTTTCACTTGGTTGCCTCCAGGCTTGTCAGATGGAAGGAAAATTCGGTATCTGCGATGCGAATCATTTTTTCATAAAAGGCTTTGTCGTTACTCTTATCGCCCGCGCAAAGCACAATGGCCTGACGGACAGGATCAAATGCGAAGAAAGCACGTATCGGACGTCCAGCATATTGAATACGTAATTCTTTCATATGGTTATACCATGAGCCTTTAACCGTATCAGCATAGGGCCGTGGAAGACGTGGCCCATATTTTTGCAGATTTAGCAGGTCTGCCAGTACCTTATCCTGTAATCCTTCTTCCTGTTCAAGCAGCCATTGCTCGAATACCTTACCGAACAGAACCGTCCACATGCTTTCGTCCATGATAAGCTGTAGCTTATAAAAAAAGAATATAAGCTGTAGTTAATAAATGCAATGGCTGTCATCGATAGCCAGGCTGTTAGTGGCAAGAGTATGACAAAGTTGAGGTATCAAACGGGATCGTGCAATTAAGAAATTGCGAGGCGCTTTCCAGCGTTTTTTCTATTCATGCTGGTGTGTATTGCTTCGAGATTATAGCGATCTATCTCTCTGAAAATTGGCGTTTTCCTAACTAGTGAACTATCCGGGATAATCGGATAGTTGAATGTTAATCAACTTTGCGACCAGAAAAATTTTTCATGAGATGCCCATTAATAGTTCGAGCATCTTTACCTTACAGAATTTAAATGAATAAATGATCATGTTCACATAAGGTGACTGGGATGTGGGGAATTTATTTATTAATAAAGTTTTTATTAAAGGGGATGGCATTTTGGCGGAAGATCACAGGAGTCGAACCTGCCCGGGAACGCTGGCGTCCCCAACTGGATTTGAAGTCCAGCCACCTCACCGGAGATGACGATCTTCCGCGCCTCGATTGCTACATGGAGGCGGGGCGCATTATAGCTACTTTCAGGCATTTACCACATACCCCGACACACTTTTTTCACCTCTCTTTTGACCTGTACACCCCTGTTTCAGTTAATTCCTAAGAAAATCCTCATGTTAGCCCCTCGTGCTTCCAACATTTACCGCGATCACAAAAAACAAGAAACGTAATCTGCTAACCAGAAAACGCAATACCCGCTCCTGAAACAATGGTTTAAAACTCTGTAACCGGTCTCAGCGCCCCCTACAGCGTGAAGGATAAAAAAAGATGAGCGAAGTATTGTCAGTAAAAGAGAAGATTGGCTACGGCATGGGAGATGCCGCCAGCCACATCATTTTTGATAACGTCATGTTGTACATGATGTTTTTCTACACCGATATTTTCGGCATTCCCGCCGGGTTTGTCGGCACCATGTTTCTGCTGGCGCGCGCGTTGGATGCGATCTCCGACCCGTGCATGGGTCTGATTGCTGACCGCACCCGCAGCCGCTGGGGCAAGTTCCGTCCGTGGATTTTATTTGGTGCCATCCCGTTCGGCATCGTCTGCGTGCTGGCCTACACCACGCCGGACCTCAGCCTCAACGGCAAAATGGTTTACGCCGCAGTTACCTACACCCTGCTGACCCTGCTCTATACCGTGGTCAATATCCCCTACTGCGCGCTGGGCGGCGTGATCACCAACGACCCAACGCAGCGTATCTCCCTTCAGTCCTGGCGCTTTGTGCTGGCAACGGCGGGCGGCATGCTCTCCACGGTGCTGATGATGCCGCTGGTGAACCTGATTGGCGGCGACGATAAGGCGTTCGGCTTCCAGGGCGGCATCGCCGTGCTGTCGGTGGTCGCGTTCCTGATGCTGGCGTTCTGCTTCTTCACCACCAAAGAGCGCATCCAGGTGCCGCCGAGCACCACCTCCATGCGGGAAGACCTGCGCGACATCTGGCACAACGACCAGTGGCGCATCGTCGGCGTACTCACCATCCTCAACATCCTCGCAGTCTGCGTGCGCGGCGGCGCGATGATGTACTACTGCACCTGGATCATGGGCTCGCCGGAGGTGTTCGTCGCGTTCCTCACTACCTACTGCGTCGGCAACCTGATTGGCTCCGCGCTGGCGAAACCGCTCACCGACTGGAAGTGCAAGGTCAGCATCTTCTGGTGGACCAACGCCGCGCTGGCGGTGGTCAGCGTGGCGATGTTCTTCGTGCCGATGCACGCCACCGTGCTGATGTTCGCCTTTATCTTCGTCATCGGCGTGCTGCACCAGCTGGTGACGCCGATCCAGTGGGTGATGATGTCCGATACCGTCGACTACGGTGAATGGACCAACGGCAAACGCCTGACCGGCATCAGCTTTGCGGGCACGCTGTTCGTGCTGAAGCTCGGCCTGGCGCTGGGCGGGGCAATGATCGGCTGGATGCTGGCTGGCGGCGGCTACGACGCGGCAGCCAAAAGCCAGAACAGCGCGACCATCAGCATCATTATCGGCCTGTTTACCCTGGCCCCGGCGGCCTGCTACGTGCTGAGCGCCATCATCGCTAAACGCTACTACACGCTGAAAACCCCCTTCCTGACCAAAATCCTGGGCGAGCTGGCGCAGGGGGCGCGCCGCAATCAGCAGGAGTTTGAAAACCTGCCGGTCAGCAAAGAATTGCAGAACTAAGAGGACGCAAGCATGAAAATCAGTGATGGAAACTGGCTTATTCAACCGGGCCTGAACGTGACGTATCCGGTTCAGGTGTTCGACGTGGAGCAGCAGGGCAACGACCTTGTGGTGTATGTGGCGCCGCGCGACGTGCGCGAACGCACCTGGCAGCTCGACACGTTGATGTTCACGGTGCGCCTGTTTTCCCCGCAGGAAGGGATTGTCGGGGTGCGCATCGAGCATTTCCAGGGCGTGCTGAATAACGGCCCGCACTATCCGCTGAACGTTCTGAAAGACGTGAAGGTAGAGATTGAAAACAACGCCGACTTTGCCGAGCTGAAAAGCGGAAGCGTCAGCGTGCGCGTCACCAAAGGCGAGTTCTGGGCGCTGGATTTCCTGCGCAACGGCCAGCGCATTACCGGCAGCCAGCTGAAAAACAACGGCTACGTGCAGGACAGCAATACCGACCGCAATTACGTGTTCGAACGTCTGGATCTGGGCGTGGGGGAAACGGTCTACGGTCTGGGCGAGCGCTTTACCGCGCTGGTGCGCAACGGCCAGACGGTCGAAACCTGGAACCGCGACGGCGGCACCAGCACCGAGCAGTCCTACAAAAACATCCCGTTCTACCTGACCAACCGCGGCTACGGCGTGCTGGTGAATCATCCCGAGAACGTCTCGTTTGAAGTCGGCTCCGAGAAGGTCTCCAAAGTGCAGTTCAGCGTGGAAGGGGAATATCTCGAATACTTCGTGATCGACGGCCCGACGCCGAAAGAGGTGCTGAACCGCTATACGCGGTTCACTGGGCGTCCGGCGCTGCCGCCTGCCTGGTCGTTCGGCCTGTGGCTCACCACCTCGTTCACCACCAACTACGACGAAGCGACGGTAAACAGCTTTATCGACGGCATGGCCGAGCGTGACCTGCCGCTGCACGTCTTCCACTTCGACTGCTTCTGGATGAAGGCCTTTCAGTGGTGCGACTTCGAGTGGGACCCGGTGACCTTCCCGGATCCGGAAGGGATGATCCGCCGCCTGAAAGAGAAAGGCCTGAAGGTCTGCGTGTGGATTAACCCGTACATCGGCCAGAAATCCCCGATCTTCCGGGAGCTGAAAGAGAAGGGCTACCTGCTCAGGCGCCCGGACGGCTCCCTGTGGCAGTGGGACAAATGGCAGCCGGGGCTGGCAATCTACGACTTCACCAACCCGGACGCGTGCCGGTGGTATGCCGACAGGCTGAAAGGCCTGGTGGATATCGGCGTCGACTGCTTTAAGACCGACTTCGGCGAGCGTATCCCGACGGACGTGCAGTGGTACGACGGGTCCGATCCGCAGAAGATGCACAACCACTACGCCTACATCTATAACGAGCTGGTGTGGAACGTGCTGAAGGAGACGGTGGGGGAGGAAGAGGCGGTGCTGTTTGCCCGCTCGGCGTCCGTCGGGGCGCAGCAGTTCCCGGTGCACTGGGGCGGTGACTGCTACGCCAACTACGAGTCGATGGCCGAAAGCCTGCGCGGGGGGCTGTCGATTGGCCTGTCCGGCTTCGGGTTCTGGAGCCACGATATCGGCGGATTCGAAAACACCGCCCCGGCGCACGTCTACAAACGCTGGTGCGGGTTCGGGCTGTTCTCCAGCCACAGCCGCCTGCACGGCAGCAAATCCTATCGCGTGCCGTGGGCGTACGATGACGAGTCCTGCGACGTGGTGCGCCACTTCACCCAGCAGAAGTGTCAGCTGATGCCGTACCTGTATCGTCAGGCGGCGCTGGCCCGCGAGTTCGGCACGCCGATGCTGCGGGCGATGATGCTGGAGTTCCCGGACGATCCGGCATGCGATTACCTCGACCGCCACTACATGCTGGGGGATGCGGTGATGGTCGCGCCGGTGTTCTCCGAGGCGGGCGACGTGCAGTTCTACCTGCCGGAAGGACGCTGGACGCATCTGTGGCATAACGACGAAATTCAGGGCAGCCGCTGGCATAAGCAGCAGCACGATTTCATGAGCCTGCCGGTCTACGTGCGCGACAACACCCTGCTGGCGCTGGGCAACAATAACCAGAAGCCGGACTACGCGTGGAACGCGGGGACGGCCTTCCAGCTGTTTAACCTGGACGATGGCGCAACGGCGGTGAGCGAAGTACCTGCGGCGGACGGCTCCGTGGCGTTTACGCTGAAGGCGTCACGTCGGGGCGACATCGTGACCTTTACCGGCGCGGGAGACGCACAAAACTGGTCGGTGTGCTTGCGCAACATACAGAAGGTGAGCGGCGTAAAAGGTGGTTCACACGCAGGTAGCGAATGGGGTGTGGTGGTGAAAGCGGAGGGGAATGAGGTGGTGGTTCACCTTTGATTCCCCTCACCCTAACCCTCTCCCCAAAGGGGCGAGGGAATGGTTTACTCCCTCTCCCTTTCAGGGAGAGGGCTGGGGTGAGGGTGGTGTTGAAACCACACCGCCCGTCATCGTCTGCTGCACCTGCTGTTTATCCATATTCACCGCGTTCAGCTTGCCGTTCACCGTTGGTTTCAACGGTACGCTGGCCTGCACGCTGCCGCTGGCGGTGAGCTGAATATTGCCGTCGCCCGTAATCGGCAGCGCAGGCCAGCCCCACTGCTGCAGCACGTTGAGCGGCACGCCGCGCCCGTTCAGGCTCACCGTGGTATGTCGCTGCGGCAGCTGAGAAACCGTCGCCGTGGCTTCCAGAATGCCTTTCTCGGTAAAGGCGCTCAGGTCGGTAATGTTCACCGTGGCGGCGTTCGCATTCAGCGCCAGCGACGGACGGCGCACGTCCACGCGGTTAAAGGTCGCCGCCGCGCCGTTCAGGGTTGCGCTGCCGCCCCAGATACCCCACTGGCGATCTTTCACCAGCTGCAGGTTTGCGCCGTAGCCGTCCAGAGAGGTGATCTGCCACGGGAAGGCGGGATCGATGTCGATCACCAGGTTGCGGCTCAGGCCGAATTTTTGCAGCGTGACGCTGTTCAGCCATTCCGGCAGAGGCTCCATCCACAGCGTTTTCCAGTTCTGCGGCAGGGTGTACTCCAGCCCGGCGATGGCAACATCGTCCAGCACCAGCGCTTTACCGTCGCGCAGCCAGTTACCGGACGTGCGCACCATGCCGCCTTCCCAGCGGGAGGTGAACTGTCGCAGCGCCATGCCCTGCGGGGAAAACTCCGCATTCAGGATCGGGTCGAAAAGATGCAGCGAGCCGTAGATAAACTCGCTGGCGTTCATGGACAGCCGGCCTTCCTGGCTCTGCCAGTCGCCTTTGCTGAGAGTCAAGTTGCGCAGGCTTAAATCGAGATCGGTCACCGCCCAGTCCGGGCCCTGAAGCCGGGCGTCGGTCACGTCCAGACGACCAATCTGCAGAGAGGGGATGGAGGCCAGCGGCGCGAAGAACGCCATCAGCGTTTTATCGCTCTGCAGGCGAATTTCATTCAGGCGCATCGTGTCGATAATCCAGCTCCCGTCGGCGTTGCGCAGGGTGGAGCCGGTAAGCGAGCCACGGGCCATGTCGGCACCAATCGTTTTCAGCACCACTTCCTTGCCGTTGAGCTGGCCCTCGATTAGCACGTTGGTCGCCGGTACGCCGTTCAGGGTCAGCGAGCCCGCGCTCATCTGGATCTGCGCGTTGTTCCCCAGCACGTTGCCCGCTTCCGGCTGCCACGGGCTGACGCCGCCCGTGACCTTCTGCGCGCTCAAGTCCCATTCAGTATTCGGGCTGTTAAAGGCCATGTTGTTCAGCTGCAGGCGATCCGCCTGGAAAGGCAGCGGTGCCGTCTGGGGCGAGAGATTCAGCGTGCCATCGAACAGGGTGATGGTGTCCATATGCAGCGGATCGGTTATCTGGCGGCTGCTCAGGCCGATATCGACTTTTTTGGCTACCAGCGTGGCGGGTTTACCGTCCCGACCGAAGGTGACGTTTTCCAGAATGATGTGGGAAGGCGACGAAAAGCGGTGATTCATCTTGTCGAAACTGAGTTCGTAGTCGGTATTCACCGTCACCCAGCTGCTGACCTGAGACGCGCCCCAGCGGGTCTGGAGCAAAATGTAGAACGCCAGCAGCACAATGAGCAGGGCTACCAGAAGATAGATGAGGAGCTTTCCAATAAATTTCATGGTCTTCCATCCCGCAAAACGCACATAAGGGAGTTATGCACGATTTATGCGCAATCCTCAAGGCGGGAATGGTGTAATTAGATGTCACGGCAGGCATTGGCTGCCTGCCGTGAAGAGGATCAGTTCTTTTCAGGCGGGAAAACGAGGTTCAGAACGATAGCGGTGATACCGCCCGCGGCAATGCCGGAAGAGAGCAGGTTTTTCACCCAGTCAGGCGCAAACTGCAGGATCAGCGGCTGCTGGGAAACACCCAGACCGACGGCCAGCGACAGGGCGATAATCATGATCGCGCGGCGGTTCAGAGGCTCGCGGGAGACGATACGCACGCCGGAGGCCGCGATGGTCCCGAACATCACCAGCGTTGCGCCGCCCAGCACCGGCTCAGGAATGTGCTGCACAAAGCCGCTTACCGCCGGGAACAGGCCGAGAACGATCAGCATCAGCGCCACCACAAAACCGACGTAGCGGCTGGCCACACCGGTCAGCTGGATCACGCCGTTGTTTTGACCGAAGCAGGAGTTCGGGAAGGTGTTGAATACCGCAGAGACAAACGAGTTCAGGCCGTTCGCCAGCACGCCGCCTTTCAGACGCTTCATGTACAGCGGTCCGGACACCGGCTGCTCGGAGACGTCGGAGGTAGCGGTGATATCGCCGATGGTTTCCAGAGAGGTGATCATAAAGACCAGCATCAGCGGCAGGAGCAGGCCCCAGTCAATGCCCAGACCGTAGTACAGCGGCGTGGGGACAGTGATCAGCGCGCTGTTGGTCGGCGCGGTGTTCTCCGGCAGCATGCCCAGCGCCCACGCCAGCAGGTAGCCCGCCGCCATGGCGATCACCAGCGAGGCGACGCGCAGGTAAGGATTACGCTGACGGTTAAGCAGAATAATGATCGCCAGCACGACACCCGCCAGCAGCAGGTTTTTCGGCGCGCCGAAGGTGTGGTCGCTCATTGCGGCATAGCCGCCGCCAATGGAGGTCAGGCCCACCTGAATCAGCGACAGGCCGATAATCATTACGACGACGCCAGAAACCAGCGGGGTGATGACGCGGCGAGCCAGATGCAGAACGCGGGAGATGACCATCTCCGTGCAGCTGGCCAGCATCAGGGTGCCGAACAGCGCCGCCATCATGGTTGGGACATCCGCACCGCCGGTTTTCAGCGCCGTACCGCCCATGATCAGCGGTGCCACGAAGTTAAAGCTGGTGCCCTGAATCGATAATAATCCCGACCCCACTGGCCCCCACGCTTTAATTTGAATAATCGAGGCCACGCCGGAGGCGAAGAGAGACATGCTGATAATGTGCTGCGTGTCCTGCGCCGGTAAGCCGAGCGCCTGGCAAATCAGCAGCGCCGGGGTGATCACCGCAACAAACATCGCCAGAAGATGCTGGCAGGCGGCGAAAAGCGTTTGCGGCAGCGGCGGGCGATCCTCAAGGCGGTAAATCAGTTCGCTATTTTGCTTCTGCGCAATCGGTTGCGCATCAGGCGACTCTATGGTGTTAACGGACATCGGCGGCAATCCCACGGTGGAAAAGCGGGCATTTTATCTGACCACCTGGTAAAAGCAAACGATTGCCAGCAAAAAAAGGGAAGAAAATCTGCCGCTGTGAGCAGGTTTTCTACAACGCGTGGGGAAAAAAAATTACACTTTTTGCGCCGGGGGCTCATGAAGAGCGCAAACCGGCCCAGGATAACGCCGCGTGTGTATGGAACACGCGCATAACAGGAGCCTTTTATGATTCATCTCGATACGTTGTCGACCCTTGTTGCCGCAACGCTGGTTCTTCTGCTTGGTCGCAAGCTGGTACATAGCGTTTCCCTTCTGAAGAAATACACCATTCCTGAACCTGTCGCCGGTGGCCTGCTGGTGGCGCTGGCCCTGCTGTTACTGAAAAAAAGCATGGGCTGGGAAATCGATTTTGATATGTCCCTGAAAGATCCGCTGATGCTGGCCTTCTTTGCCACTATCGGCCTGAATGCCAACCTGGCGAGCCTGCGCTCGGGCGGTAAGGTGCTCGGCGTATTCCTGATTGTGGTGGTGGGGCTGCTGCTGATGCAAAACGCCATTGGCATCGGCATGGCAACGCTGCTGGGGCTGGATCCGCTGATGGGACTGCTGGCGGGGTCGATTACACTTTCGGGCGGTCACGGAACCGGGGCCGCGTGGAGCAAGCTGTTCATCGAGCGCTATGGGTTTGAAAACGCGACGGAAGTGGCGATGGCCTGTGCGACCTTTGGCCTGGTGCTGGGTGGCCTGATTGGCGGTCCGGTGGCGCGGTATCTGGTTAAGCACTCTACCACGCCGAACGGCAGGCCGGACGATGAGCTGGTGCCGACCGCCTTCGAAAAGCCGGACGTTGGCCGCAGCATCACCTCGCTGGTGCTGATTGAAACTATCGCGACGATCGCCATCTGCCTGACCGTGGGCAAAGTGGTTGCGCAATGGCTGGCGGGTTCCGCGTTTGAACTGCCGACGTTTGTCTGCGTGCTGTTTATCGGGGTGATCCTGAGCAACGGTCTGGCGCTGATGGGCTTCTACCGCGTGTTTGAACGGGCGGTATCGGTGCTCGGCAACGTCTGCCTGTCGCTGTTCCTGGCGATGGCGCTGATGAGCCTCAAGCTGTGGGAGCTGGCCTCGCTGGCGCTGCCGATGGTGGCGATTCTGGCGGTACAGGCGCTGTTTATGGCGCTGTACGCCATGTTCGTGACCTGGCGTATGATGGGCAAAAACTACGATGCGGCGGTGCTGGCGGCGGGTCACTGCGGGTTTGGTTTGGGGGCCACTCCAACGGCTATCGCCAACATGCAGGCGATCACCGAACGGTTCGGGCCATCGCACATGGCGTTTCTGGTGGTCCCGATGGTTGGGGCGTTCTTTATTGATATCGTGAACGCGCTGGTGATCAAGCTGTACCTGATGCTGCCGATGTTTGCCTGAGATCAGGCGTTGGAATACCGCTCGGTTTCCGGCATCCAGCGCTCAATTAACGCTGCCGCCTGTTCGGGGTAGCGTTCATGAATATGGCGGGCGAGGCGCTGAACCTCGGGGATCATGGCCTGATCGCGCAGCAAGTCCGCTACTTTGAACTCCGCGTTACCCGTCTGACGCGTGCCCAGCAGTTCGCCCGGGCCGCGGATCTCCAGGTCTTTTTGCGCAATCACAAAACCGTCGTTGCTGTCGCGCAGCACCTGCAACCGCATCTGGGCGGTTTTGGAAAGCGGGGCTTTGTAGAGCAGTACGCAGTGGGACGCAACCGCGCCGCGGCCGACGCGCCCGCGCAGCTGGTGGAGCTGGGCAAGGCCGAGACGCTCCGGGTTTTCGATGATCATCAGGCTGGAATTGGGGACGTCCACGCCGACTTCGATCACCGTGGTGGCAATCAGCAGATGCAAATCACCCTGTTTGAACGACTGCATCACCGCCTGTTTTTCGGTGGGCTTCATGCGTCCGTGAACCAGACCCACGTTCAGCTCGGGCAGCGCCAGCTTAAGCTCTTCCCACGTTGCTTCGGCAGCCTGTGCTTCCAGCAGTTCAGACTCTTCAATCAGCGTACAGACCCAGTAGGCCTGACGCCCTTCCTGGGTGCAGGCGTTGCGCACGCGGTCAATGATATCGCTGCGGCGCGTGTCGGGAATGGCGACCGTGGTGACCGGCGTACGGCCCGGCGGCAGTTCGTCGATGGTGGAGGTATCCAGATCGGCGTACGCGGTCATCGCCAGGGTGCGCGGGATCGGCGTGGCGGTCATGATCAGCTGATGCGGGTGGAAGCCCTGCTGCAGCCCTTTCTCCCAGAGCGCCAGACGCTGATGCACGCCGAAGCGGTGCTGCTCGTCGATAATCACCAGCGCAAGACCGTTAAACTGCACCTGCTCCTGGAAGATGGCGTGCGTGCCGACAATCATCTGCACCTGCCCGCTGGCAATAGCCTCCTGTTGCGCAAGGCGCGCTTTGCCTTTTTGCTTCCCGGCAAGCCAGCCCACTTCAATTCCGAGTGGCGCAAACCAGGCGCGGAAATTGTTGGCGTGCTGTTCAGCCAGCAGCTCGGTCGGCGCCATTAGCGCCACCTGTTTACCATTAGCAATCGCGCGCAGGGCCGCCAGGGCGGCAACCAGCGTTTTACCGGAGCCCACGTCGCCCTGCACCAGACGCATCATCGGCACGTCGAGCGCCATATCGCGTTCAATCTCGGCGGTGACGCGCGCCTGCGCGCCGGTGGGTTTAAACGGCAGCGAGGCCAGCAGCTTATCTTTGAGCGCATCGTTCTGGCTTAACGGCTGAGCGTGGAAACGCTGCGCGCCCGCGCGAAGCGCCAGCATGCTCAGGTTATGTGCCAGTAATTCCTCAAGGATAAGACGCTGTTGTGCGGGATGTTTGCCGCTTTCTAAATCGCTGAGCTGCAGCGTTGGCGGCGGGCGGTGCAGGGTGCGCAGCGCCTCGGGCAGGCTCATCATGCCCTGCGCCAGCTCGGGCGGCAGCAGCTCGGTAATGGCGCAGGTATCCAGCAGCTCCAGCGCCTGATCGGTGAGCTTGCGCAGCGTCGCCTGCTTGATGCCTTCGGTTGTCGGGTAAACCGGGGTGAGCGTCTCCTGCATTTCCGGCGTGCTGAGATCGCCCTGCACGCGGTACTCCGGGTGGATCATCTCTGCGCCGTATTTCCCGCGTTTGGCTTCGCCATAAGCCAGCACCCTGCGGCCCGTCGCCAGGCTGTTTTTCATCGCCGCGCTGAAGTTGAAAAAACGCATGGTGAGAATGCCGGTACCGTCGCTGATCTGGCAGGTCATCATCCGGCGTCCGCCGAAGGCGATGTTGCAGTTCAGGACTTCGCCTTCAACGGTGGCGTAAATGGCGGGAAGAAGATCGCCAATCTTGTAGAGCTGGGTGCGGTCTTCGTAACGCAGGGGGAGGTGAAGCAGGAGATCCTGCACGGTGTGCAGGCCAATTTTTGCCAGCTTATTGCTTTGCGCCGCGCCCACGCCCGTCAGGCTGTTAAGCGGGATGGCATCCAGCAGGCGGCCTTTCATCGCTTACCCGGCGTACTGCATGGTGGCCCACCACTCGGCATCGGCTTCAATTTCGCCCTGCGCGTTGACGTGGGGGTAAGGCAATTTTTTCTGCTTCGCAACGCGAGCTAGCACCGGATAACCACCTTCAAACAGCAGGCGCTGCTGTTCCTCTTCCGGCAGCATGCTGTTGCTGCGCTCGTACATCCCGGCGTTCTGACGCTGGCGCTGCGCTTCATACAGAATGAGCGCGGACGCCACGGAGACGTTCAAAGACTGCACCATGCCGATCATCGGAATGATGATGTCACGATCCGCCAGATCCAGCGCTTCCCGGGAGATCCCGGTTTTCTCCTGACCCATCAAAATGCAGGTCGGGCGGGTGTAGTCGATCTCGCGGAAATCTACGGCTTTAGCGGACAGGTTAGTGGCGAGGATCTGCATCCCGCGCCCTTTCAGGTGCGATACGGCTTCGCCAATGGTGTGATGATTTTTGACAGACACCCAGCTGTTGCTGCCTGCCGCCGCCGAGACCGTATTGCGCATACGGCCGTCCGGCCAGACGGCGTGCACTTCATGCACACCGACGGCATCTGCGGTACGGACGATAGCAGAGACGTTATGAGGTTTATGCACCTGCTCCATGCAGACCGTCAGGTCAGGCTGACGCCTGGCGAGCATTTCGCAGATACGTGCATAACGTTGTGAATTCATAAACCTAGTTTCGGTTTCGGGTGACTTTAATCACGTCCGGCATGACGCGGATTTTGCGCATAATATTCGCCAGATGCACGCGGTCGCGGGCGGTCAGACGAATAAAGGCGCTGTACACGCGGCCATCTTTTTCTTCCGTATTCAGGCTCTGAATGTTGGATGAAGCCGTGTTGATCGCTGCCGTCAGGTTCGCCAGGGCACCCTGATGGTTGAACATATCCACCTTAATTTCGGTGATAAATTCCTGCGCGGTCTCTTTATCCCACTCGACCGCCATAAACTTCTCGGCTTCTTTCTGGTAGCCGCGAATGTTACGACAGGACTCGTGGTGGATAACCAGCCCTTTACCCGGGCTGACATGCGCAATAATCGGGTCGCCAGGAATTGGACGACAGCATTTTGCGAAGGTGATCAGCACCCCGTCTGCGCCTTTAATCGGCAGGTGTCCGTGGCTTTGCGTGGTTGCAGGCACCGCTGTCGTGTCGCCTTGCTGCAGATTCTTCGCCACCACCACGCTCATGGCGTTGCCGAGGCCAATCTCTGCCAGCAGGTCGTCAAGCGACGCAAGCTTCATGCGCTCCAGCTCACGCTGGACGTTCTCCTGCGGAATTTCAGCCAGCTTACGGCTACCGCCCAACGCGTGGTTGAGCAGACGACGCCCCAGGCTGACGGAATCATCGCGCTTGAGATTTTTCAGCAGCTGGCGAATTTTGGCGCGTGCTTTGGAGCTCACGACAAAGTTCAGCCAGGCCGCGTTCGGACGTGCGCCCGGTGCGGTAATAATTTCTACCGTCTGGCCGCTGGAGAGCGGTTGAGACAGCGGATAAGGCTGTCTGTCGACACGCGCGCCGACGCAGGCATGCCCGATATCGGTATGCACGGCGTAAGCGAAGTCGACCGGCGTTGCGCCCGCAGGCAGTTCGACAATGCGCCCTTCTGGGGTGAAAACGTAAATCTCATCCGGGAAGAGATCGGATTTAACGCTCTCGATAAATTCAAACGAGCTACCCGCACTCTGCTGAAGCTCCAGCAGGCTTTGCATCCAGCGCTGGGCGCGGATTTGTGCGGTCGTGCTGCTTTCGCCACCGTGCTCTTTATACGCCCAGTGTGCGGCAACACCCATCTCTGCCATCTGGTCCATGTCTTCGGTGCGAATTTGCACCTCAACAGGTACGCCATGTGGCCCGATCATCGAGGTGTGCAAAGATTGATAGCCGTTCGCTTTTGGAATGGCGATGTAATCTTTCATGCGGCCCGGACGCGGTTTGTAGAGGCTGTGCATCTGCCCCAGCACGCGATAGCAGGTGTCCGAGTCGTGGACAATTACGCGGAAGGCGTAGATATCCATGATCGAGTGAAAACGCTGCTCTTTGAGCACCATTTTGCAGTAGATGGAGTACAAATGTTTTTCGCGACCGCTGACGCGGCACGGAATTCCCGCTTCCTGTAAGCGCCCTTCAATTTCCGAGAGGATTTTTTGAATCATCTCTTTACGGTTACCGCGTGCGGCTTTCACCACCTCCTTAATCACGCGATAGCGGTTCGGGTACAACGCTTCAAAACCCAACTCTTCCAGCTCGGTTTTAATGTGGTGAATACCTAAACGGTGCGCCAGCGGACTGTAGATTTCGAGGGTTTCACGGGCAATGCGGCGACGTTTATCCGGGCGAAGTGAGCCCAGCGTGCGCATGTTGTGGGTACGGTCAGCGAGTTTGATGAGAATAACGCGGATATCCTGCACCATCGCCATAATCATCTTGCGGAAGTTTTCGGCTTGCGCCTCTTTCTTGTCGCGGAAATTCAGCTTATCAAGCTTAGAGACCCCTTCCACCAGTTCGGCAACGCTTTTGCCAAACAGCTGTTCCATGTCCTGATAAGTGGCAGGGGTATCTTCGATCACGTCATGCAGCAGAGCGGCCATCAGCGTTTCGTAGTCGAGTTTCATCTCGGCCAGAATACAGGCCACCGCTACCGGGTGCGTGATATAGGGTTCACCGCTTGAACGTGTCTGGCCCTCGTGAGCGTCACGTGCAACGAGATACGCCTGCTGAAGACGCTTAATCTGGTCTTCAGGCAGGTAGGTTTGAATCAGTTGATTCAGGCTTTCAAACAGATACAAGGGCGACCCGCAGGTTTAATTAACGACGACCTTCAGCAATAGCGGTTACGGCCTGCAGTTCTGCGGCTTCCTGCTCTTGCTGCTCCTGGCGCTCACGCACGTCGAGGATCTGGTTGTTGATCAGACCTTCTTCGATTTCGCGAAGTGCAATAACGGTGGTTTTATCGTTTTCTTCCGGTACCAGCGGATCTTTACCGCCTACCTGCATCTGACGAGCGCGACGCGCGGCGACCAGCACCAGGTCAAAACGGTTACCAATTTTCTCTACAGCGTCCTGAACAGTTACGCGTGCCATACTTAAAATGCTCCACAGGTGAAGAAATGACTGGGCATGATACTGAAAGTGGGTTCAGTCTGCCAACAGTTTGGTGATTAATGCGTCATGTCGCTGCTTCTGGCGGCTCATACGCAGACGTTCTGCACGAAGAATGGTTTTGAGATCGCTCAATGCGGCATCAAAATCATCATTCACAATAAGGTAATCATATTCCGCGTAATGGCTCATTTCTGCAACAGCCTGTTCCATACGCTTTGCGATGACTTCTTCGCTGTCCTGACCGCGGCCACGCAGGCGGCGATCCAGCTCATCTTTCGATGGCGGTAAAATAAAGATACTGCGCGAGTCAGGCATTTTCTTGCGAATTTGCTGTGCGCCCTGCCAGTCGATATCCAGGAACACATTTACGCCTGTGGCCAGAACCTGCTCAATGGTTTCACGCGAGGTACCGTAGTAATTACCGAATACTTCAGCGTGTTCAAGAAACGCGTCTCTGCCGATCATCGCTCTGAATTCGTCGTGATCCACAAAGAAATAGTGTTCACCGTGCACTTCACCCGGACGCGGCGCTCGCGTGGTGTGAGAAACAGAAACCTGAGTGTCGTACAACGGTTGGGTTTTTAACAGTGCCTGAATAAGGCTGGATTTACCCGCGCCACTAGGGGCAGAAACAATATAAAGCGTGCCTTGAGCCATGAGAGTCTTTTGTATGTGTTAACGAAGAAGTCCTACATACGGGCTTATTATACACGTCACCGCCGTGTGACGTAGCCTTTGTCACACTTTTTCCCCTGGATTATTGAATTTTGCGTGCCGTTTTCAGGTTTTATCTGTGGTTTTCAGCAACCAAAAGAAACACCGGATAGCGTCTCGCATTGTGAAACGTTGCCGTTAGCGTTGTTTCAGGTATCCGGGTATACCTCCGGCAATGCATAGGAGGGGTAGCGATGTGGCGATGGATAAGCGGGTTAATGCTGTTGTGGTGTGGCTATGGCGTGGCGGTGTGTCCGGTGTGGTCGCAGGCAAAAGCAGAAAAAGAGATGGCGTCGTTAAGCGCCCAAATCAAACGCTGGGATGAGGCCTACTGGAAGCAGGGCGTGAGCGAGATCAACGACGAGGTTTACGACCAGCTTCACGGGCGGTTAACGCAGTGGCAGCGCTGTTTTGGCAGTGAGCCTTCAGAGGAGAAACTCCCTGCGCTGGCGGGAAGCGTAAAACATCCTGTTGCCCATACGGGCGTACATAAAGTGGCCAGCAAAGAGGAGTTGAGACAGTGGATGCGTGTCCGACAGCATCTGTGGCTGCAGCCCAAAATTGACGGTGTGGCGGTAACGCTGGTCTATCGCAACGGAAAGTTAACCCAGGCTATCAGTCGTGGTGATGGCCTCAAAGGGGAAGACTGGACCGGGAAGGTACGTTTAATCCCGTCGGTTCCGCAAAATATCACCGGCGCGCTGGCGAATAGCGTCTTGCAGGGCGAGCTTTACTGGTTACGCGACAACCACATTCAGAGCCAGTTGGGCGGAATGAACGCTCGCGCCAAGGTGGCGGGGGCGATGATGCGGCAAAAGGATAACGCGCTATTGAGCAAGATCGGCGTATTCATCTGGGCCTGGCCGGACGGACCGAAAGATATGCGGACATCTTTAGCTGAACTGTCTCAGGCCGGTTTTCCGTTGTCGGCACGGTACACGCTACCCGCCGATTCTGTCGATGCCGTCGAGAAGCAGCGCGCGGCCTGGCACGTGACCGCATTACCTTTTGCCACGGATGGCATTGTGGTGCGTTCGGAGGATGAACCTGCGGGCGAAGAGTGGTTACCGGGAGAAGGCCACTGGGTTGTCGCGTGGAAATATCCTCCCGCAGCCCAGGTCGCTGAGGTGAGTGATATTCATTTTTCCGTGGGGCGCACGGGCAAAATTTCCGTTGTAGCAGCGCTGGAACCCGTGCAACTGGATGATAAACAGGTGCAGCGGGTGAGTCTGGGCTCGGTTGGGCGCTGGCAGAATCTGGATATTGCTCCGGGGGATCAGATACAGATTAGCCTGGCCGGGCAGGGTATCCCCCGGTTTGATAAGGTGCTCTGGCGCGGAACGGACAGACATAAACCAGAGCCTCCGGCCTCACGCTATCATGCTCTTAGCTGTTTCTATGCTTCGCCGGAGTGTATGGAGCAGTTCTTTGCCCGGCTAACCTGGCTCAGTTCAAAGCAGGTACTTGATATTGAAGGAGTAGGCGAGTCATCATGGCGGGCCATCTGGCAGGCGCATCATTTTGAACATCTCTTTTCATGGCTGTTATTAACGCAGGCGCAGCTGCAGGCTACACCGGGGTTTTCCTCAGCACGCGGGCTGGCGCTCTGGCACCGATTTAATCTGGTGCGCGAGAAGCCGTTTATCCGCTGGCTCATGGCAATGGGTGTGCCATTGACCCAGGCTTCGCTGAAGGCGATGGGAGACATATCGTGGCAAAAGATGAGCGGGCGCAACGCTAAGGACTGGCAGACCCTGCCGGGAACGGGAGAGGAGAAAGCGCGACAAATCGTTAACTGGATTCACGCGCCTCAGATTGATGTGCTGGCGAAATGGCTCGCTGAACAGCACATCAACGGGTTCTGAAGCTAGTGGGCGCTGTGTTTGTAATGAAAAACGGGCAGCCCGAGCTTCAGACGCAGCGCCAGCATGCGGGCCGTAAAGCCAAACAGCAGCGTTGAGATGACCACCACATCATGGTTTGAAACGTAATGCTGCAGGGCGATATAGAGCACCGCTGCCGCAAAGGAGATGCCGGCATACAGCTCTTTTTGAAAGACCAGGGGGATGCGTTTGCAGAACATATCGCGCAGCACACCGCCGAATACGCCCGTGACCACGGCAGCAATGGTGGCGATAACCGGTCCTTCCCCCATATCGAGCGCGATTTGCGCACCGATTATCGAAAAGACGATCAGCCCCAGCGCATCAAGCACCAGGAACAGGCGGCGAAGATGGGGCATAACGGGCGCCACGATGGTGGTTAACACGGCGGCCGTCGCAACAATAATCACATACTCAGGGTGTTTAACCCAGCCGAGCGGGTAATGGCCAAGCAGAATATCGCGCACGGAACCGCCGCCCAGCGCGGTCGCCGTAGCAATAATGATCACGCCGAAGGTATCCATACGACGACGTCCGGCGGCAAGCGCGCCGGTCATGGCTTCTGCGGTGATGCCAATGAGATAAAGGATGTGAAGCAGCATATACCCTCCGGTGTGAACGCGGGGGAGGTTAGCGATTTGTGCGCAAGATCACGATTGAGATTTTCTAAGGCGAGCCAGTTTGCCCTATAAATTTTTATCAAGTTCTATAGAGAAAGCTTGATGAAAGGCGGTAAAGCGACAAAATTGGCGTTAAGATGGATTAGAAATAGTAATGGGTGGTGCTGTCGACACCACCCGAAAAGCATTACTCGATGTTCTGGATCTGCTCGCGCATCTGTTCAATCAGCACTTTCAGCTCAATCGCTGAATTCGTCACTTCTGCATTGATCGACTTAGACGCCAGGGTGTTCGACTCGCGGTTGAACTCCTGCATCATAAAGTCCAGACGGCGGCCCACAGCTTCTTTTTTCTTCAGAATGTTGTAGGTTTCTTTAACGTGCGCTTCCAGACGGTCCAGCTCTTCAGCGACATCGATACGCTGCGCCATCAGCACCAGCTCTTGTTCCAGGCGGGTGTTTTCCAGCTGAACTTCCGCTTCTTCCAGTTTGGCGACAAGGCGCTCGCGCTGCCATTGCAGCACTTCTGGCATATGGGTGCGGACTTTGGCAACTTCGGTGCTCACGCCTTCAAGACGCTGCTCAATCATCGCTTTCAGCGCCTGGCCTTCGGTTTCGCGGGCAACGATAAAGTCGTCCAGCGTGCCGTCGAGAGCTGCCAGGATTTCAGCGGCAATGGCGTCCAGATCCTGCTCACCGGCGGCCATGACGCCAGGCCAGCGCAGAATATCAACCGGGTTGATTTCGCCTTCATCGCTCTGCATTTTGACCCAGTTCGCCGCATTCACGAGCTGTTTTGCCAGTTTTTCGTTGAGGATGAGCTCGCCCTGTGCGCTCGCATCAGGCTCAAAGCGCAGGTTACATTCAACTTTTCCGCGCGTCAGACGCGTACGGATACGTTCACGTACGACAGGCTCAAGGCTGCGGAACTGCTCCGGCATACGGAAATACGTTTCCAGGTAACGCTGGTTTACCGAGCGCATTTCCCATGTGGCGCTACCCCAGCTACCCTTGATTTCACGCCGGGCGTAGGCGGTCATACTGCGGATCATAGACATTCCCGTTTTTAAAGGAGAGATGGGGGGATTATAGCTTTCGGGGGCTTCTCAGGATAGGAATAAGCGTCCTTTATCCGTATAATGCGCAGCCACATTCGTTTCAAGCCGGAGAATCCATCATGCGTCCATCAGGTCGTAGCGCCAACCAGGTGCGTCCCGTCACCCTGACCCGTAACTATACAAAACACGCTGAAGGCTCCGTGCTGGTTGAGTTTGGTGACACTAAAGTGCTGTGCACCGCCTCCATCGAAGAAGGCGTTCCGCGCTTCCTGAAAGGTCAGGGCCAGGGTTGGATCACCGCAGAATACGGCATGCTGCCGCGTGCGACCCATACCCGTAATGCCCGTGAAGCGGCAAAGGGTAAGCAGGGCGGTCGTACCATGGAGATTCAGCGTCTGATCGCGCGTGCGCTGCGCGCCGCCGTTGACCTGAAAATCCTCGGCGAATTCACCATCACGCTGGACTGCGACGTGATTCAGGCTGACGGTGGCACGCGTACCGCGTCCATTACCGGTGCCTGCGTAGCGCTGGCCGATGCCCTGAACAAGCTGGTTGCGGCCGGTAAGCTGAAAACCAACCCAATGAAAGGCATGGTTGCGGCGGTTTCTGTCGGTATCGTTAACGGCGAAGCGCTTTGCGATCTGGAATACGTTGAAGATTCCGCAGCCGAAACCGACATGAACGTGGTGATGACCGAAGATGGTCGCATCATTGAGGTGCAGGGCACGGCGGAAGGCGAGCCGTTCACCCACGAAGAGCTTCTCTCCCTGCTGGCGTTGGCCCGAGGGGGAATCGAATCCATTGTAACGACGCAGAAAGCGGCGTTAGAAAATTGATTTTAAAGGCGACCAATGAGTCGCCTTTTTTTTGCCTGTAAGACAGAAAAACCAAAGGAGCGAATCCATGAAATCGTATCAGCGCCAGTTTATTGAGTTTGCGCTTAACAAGCAGGTACTTAAGTTTGGCGAATTTACGCTGAAATCCGGGCGTAAGAGTCCCTATTTCTTCAACGCCGGGCTGTTTAATACCGGGCGCGATCTGGCACTGTTAGGCCGTTTCTATGCTGAAGCGCTGGTGGATTCCGGGATTGATTTTGATCTGCTGTTTGGCCCGGCCTATAAAGGTATTCCGATTGCGACCACCACCGCGGTGGCGCTGGCGGAACACCATGACCGCGACGTGCCGTACTGCTTTAACCGCAAAGAAGCTAAAACCCATGGCGAAGGCGGGAATCTGGTCGGCAGCGCGCTGCAGGGTCGCGTCATGCTGGTCGATGACGTGATTACCGCGGGTACGGCGATCCGTGAATCGATGGAGATTATTCAGGCCAACGGTGCGACGCTTGCTGGCGTGCTGATTTCTCTGGATCGTCAGGAGCGTGGTCGCGGTGAAATTTCCGCTATTCAGGAAGTCGAACGCGATTACAGCTGCAAAGTGACGTCGATTATTACCCTGAAAGACCTGATTGCGTATCTGGAAGAGAAGCCTGAGATGGCGGACCATCTGGCGGCGGTACGTGCGTACCGGGAAGAGTTCGGGGTGTAATTAAATTGCCCGGTGGCGCTACGCTTACCGGGCTTACGGATTACTGCAACTGAGCAGCCACTAACGGCCAGCGGGCGTCAAAATCGTCCGTTGGACGGTATTTGAACTCGCTGCGCACAAAGCGGGAGAGCATCCCTTCACAAAACGCCAGGATCTGACTCGCCAGCAGCGTCTCATCGATGGTATAACCTTCGCCTTCACGCATTTTCTTTTCGCGCAGTACCTGGCGCAGCTGCGCTTCAATACGCTCGAAAAGCTGGTTTATGCGGCCCTGCAGTCTGTCCTGTTCAAACATCAGCGCGTGGCCGGTGAGGATACGGGTTAAGCCCGGATTGCGTTCACCGAAGCCCAGGATTAACAGCACAATCAGACGCAGACGCGCGGTCGTGTCTTTTTCGTCTTTCAGAATCAGGTTGATGCGCGTGATCAGGCTGTCTTCAATAAACTCGATCAGGCTGTCAAACATCCGGGTCTTGCTCGGGAAATGACGGTACAGCGCCGCCTCAGACACGCCTACAGAGGCGGCCAGTTTAGCGGTGGTGATGCGTTGACTGCCATCGCTGGATTCAAGCATCAGAGCCAGAGATTGAAGTATTTCTTCGCGACGATTCCTTTTCGCGGTTTGTTTTTCTGCCATGTTACAAAATACCCCTGAAAATAAGCACTTGCCAGGCTGGCATCCACACAGCGACCGCAAACGGGCGTTTGCGGTTTGTTATTGCATTATGACGCTGTGAGATACGTGTCTTTCGGGCCGTTATTTGCGCCCGGAATGGCCGAAGCCGCCTTCGCCACGGTCGGTGGCGTCAAAGTCTGCCACCAGGTTAAATTCTGCCTGTACCACCGGTACAAAGACCATCTGGGCGATACGTTCGCCAGGTTCAATGGTGAAGCTGTCCTGACCGCGGTTCCAGACGGAGACCATCAGCTGACCCTGGTAGTCGGAGTCGATCAGGCCGACCAGGTTACCCAGCACAACGCCGTGCTTATGGCCCAGACCAGAACGCGGCAGGATCACTGCTGCCAGAGACGGGTCAGCAATGTGAATCGCCAGGCCAGTTGGAACCAGGGTAGTGGCACCCGGAGCCAGTTCTACGGCGTCATCGAGACAGGCGCGCAGGTCAAGACCGGCAGAGCCGGAGGTGGCATAGGTTGGCAGCGGGAATTGCTCGCCAACACGCGGGTCCAGAATCTTAACGTCGATTTTTTTCATCATAACGGGTAACGATCTCGTCGAGTAATTGTTGGCCCAGGAGTTCCTTGCGCTCAAGCGGTAAGACTTTATCTCCATCCTGCCAGAAAAGGTGCAGTGCGTTGCTGTCGCTGTTAAATCCTTGTGTGGCCAGCGATACGTCGTTCGCGCAAATCAAATCGAGGTTTTTGCGGGTACGTTTTTGCCGGGCATATTCTTCCACATTATTCGTTTCTGCGGCAAACCCAACAACGTATGGACGATGGCTTTTTAGTGCGGCGACACCGGCGACAATGTCCGGGTTTTTCACCATTTTTAGTGTTAATTCATCGCCTTGCTTTTTAATTTTAGCCTCGGCGATAGTCTCGGCACGATAGTCTGCGACGGCCGCACAGCCGATAAAAATCTGCTGGCTTTGCGCATGTGCCTGCACGGCGGCTTCCATCTCCAGCGCGGTGGTGACGTCAATTCGCTTCACAAACGCAGGGGTAGGCAGCGATACCGGGCCGCTCACCAGCGTGACGTTCGCGCCACGCCTTGCGGCGGCGGCGGCAATCGCAAAGCCCATTTTGCCGGAGCTGTGGTTGGTGATGTAGCGCACCGGATCCAGCGGCTCGCGCGTGGGGCCCGCGGTAATCATGATGTTGAGATGTTGCAGATCGTTGACAGGCGAAAAATGGGCTGCGGCCATATCAACAATCGTCAGCGGGTCAAGCATGCGGCCCGGGCCAACGTCGCCGCAGGCCTGGCTGCCGCTGTCCGGACCCCAGATAAGCAGGCCGCGTGAGGCCAGCGTCTCCAGATTGTGCTGGGTGGCCGCGTTACGGTACATCTGCTGGTTCATGGCAGGAACGACGGCAACAGGCGCAGGGGTGGCCAGACAAATGGTGGAGACCAGGTCGTTTGCCATACCGGCTGCCACCCGAGCGATTAAATCAGCCGTGGCGGGAGCGAGGATAACCAGGTCTGCCCATTTTCCCAGCTCAATATGGCCCATCGCGGCTTCGGCGGCCGGATCGAGCAGGCTGTCAGATACCGGGTATCCTGAAACGGCCTGCAGGCTCAGGGGAGTGATAAAGGCTTTACCGCCTTCGGTTATCGCGACCCGCACGTCAGCTCCGCGCTCGCGCAGACGACGCACCAGCTCCGGCGCTTTATAAGCAGCAATGCCGCCGCTCACGCCAAGAACGATTTTTTTACCGGCCACGCTCATCATGATTCTTTCCTGTTGGGTTTCACCAGAGAGCGGGCATTTTATCACAATCCCCAAAGCGGGGTGATTTTGTCCTTCGTCCACTTTGCGAGGCGCTACGCAAGAACGCAATGTGGCTGTCGAGCGACGGATTGGCCTGTGGCAGCATGAGGTTAAAAAGGGGAGAAAGAGCATGGAAGAAGAGGATGAGGAGCTGCTGCCGCGCGAAAAACTGCTGCGCTATGGCGTCACCCTGTTAAAAGACGATGAACTGCTGGCGCTCTTTTTACGTACCGGAACGCCCGGAAAAACGGTATTTACGCTGGCAAAAGAGCTGATAGCACATTTCGGTTCGCTGTACGGTTTATTGACCGCCGATCTGGCGCAGTTTAAGCACGTTGAGGGAATTGGCGTGGCGAAATATGCCCAGCTGAGGGGCATTGCTGAACTTGCCCGCCGTTTTTACAATGTCCGCATGGAGAAGGAAGATCCGATCCTGACGCCCGCGATGACGCGCGAATTCCTGCAAAGCCAGTTAACCGATATCGAACGCGAGATCTTTATGGTGATCTTTGTCGATAACAGAAATCGGGTGCTGAAACATAGCTGTCTCTTTGCGGGCACATTGAGTCACGTTGAGGTGCATCCGCGTGAAATTGTGCGGGAAGCGATAAAAGTGAATGCAGCGGGCGTGATCCTCGCGCATAATCACCCCTCTGGCTGTGCAGAACCGAGCAGAGCGGACAAAGAAATCACCGAACGCATTATCAAATGCTGTCAATTCATGGACATTCGTGTGCTGGACCATCTAATAATTGGCCGCGGTGAGTACATTTCTTTCGCAGAACATGGCTGGATTTAGGCTATTTCTCGCGATCCATCGGGATCTTTGTCTGTTCGGGACTTGAGCACACCGCCGAGTCAGCGTATACTACGCCACCTTTGAGAATCTCGGGTTTGGCATTTGGGCCTGGCAATCGAGAGTTCACTTAGAACTATGCGATGACCGGGCTGTAAAGCCTGACGAGGCGCCGATACCCCATACGAAGCTCGAGCTAATTTGATTTTTGGAGAATAGACATGTCCCGAGTCTGCCAAGTTACTGGCAAGCGTCCGGTGACCGGTAACAACCGTTCCCACGCACTGAACGCGACTAAACGCCGTTTCCTGCCGAACCTGCACTCTCACCGTTTCTGGGTTGAGAGCGAGAAGCGTTTTGTCACCCTGCGCGTATCTGCTAAAGGTATGCGTGTAATCGATAAGAAAGGCATCGATACAGTTCTGTCCGAACTGCGTGCCCGTGGCGAAAAGTACTAAGTACTTAAAGAGGAAATAAATCATGGCTAAAGGTATTCGCGAGAAAATCAAGCTGGTTTCTTCTGCTGGTACAGGTCACTTCTACACCACCACGAAGAACAAACGTACTAAGCCGGAAAAACTGGAACTGAAAAAATTCGATCCAGTTGTACGCCAGCACGTACTGTACAAAGAAGCTAAAATCAAATAATTTTAGTCTCCTTGTATCGAAAAACCCCGCAACTGCGGGGTTTTTTGCATTCTGCATCTCAACGGAGGAACCATGCCTGAATTACCTGAGGTAGAAACCAGCCGTCGCGGCATTGAGCCCCATCTGGTCGGCGCGACGATTCTTCACGCGGTGGTCCGCAATGGACGTCTGCGCTGGCCGGTGTCCGATGAGATCCATGCCCTGAGCGATAAACCCGTCCTTAGCGTACAGCGTCGCGCGAAATACCTGCTGCTGGAACTGCCCGACGGCTGGATTATTATCCACCTGGGGATGTCCGGGAGCCTGCGCATTCTTACCGAAGAACTGCCTGCGGAAAAGCACGACCACGTCGATCTGGTGATGAGCAACGGCAAAGTGCTCCGTTACACCGACCCACGGCGCTTTGGCGCGTGGCTGTGGACGAAGGAGCTGGAAGGGCATAACGTGCTGGCGCATCTGGGCCCGGAGCCGCTCTCAGACGCGTTTAACGCAGAATACCTCAAGGCGAAGTGTGCGAAGAAGAAAAGCCCGATTAAGCCCTGGCTGATGGATAACAAGCTGGTGGTCGGCGTGGGGAATATCTACGCCAGCGAATCGCTGTTTGCGGCGGGGATCCATCCCGATCGGCTGGCCTCTTCGCTGTCGGCGCAGGAGTGCGAGCTGCTGGTCCGGGTGATTAAAGCCGTATTACTTCGCTCGATTGAGCAGGGCGGGACAACGTTGAAGGACTTCCTGCAAAGTGACGGCAAGCCGGGCTATTTTGCCCAGGAGCTGCAGGTGTATGGCCGTAAAGGCGAACCGTGCAGAGTCTGCGGCACGCCAGTGATTGCCACGAAGCACGCCCAGCGCGCCACGTTCTACTGCCGTCAGTGCCAGAAATAAGGCTACTTTAGCTTTTCCATCAATGCCTGGTGGACGTTAGTCGGCAGGAAATGGGTGACATCGCCGTGATGACGCGCCACCTCTTTTACCAGTGTGGAAGAGATAAACGACCACTCTTTGGAGGGCATCAGGAACACGCTCTCCAGCTCCGGCATCAGGTGGCGGTTCATGTGCGCCAGCTGCATCTCATACTCGAAGTCTGCCACCGCGCGTAAACCACGGATCAGAATATTGGCCTGCTGAGCGCGGGCGAAGTTTGCCATCAGGTCGCTAAACCCGACCACCTCAACATTCGGCAGATGCGAAATGGCATCGGTGGCGAGCTGTACGCGCTCGTTGAGATCAAACATTGGCTTTTTGCTGGGGCTGGCGGCAATGGCCAGGATCACCTTGTCGAACATGCACGCCGCACGGGTGATGATATCAAGATGACCGTTGGTGATCGGATCGAAGGTACCCGGATAAATCGCTTTTGTGCTCATGGCTCACGTTTTCTCTGAGTAGCCGCGGCAGAGCGCCCACAGCTCGGTGTATTTGTTGAAAGTATACTGGGCATTCACAACCGCGAGTAACCAGCCCTGCTTGCCGTCCAGGACGCCACCACGCAGCAGCAGCGTTTTCAGGAACGCGCCCAGCGTGTGGGTGAAGATACCCGTCAGCGAGGCCTTCTTGCCGCGCTGGTGACGCTCCTGAGCCCATGCGGTGGCATAGTTGAGCTGTTTACGCTGGAAGCTCGCGAAATCACGGCAGGTCAGGTGCAGCAAATCGCCCGTCAGGGGAATGACCTGGGCGCTATCGCAGCTCAGGGATTCATGCACCAGATTGTCGTTGTATTGATACCGCTCGCGCTCGTAGAGGCGCATCACGCGGTCAGGATACCAGCCGCTGTGGCGCATAAAACGGCCAAGGAAGTAGTTGCGGCGGGCAATGCTGTATACGGCGCCAGGCTGGGGCGAGGAAATCACCGCCTGAATGGCCTGCTGAAGCTCAGGCGTGATGCGTTCGTCGGTGTCGAGCATCAGGACATAATCACCTGTGGCATAGCCCTGCGCGCGCTGGCGCTGGATGCCATAGCCCTGCCAGTCAGCGTCGACAAAGACTTTTGCGCCCGCTGCCCGGGCAACGCCCACCGTGTTGTCCGTACTTCCGGAGTCAAGAATGACTATCTCGTCAGCCCAGGCAACCGACGCCAGGCAATCCGGAAGCAGGTCGGCGGCGTTTTTGGCGATCATGACGACCGACAGGCGCGTTGACATCAGTGGCTCCGCTGGGGCAGATAAGGTTGCAGAAGCTGCAGCAGTCGGGTCAGTGCGCCCTGGTTCTGGTGCAGCACTTCGACGGCATGGCGCCCGTACCACAGGCGATAATCTTCGTCAGTCAGAAGGGTCGATACCTCTTTAACCACCGAATCCGCATCGGTCACGGTAATTAAACCATCGGCCTGCTGTAGTTTCGCGCAGATATCTTTGAAGTTAAACGTGTGCGGCCCCATCAGCACCGGAATGGCGTGGGCTGCCGGCTCCAGCGGGTTATGACCGCCGCGCTCGACCAGGCTGCCACCGACAAACGCGAGGTCAGCGATTCCGTACAGCAGCATCAGCTCGCCCATCGTATCGCCAATCACCACCTGGGTGCTGCCGGAAGGGATTTCACCGCTGCTGCGCAGCGTGAAGCTGAAGCCGCCTTTCTGCACCATTTCACGGGCATCTTTAAAACGCTCCGGATGTCGCGGCACGAGGATCAGCAGTAAATCAGGGAATTTTTCCAGCAGCTTGCGGTGAGCCTGCAGAATGATCTCTTCTTCGCCATCATGAGTACTGGTGGCAATCCAGACCTGACGACGCGGGGCCCACTGGCGACGCAGCGTGATCGCACGGGCGGCGAGTTCAGGGGTAACGGAAATATCAAATTTCAGGCTGCCCGTTACCGCAAGCTGGTTGCGTTTCAGGCCCAGCGCGATAAAGCGTGCCGCATCCTCTTCGTTCTGCGCGGCAATCAGCGTAATTTTGCTCAGCAGGCGGCGCATAAACTTACCCAGCTTGCCGTAACCTTTCGCCGAGCGCTCTGAAAGGCGGGCGTTGGCAATGACCAGCGGGATTTTACGGGCATGCAGGGCGGAAATCATATTCGGCCACAGTTCGGTTTCCATCACGATCACCAGCTTCGGGCGAACGGTATTCAGGAAACGATTCATGGCGCAGGGCAGATCGTAAGGCAGATAGACGTGCTGCACGTCTTTACCGAAAGCGGATAACGCGCGCTCCGAGCCGGTTGGCGTCATCGTCGTGACGGTGATTGGCAGCGAAGGGTAGCGGTGACGCAGGGCGCGAACCAGCGGGATCGCCGCCAGCGTTTCACCGACAGAAACGGAATGCAGCAAAATACCGTCCGGTACGACTTTATTGCGGCAGAAGCCATAGCGTTCAGCCCAGCGTTTACGATACGCAGGCGCTTTCCGGCTACGAAGCAACAGTCTCAGCCACACCAGTGGCTGAATGATGTAGAGCAGAGCGGTATACAACAATTCCAAGCGATTATCCGTTTTTTTAGTTTCGGCGGGCAAATTCTAAGCATTTAGGCCAGGTAAAGCTATCTCTTATGCCAGATACCGTTTCAAACGGAAATAACGTCGACCCAGCCGCCAGCGCAGACGCGGACTTTTTGCACTTTTCCAGATGAGTTTCCAGATGCCTGTTTCGAAGAACTCTTTAATAATCATTGATTTCTTCTTCTCATCCTTCATGTTGTCGAAGGTGTGAATAATGCCCAGCCCCTCTTTGGCAATTTGCCAGTGGCATGCAGGGATCCCTTTAACTTTATCCGGGTAGCGCTGATTGATGGCATCGAGCATCTGCAGGATTTTCATGTAGTGACGCGCGGAACGAATCAGCGTGTCGTCATTGTCCGGCATATGGGACACCGATGCAGAGTGAATGTAGTAGTCGTAATAACGTTCACTGGTGTACTGAACCCGCTCTGCCGCGAGCAGCACTTCGGTGGTCCACGGAATATCCTGATGGCGCAGGCCGGGTTCGAAATGGAAATTGTGTTTACGGATAAAGTCGTGGCGATAGATGTTCAGCCAGGTGACGTGAAGGAATTTACGAGAGTCCAGCGCCATTTTTAACCACGCAGGGCCAGCCATGACCCCAGTCGAAGCCAGTTTGTCTTCAGGGAAGATCGGGCGCGAGGGTTTCTTGTTATTCTCCCAGACGTAGTTCCCGTTACAGGTGGCGACATCCAGATCCTGCGTGACGGCCATATCCAGCAGGCGCTGGTACATGCCGGGTTTAAAGACATCATCAATATCCGGGAAAGAGAGATATTGACCCGTCGCAACGGCCAGACCGGTGTTACGCGCGATGGATACGCCCTGGTTTTGCTGTTCTATGACCTGCAGCTGCGGCAGTTTTTCTCGCCAGTTTTCGACGATCTCCATCGAGCGGTCAGTAGAGCCGTCATTGACAATGATGACTTCCATGCTGTCGATGCGTTGATTGACAAGGCAGGTAAAGAACTGATCCAGGAAAGCTTCACCGTTATAAACGGCAACCACCACGCTTAACAATGGGGCTGAATTTTGCATAAGAAACCTGATTATTTTTGATTGTCGACCAGAGCAACATATTGCTGGCAAATGGCATTGATACCGAACGACGCGATGGTTGTATCGCCAACGACCGGCGGGGCGGTATAAATATCCGCCAGCGTTTTTGCCAGTGACTCGTCATTTAACTCTGCCAGCCCGCGCGCTAAAGCGCCGGTGAGGATTTCGGCAGGGCCTCCGGGGCAATTTGTACTGACCGGTGGCGTCTGGCAGATAATGGCTTCGACCAGCACATTACCAAAACCTTCGCAGTCAGAACTTAACACTAAAAGGCGTGCCCCTTTAATCCAGGGATAGGGATTGGACTCGAACGGGCGGAAAACCGTTTTGTTTTCAATACCCAGCTCGGCAGCAAGCTGCTTGAGTTTTTGAATTTGAACGTCAGATCCATTACCCATCATGACCAGCGTGGTGTCAATTTTACTCAGGGCGAACGCACGTAAGAGTCGGTCGTGGCGTTTGTGCTCATGGAAGCGGCCAACATGAATAATGTAATCCTTTCCCTGCATCTCGAAGGGCGCATCCGCCAGACGCTGAATTTCAGGAATATCGAAAGGATTATGGATAACCGCTTTGCGTCGAAGATTGAGCGCCAGCGTTTCGGAAAGATCTGTCAACACGGCGCCTGAGACGGCGACAACGTTGCGGTTTTCGTAGGTATGACGGATTTTAAGATGTTTAAACCAGCGCGAAAGTCCGCTGCGATGGCGAAGATAGGAAAACGAGAACATGCCGTGCACGCAGAACCAGACTTTATCACGTTCCAGCGCGCGGCAGTGCGACACAATGCGGTCGGTTTTGTGCAGGTGAGAGAACACCACATCAAATTTGCCGCTGCGCTCAGCTCGCTCAATCGCCTGATCCAGCAGTTGGGCGCGGCGTGGGATTTCCGTCAGCTTTCGCCACGGTTTTTTACATGTGTCCTGAACAACCCGATAATCGATGCCTTCCGGGATGGCGTAGTCGCACACTTTCCGCAGAGAGAATAGAGAGACCTGATGTCCCATTTCTATTAATCCACGGGAGAGTGTAAGAACCGTTTTTTCAGCTCCTCCACCGGGTAAACCATCAATAATCATTAGGATGCGCATTTTTAATCCAGTAATTTTTGATAAAGCGTAATAAGCTGACTTGATAGTTTTTCGGGAGTGGCGTCTTTTACACGTTCACGTGCCGCTCGTCCCATATTGTTATTTTTTTCCAGTGAAGGAATGGCGGCTACCGCTTCCTTCAATGTACTGATATCAAGTGCGTCACAATAAAATCCGTTCTGGCCTTGTTGAATAAACTCTGCACCACCGCAACTCTCTGAAGTAATGACGGGCAAGCCGCAGGCCATCGCTTCAAGAATGACGTTAGGAAAGGGATCATACAGCGTTGGCAACAGTAAACCATCGGATAGCTGATAAAAAGGCAGAGTTTCTTTTTGCACCCCCAGGAAACGGATTTGCCCCTCGCAGCCTAACGAACGGGCGAGGTCGCGATAACGACGCTCTGCTTTATCTTGCCCAACCACAATCAGCCAGGCTGATGTTCCAGCGATAGCGCGTATGGCGCTGGCTAATCCTTTTCGTTCAAACCCTGAGCCAACAAAACAGAACACAACGGCATCGGCTGGCAAACCAAATTGCTGGCGCAGCATCGCACGCTGTGCCTCCTGGGCCGGAACGAAGCGGCTGGAATCAATAGAATTATAAATCACATGAATTTTATTTGCGTCAATATCAAAGTCTTCAACGATTTCGCGTTTGATCATCTCCGCATTACAGATTACGGCTTTCAACTCAGGCGCCTGATACATTTCCCGTTCCGCACGCATCACGTAGCGGTGATAGCGGTCATACATCAGCATTTGCGCACGCCAGGCAGGTAAAATGCGCGCGCGCTGAAGCAGCCAGCGACGATGCACCCCATCACCCGCGCGATAGATATCACAACCCGGGATGCGCTCATGGCTTTGAACAATATCAAACTGCTGTTGCTGCCACAGCGCGCGCGCGGCCTGTGCAAATCCGCGCTCTCGACTGATGCGGCCCCATTTTTGAGGGTTGCAAATATGGATATGCCAGTCGTCTTGCTTCTCTCCCTGCCACTCACGCGTGATGACGTTGAGCTCAAGGTTCTGATTGCTCAGCGCGGTGAGAGCGCGCGAAACGAAGCGTTCCGCTCCGCCATCAGGGCGATACTTTTGTCGAACAATGGCCAGACGATGGTGTTTCATGACAGATATCTCCTTGCGGCGGAGACGACAGCATCAACGGGAATGGCGTCGAGATAGCGTTCTTTCGTTTTGGTATCAATGGCATCCGGATCGGGTAAAGGGCCGTAATCGCCGGCCCAGATGACTTCACCGTTGACTTGCCATGGAGACCAAAACGTGAGTTTAGAAGGACCAAACAGCGCCACGCAGGGTGTTTGCAGCGCGGCGGCCATATGCATTGGAACGGAGTCAACGCCGATAAAAAGACGCGCATGATCGATGAGTGAGGCCAGCTGGCGCAACGTTAGCTGGCCCGCCAGCGAGACGACTCCCGTCTTCGGCGAGGCGGCGAGAATGCGATCGATCATCGCCAGCTCTTTTTTATCCGGCCCCGCGGTGAGCACAACCGTATGACCATCCTGCTGCAGTGCAGTAATGGTTTGCGCCATTTTGTCTTCGCTCCAGCATTTAAAGAACCAGCGGGACGTCGGCTGGATCACGATATAGCTGTCGCCCACGGCCGTCTGCGTCAGCTTTTGGCGGGCATGATGCCAGTCTTCTGCGGTGTAAGCCATGGTGACGGCAGGCTGCGGCGCGACCGGTAATGGCGCCAGAATGGAAAGATTCTGTTCGACCGTATGCAGGGATTTGTGGCCGTCGACAGAGACCAGATCGGTGTGACAAAAACGCCAGAATGCACTGTTGCGTTTGTTAAACGCGAATCCGAGGCGAACGGGTGCACCGGTGAAACGGGTGACGATCGCGCTACGCCATTGATCGGCCAAGTTAATCACCAGATGATAATGCTGATTTCTTAACGCACGCAGCAACTGCCACTCTTTTTGAAGATGCTTGAGCGTGCCAAGCTGTTTCCATTTACGATCGATTCCATAAATTGTACCGATCGCCGGATGCGCGGCGAGCATATCGCGCGTTTCTTCATACAGCAGGACATCAATCTGCGCCTGCGGCCATTTTTGACGTAGCGAATCAATGACGGGAGTGGTCAGCAACATGTCGCCATGATGGCGGAGTTTGATAAGTAAAATGCGCAAATCAGGTGTGTCAGGTAAGTTATTCATCATCATCTTATCGGCGTTGTACTGATGGCAATTCTAATAGACCTGATAGCGACTTGCACTCTTTCTCCATAATCTCAGTAATTTCCCTGGAAGGGTTTACTCATGCTTTGGAGAGTGCGTAACATAGCGCTAACTTTCCTGTCTTGCGGACTCATTATGAACAAACCAGCGTTTATCATCACAATTGATACTGAGGGCGATAATCTCTGGCAAAATCACCGCGTCATTAAAACGGAAAATGCGCGTTATCTGGCGCGTTTCCAGGCGCTTTGTGAGCGTTTCGGCTTTAAGCCCGTGTGGCTGACCAATTACGAGATGGCGATCGAACCCGTTTTCATCGAATTCGCCAGGGACGCAATCGCCCGCGGTCAGGGGGAGGTGGGAATGCACCTTCACGCATGGAATAGCCCGCCGGAGCACGATCTCACGGGCGATGACTGGCGATGGCAGCCTTATCTGGTTGAATTTTCGGATGAGGTGATGCGCGAAAAAGTGCTGTTCATGACACGCCTGCTGGAAGAGACCTTCCAGACCAAAATGTTAAGCCACCGTGCCGGACGTTGGGCATTTGACAGTCGCTACGCAAAATTGCTCGTTGAACTGGGCTACCAGGTGGATTGCTCCGTGACGCCACGCGTGAACTGGCGCAATGCGAAAGGCGCCCCACAGGGTAATGGCGGAACGGATTATCAGCATTTCCCCGACCACGCCTATTTCATGGATTTAGACAATATTTCCCGGGCAGGCCATAGCCCATTACTCGAAGTGCCGATGAGCATTCAGTATAAACACCCGGCGTGGTTGAACACGATCAAACAGGGTTACGACAGGCTTCGCGGTAAATACCGCTCTCCCTCTGTGAACTGGCTAAGACCGTCCGGTGGGAATGCGGCGCAAATGATTCAGGTCGCACAGCAATGCCTGTCGCAGGGAAGTGAGTACGTGGAGTTTATGCTTCATTCGTCGGAATTTATGCCTGGCGGAAGCCCAACGTTTAAAGATGAGGCGGCGATTGAAGGGTTGTATCAGGATTTAGAAACGCTTTTTAGCTGGTTATCCGATAAGACGGTAGGGATGACGCTGGCGGAGTTTTATCAATACAAGAAAAAATAATGCCCGCCAGGCGGGCATTATCATTAGCGTTGCCTGGTTTGCGAAAAAGGGGTACTCAGCGCAAACACGGTGACAAAGAAGATTAAAGCCTCAGAACTCAACAGTATGACGTCAGTCAGGCCATAGAGTAATAAAAGAAGCATGGTCGTCAGCAGCAGGCCATTTCTGTTTTTAAGGGCGTAAACGATCATCGATATATAGAAAAACACTAATATCGCCAGCCCTGGGATCCCCTGCAGAGAATATTTCTCAATAAACTCATTGTGCAGATGCACCCTGATAAACTCGAGTGCAGCCGCGAGGTGTGGGTGCCCATTTTTCACATATTGCTGTGTCCATATTTCGCGGTCTTCAACTGACTGCCCTAAAGGATGGGCCAGCCCGTTTTGAATGCCAACACTCCACATAGAAAAACGTGCGCCGAGCGAGGTTGCATCATTACCTTTTTGATAACTTTCAACTTCAGCTTGTGTTTGTTGTAGCTTGGGTAGGATTAATGGTTTGTAGCTAACGATAACAATACCCGCCACAATACATAAGAAAATCAGCGTAGATTTAAGGTGTATTCTTCTGAAGTGATAAAGCGTGAGTACAATCGCCAGGAGTAGATATAACCCCATTGCGGCACGGGTGCCCGTTAGAAGAATGACGAAATAAGATATTAAGATGATGAGTCCTGCGGCTACATACAGTTTGATATTTTTCTGTAGATAAAGGCTGTATACAAACGCCAGTGACAATACAGAATAAACATAGGCCGACACGGTCGCACGGTTTATGGCCATCTCGATACGCCCCATACCCTGTGAAGCCTGCCATAAGCCATAGCCAGTGGCGAGTATAAACCCTGCACCAGAGGCGTATAAAAAATATTTCTGGAAGGATGCTCTATCAATATAAGACTTAAACCGGTCAAGGTAAAAAATGAGAATACTTGCCAGAATTAATTTTTTACTTGCACCGAGATAATCGCTATAAACGTTCAGACCTTCGCTATGATATTCATACACCAGATACCAGCCAAGATTAAGCAGGCCAATCAATAAAATCGGCAATGCGATAGAAAAAGGACGCATTGTGATTTTTTTATATTCGCACGCTAAGCCGATAATGCTGGCATAAATCGCAATATAGAAAAACTCTCGCTGCTTACCTGAACTCAGCAGCGCCAGCGCAAGCGAAATAAGGCTCAAAATCAGCGTCAGCTGATAAAGCCGCAGTTTTACTTTTTCCATAATGCCTCAATGACCCTTTTTTTGTAGCTGAAACGTACATCTCTGGTAAAGAAGAAAGAGAGAGAATAAAGTGCATTGACCCGCTGTTTAACCAGTTTGAGTTGCAGGTCAGTCAGATGCTGCCGGTGGTTTCTGTAGATATCAAACCAGTGACAATTAACAAGATGCTTAAAAGAACGAGGGAATGTTTCTTCCATTTGTAATGTGCAATCAACCAGCGTAGCGATTTTACTGGCGTCGAGACGGCTCGACAAACTGTCGTTACGTTTGATGTAATAATAATGTCCCTGACGCTGATAGACTATTTTACTCGATTGCATCAGCATGCCGGGAAACACGGCAAAATCTTCATAGCAGACCATCGAAGGAATCGGGTTATTCACATACAATTCCCGATGAATGAATTGCCCGATGAGATGTGCCTGAAAATCTTTGTGCTGCAGGAACCGCTTTATTGCCTCATGTTGTGACAAAGCAACAGGAGAGAACCCCTGCCAGTCGGCTGTCATTTTTTTGGTGTCGCGAATTTCCAGCAGGCGCGTCAGGAGCATATCAGGGCGCTCTGATTTGAGAAACGCCACCGCGTCCCTGATGCTGCCCGGTTTCATCCGGTCATCGCTATCCAGCATGGTAATGTATTCACCTGTGGCCAGCGAGAGGGCACTGTTTCGAACATGGCCTACGTTACGGTACTCGACGTATCGGGATTGCGCATTCGGAAGCATTGGCAGCCACGCTTCAATAATATCCTGCGTTGAGTCGTTTGAACTGTCGTTAAAGATAATGATCTCTACATCATCCCACGCACCCTCAATCGCGTTTTGCAGGCTTTCTAGCGTGGTGTGAAGCGTATCTTTGGCGTTATGCGCGGCAATAATGATGCTTAGAAAAGCCATAATAATTAGTTTCCCTGAGCATCAAAGGAGTATGCGTCTGTATTAATTGTGGGTAACTCGCAAATGAAGTGTTTGAGTTCACGTAGCGCTTCGTCTGTTACAGCGAAGAGTTCTTCCCGGCTCTGTGAGAAGTAATATCGTGTTTCAAAAACATATGAGCAAATGTTGTCATCATTACCAATCAGCAATACGTTGCCCAGCGGACGCTGTTCATAGTGGCAACAAGGCCCGAACAGTAAGATTACCGGCACGCCGACTGCATCGGCAATGTAGACATTCCCCGAGTCAGACGCGATATAGCAATCCATTTTAGAAATGGCCCACGGCAGCTCTTCAAGCGAGATTTTGCCAATCAGATTAATAAAGTTGGGCAGTTCACCGTAAGCGCGGGTGATGTCGTCCATCCACGATTGTTCATTCGGGGCGCCAAACACATAAAATTCGCAGGGCAGGTCGGCGAGACGATCGGAAATTTGCTTCCAGATGACCGGCGGAACGGTTTTCGCTTTATTTCCCGCGGCTACGCTGATGCCAATGCGGATCACGCCGGGTTTATCGAGGATTGCCGGATAGGTCGCAGGTTTGAAAAGTGGCTTTGTGGCGTGCTTTGGCGAGTCTTGCCAGGTTAAGGTGCGATCGGCCAGTTTGAGATAGTTCGTGACTGAAAGAGTCTTCTTACCGTGTTCAACAGTACCGTCTGCCGTTGCATAGAAAATACCGTGATACCATCTGCGCGTGTAAGTGCTTAAAAACTGTTTGTTTTTAGCGTTACACACGGAGGCGAAAAAGAGGTTCACGCTATTGGGTTGCAGGAGATAGACATTGTCATAGCGGTTCATGATCCGGCAGGCAAAGACCAGCTTTCGCCACAGGTTACGCTTATGCTGCTCGATAAAAAAAATCTCATCGATCGTCTCATCATGCTTCGCCAGCGCACCCACGCTACGACTGATGAGCACGTCGCTTTTTTGCAGGTATGCCAGAAGGGGCGTTGCATTAACAAAATCGCCGATTTTTGCTGTCTGAATGACCAGGTTTTTACCTGTCTCTTTGCGGAACAGCTTCCGGATAAGCTTCACCGGAAAGAGTAAAATCAGCAGAAATACGTAACTCATGCGTTAGATATCCCTGTTGGAAAGCCAACGGCTGCCCTGTAAAAATGAAAAAATAGCATCTGCGCTGATATCCTTCGTTTGCTGGGTCGGGCTGACCATCTGATGCTGGTTTTTACCGTAACCCCCGATCAATCCGGGATCGGTCGGACCAAAAATCGTAATATTCGGACGATCCAGCGCCGCGGTTAAATGGCTTAAACCTGTATCAACGGAAACAACAGCATTCGCTCCCGCCAGCTGCGCGGCAACCTGCGCCAGCGTGAGTTTCGGCAATACCTCGACGTGTGAAAAACCTGCTGCCAGACGCTCTGCACGCTGCCGCTCATGTTCAGCGCCCCAGGGCAGTTTAATATGGATGCCGGTAGGTTGCATTAGTTCAATCAGGCTTCGCCAGTGCGTTTCCGGCCAGTGTTTATCGTCGCGCGTTGTGGCATGCAGGAAGACAAGATAAGGCTGCGCACAGGGATCTGTATTGCGCAAAAAGTGCTGCGCAATGGCGTAGTCGCCCTGGGTTTCCGGTTTCGCATAGCCCAGACTTTTTGCAAACAGCTCGCGGGTACGTTCTACGGCATGCTGTTGCTTTACGATGTGGTGCCGACGGTTATAGAACAGGCTCGCCAGCGGTTCGCGGGCGGTATGCCAGTCCATGCCGTGCTTTACGCCGTGTGCCAGACGCGTCACCAGCGCGGCGCTTTTCACCAGCCCCTGGGCGTCGATGATGGCGTCGTAATGCTGTGCCCGCACCGCCTCACGGAAGGCTTTGCGTTCGGCTTTAATCGGCGCGGAGAACCACGCTTTGCGCCAGCGGCGGATCGCCACCGGGATCACGCGGTCAACCGCTTCATGCCAGGTGGGGATCTGCGCGAAGCCTTCTTCCACCACCCAGTCAAAACGAATGTCGGGAATGGCCCGCATGGCGTCCGTCAGTGACGGGAGCGTATGCAGAACATCGCCCATCGAAGAAGTTTTAACGATCAGTACCCGCATTCGTTATCCTTCTTCGCTCAACAGCAGTTCGTTAAGCTCTTCGAGAACGCGCTCTGGCGTAATGTCGATCAGGCTCTGATGGTAGCCTTCTGCGGCATCGCCCTTGCGTACTTTGTGATAGCCGGTGATCAGGCGGATGACGCGCGCTTTATGAGAAAGCGGGGGCGTGAAGTCCGGGCTACTTGGGCCATACAGCGCCACCAGCGGGCGGTTTAGCGCGGCGGCGACGTGCATCAGGCCCGAATCGTTGCTGACCACGGCCTCACAGGCGGCAATCAGAATAACAGCCTGTTCAAGCTGCGTTTCTCCCGCCAGGTTGCGGCACCAGGCCTGCTGTTCATTACTGAGCGTCGCGAGAATTTCGTTGCCTGCCTCGTGGTCCTTTGCCGAACCGAACAGAACAATCTGGTAGCCTTCGTCAATCAGCTGTTTCGCCAGCTCCGCATAGTGATAGTGCGGCCAGCGTTTTGCCGGGCCGAACTCGGCGCCGGGGCAGAAGCCAATCATCGGGCGTTCAGACGAAAGGCCAAACGCGCTGCAGGTCTGGGATTTTTCACCGTCGTTAACCTGAAGCTGTGGCCACAGCAGCGGCTGCGGCAGATCTTTCGCACTGCGCATCACGCCTTTGTCGTAGGCCAGCGCCACATAGCGCTCCACCATCAGCGGCCAGGCCTCTTTATCCAGCACCCGCGCATCGTTCAGCAGGCCGTAGCGCATTTCACCGCGCCAGCCGGTGCGATGTGGGATACCTGCAAAGAAAGGCACAAGGGCGGATTTAAAGGAGTTTGGCAGGACATACGCCCGATCGTAGCGCTTATCGCGCAGGCTATGGCCGAGCTTGCGGCGTTCGCCAATTTCCAGCGCCCCGTGGCCAAGCGGCATCGGGATCGCCTCGTTCACTTCCGGCATACGCGACAACAGCGGACGGCACCACGCGGGTGCCATCACGTCGATTATCGCCTGGGGATAACGCGCCTTGAGCGTGCGATAGAGACTTTGCGACATCATCATGTCGCCCACCCATGACGGGCCGATCACCAGAATCTTCATACTTATGCGTCGCGGTTCAGCCAGGCCATATATTCCGTTACGCCTTCGGCAACGGTCTTGAACGGCTTGTCGTAGCCTGCGGCGCGCAGGTTGGTCAGGTCAGCCTGGGTGAACGCCTGATAACGGCCTTTCAGCTTGTCAGGGAACGGAATGTACTCGATGCTGCCTTTTTTGTGATACGCCAGCGTTGCGTCAGCCACCGCCTGGAAGGACTCCGCGCGGCCTGTACCCAGGTTGAAGATGCCGGATACGCCGTTTTCCCAGAACCACAGGTTCACTGCGGCTACGTCGCCTACGTAAACGAAGTCGCGCTTAAAGCCGTCACTGCCCTCGAACAGTTTCGGGCTTTCGCCGTTATTCAGCTGGGTGTTCAGGTGGAACGCCACGCTCGCCATGCTGCCTTTGTGGCCTTCGCGCGGTCCGTAGACGTTGAAGTAACGGAAGCCGACGATCTGCGAGTTCGCTTCAGGCAGCACCTGACGCACGTACTCGTCGAACAGGAATTTGGAGTAACCGTAGACGTTCAGCGGCTGTTCATACTCGCGGGATTCGATAAAGTCAGAGGTGCGGCCGCCGTAGGTTGCCGCGGAGGAGGCATACAGGAACGGAATTTCACGCTCCAGGCAGTAGTGCAGGATCTCTTTGGAGTACTGATAGTTATTGTCCATCATGTACTTGCCGTCCCACTCGGTGGTGGAAGAACACGCACCTTCGTGGAAGATGGCTTCGATCTCGCCGAACTCTTCGCCTGCCATAATCTGGATAAGGAAGTCTTCTTTATCCATGTAGTCAGCGATGTTCAGATCCACCAGGTTGACGAACTTGGTGCCGTCTTTCAGGTTGTCAACCACCAGGATGTCGGTGATGCCTTTGTCATTGAGAGCCTTAACAATATTGCTGCCGATAAAGCCCGCGCCGCCGGTAACGATGATCATAACTGTAACCTTTGAAGTGTGGAGCCCGGGGACAATCCCGGACGCTAATGTCTCTATCATATCATTAGTATGGCTGCCCTTCAGCCATTCACCTTCACAGCGCAGGGGTACGCGTGATTTATGCTGCAAAAACGACAAGAGATGACGTGTCATCTCGTCATGAACTATAGGTTTGGGTAATATGTCCCGAAATTTGCCGAGTCTGGAGAATTGCAATGCGTGGTGATTTTTACAAACAGTTAAACAGCGACCTCGACACCGCACGTGCGGAAGGGTTGTTCAAGGAAGAGCGTATTATCACGTCTGCCCAGCAGGCGGACATCACCGTTGCCGACGGCAGCCATGTGATCAACTTTTGTGCGAACAACTACTTAGGTCTTGCGAATCACCCTGAGCTGATTGCCGCTGCAAAAAACGGCATGGACACCCACGGTTTCGGCATGGCCTCCGTACGCTTTATCTGCGGTACGCAGGACAGCCACAAGCAGCTTGAGCAAAAGCTGGCGAGCTTCCTCGGAATGGAAGACGCGATTCTGTACTCCTCCTGCTTCGACGCCAACGGCGGTCTGTTTGAGACCCTGCTTGGCGCAGAAGATGCGATTATCTCCGACGCCCTGAACCACGCCTCCATCATTGACGGCGTACGCCTGTGCAAAGCGAAGCGTTTCCGCTACGCCAACAACGACATGGTCGAGCTGGAAGCGCGCCTGAAAGAGGCTCGTGAAGCGGGGGCTCGCCACGTGCTGATCGCCACCGACGGCGTGTTCTCCATGGACGGCGTGATCGCCAACCTGAAGGGCGTGTGCGACCTGGCGGATAAATACGACGCGCTGGTGATGGTTGATGACTCTCACGCGGTCGGTTTTGTCGGCGAAAACGGCCGCGGTTCCCACGAATACTGTGACGTGATGGGCCGCGTGGATATCATCACCGGTACGCTGGGCAAAGCGCTCGGCGGCGCGTCCGGCGGCTATACCGCCGCGCGTAAAGAGGTGGTCGAGTGGCTGCGCCAGCGCTCTCGCCCGTACCTGTTCTCCAACTCCCTGGCGCCGGCCATTGTTGCCGCCTCCATCAAGGTGCTGGAGATGGTGGAGTCCGGCGCTGAGCTGCGCGACCGCCTGTGGTCCAACGCCCGTCTGTTCCGTGAAAAAATGAGCGCCGCAGGGTTTACCCTGGCCGGTGCTGACCACGCGATCATTCCGGTGATGCTGGGCGATGCGGTCGTCGCGCAGCAATTTGCCCGCGAACTGCAGAAAGAAGGGATTTACGTCACCGGGTTCTTCTTCCCGGTGGTGCCAAAAGGTCAGGCGCGTATCCGCACCCAGATGTCTGCGGCGCATACGCCTGAACAAATTGAACGTGCGGTGGAAGCCTTTACCCGCATCGGCAAACAGCTGGGCGTAATTGCCTGAGGACGTGTGATGAAAGCGTTATCCAAACTGAAAGCGGAAGAAGGGATTTGGATGACCGACGTGCCGGAGCCGGAAGTCGGTCATAACGATCTGCTGATCAAAATTCGTAAAACCGCCATCTGCGGTACTGACGTTCACATCTACAACTGGGACCAGTGGTCGCAGAAAACCATTCCGGTACCGATGGTTGTCGGTCACGAATATGTCGGTGAAGTGGTGGGTATCGGCCAGGAAGTGAAAGGCTTCCAAATTGGCGATCGCGTCTCCGGTGAAGGCCATATTACCTGCGGCCACTGCCGTAACTGCCGCGGCGGACGTACGCACCTGTGCCGTAATACCATTGGCGTGGGCGTAAACCGCCCGGGCTGCTTCGCGGAATACCTGGTGATCCCGGCGTTTAACGCGTTCAAAATCCCGGACAATATCTCTGACGACCTGGCCTCCATCTTCGACCCGTTCGGCAACGCGGTGCATACGGCGCTCTCCTTCGACCTGGTCGGTGAAGACGTGCTGGTCTCCGGTGCGGGCCCAATCGGCATTATGGCGGCAGCCGTAGCGAAGCACGTGGGCGCGCGCAACGTTGTGATCACCGACGTGAACGAATACCGTCTGTCGCTGGCGCGCAAAATGGGCGTCACCCGCGCGGTGGATGTTTCGAAAGAGAGCCTGACCGACGTGATGGAAGAGCTGGGCATGACCGAAGGCTTTGACGTGGGTCTGGAGATGTCCGGTGCGCCACCGGCGTTCCGCACCATGCTCGACACCATGAACCACGGTGGCCGTATCGCGATGCTGGGTATTCCGCCGTCAGATATGTCTATCGACTGGAACAAAGTCATCTTCAAGGGACTGTTCATCAAGGGCATCTATGGCCGCGAGATGTTCGAGACCTGGTACAAGATGGCGGCGCTGATCCAGTCCGGTCTGGATCTGTCCCCGATTATTACTCACCGTTTCTCCATCGATGAGTTCCAGCAGGGCTTCGACGCGATGCGTTCCGGCCAGTCAGGAAAAGTGATCCTGAGCTGGGATAAGTAATCAAAAAGGGGCCTCAGGCCCCTTATTTTATTGCTTCTTTTTCTCTTCATCCGTCAGGTAGCGCACCTTGCGGGTGTAGTCCTGACCTTTGAACAGCAGTTTGTTATCCGGCGATTCAAGGTACTTCTGCCATTCGGAGAGAGGGAAACCGCCGTGCGCGCCAATCACCTCTTTCGGTACAACGGCTTCCTGACCGCCAATTTTTTTCGAGACCGGCCAGTTCATCCAGTCACCCAGGTTAACCGTTTTTAGATCCAGCATGTCCAGCAGCGCGGCGAGCGGCAGCTGATCGGTCGGCGGCTGCGTATCATCCATCAGCTCCCAGGTATCCTGGAACAGCGTCAGCCACAGCGGGCAGATACGGCGCCAGGTTTTTTTGGTTGCCGCAAGAAACGCGCCGTTAACGTGATCGACCAGATACGGGCGCACCGTCTCTTTGTAATACGCCGGCACTTTCTCCACTGGCGCACCGTCCAGCTTGGCAATCATTTTGCCCTGACGGAAGCTGGAGTAAATGTGCATATCGGCCATGTTGATCTCTGGCATTTTCAGCAAGTTGAGATCGGAATCGATCATCAATACCCCTTCACCGCGAGCCTGCAGCGGGGCGTTAAGCTTCACCAGCCGGCTGAGGTAGATCTGCTTATAGCGGTAACTTTCCTCACGTACGGGAAGGTTAAGCGTCACGACGCGGGTTTTAGGCGGCAGTACCCCAAAGGCGGATTCAGGCTGATCGCTGACGATGACGATTTCGCTTACCCCGGTGGCATAACGTTCCGCGAAGGTGGCAGAGAGTAATGCTTCTTCGACGAAATCTGCGCCGGTACACGGAATCACAATAGAATCCACCGCAGCAAGCGCGCCCGTCACGGGCAGAGAGCTGTAAGGAATGTTGTGTCGCCCGGTGATATGACGATAGCGAGCATTAAGAAATTTAAACATAGTTATCTCGTTTGGTTAGTGCGCGCCAAGCACGGCTTCGACACCGCTGACATAGTTTTCGATGGCATAGGTATGACAGACGTTCTGGTATGCAGCCGCAGCCAGTCGAGCCCGCAGATCCGCGTCTGCCCAGATATTGTCCAGATGCTGTGCAAGCTGTGAAACATCGCTCCAGGGGAAGAGCAGCCCTGTCGAATCATGGTCAATCAGTTCCGCCGTGCCGGTCACCTGAGAGCCAATCACGGGGATATTGAGAAGCATCGCTTCCAGCACCACGCGCGGTAGCCCTTCGCTTTTTGAGGCCAGAATAAAGGCGTCAAACGTAGCGAGGTAATCAAATGGGGTATTCTGAAAACCGGTGAAGATGACGTGGTTTTCAATTCCCAGCATTCGGGCCTGTTCCGCTAAAGCGCGGCGTTCGGCACCTTCGCCGACCAGCACCATTTTCCATTTCGCCTCGGGATGCTTCTGGCTGAATTGTGCCAGCGCCTCCAGCGTGTGGTGGTTGGCTTTGCGAGGGATTAACGACCCGATACTGCCGAACACAAACGTGTCGTCATCAATGTTCAGGCACTGGCGCATCGCGCGTCGGTCAGGTAAAGGCTGGTGGATGTCGATGGCATTATTGACCGTCGTACACAGTTCGGGCCGGACGCCATGCTCAAGCAACACGCGTTCAACGCCGTGCGAGACGGCGATGATTTTTGTGGCATGGGCATTAACCAGCTTTACCAGCGGCGGGGTCAAAACGGGCTCAATGCGGCAGTGCTGGATCAACCGCGCCTGCAGGTTCGCCGCCGCCAGATAGCCTTCCTCGTTTGAGCCCGGCTGGTTATTCATATAGAGCGTATCGAAACCGCCCTGCGTGAAAAGGGTCTCGATTTTGCTGACGTTAGGCCTGATGCGCCACATGATATCCACGTGACGCGTCAATGCCTTGCGGGCGCTGCGTGAGAAAAACAGCAGGCTACGTCCCGCTTCCTTCAACAATTTGGCCCAGACCGGCTGCGGACGTTGAGGGATCACGATGAGCGGGATGCCGATGCCGTTGAGCACCTGGCCAATCGTCTCACCTTCAGCACGACTATAATCACTGTAAAAACAACAGGTAATATCGAATTTATCGCGATTGATTCGCTTCAGGAGCTCAAGCATACTGTTGGTGCCTCCCCCCCATTCTTTACCCGTATCCAGGAGGAGAATTTTACTTTTGTGCGGCATGTCTGAATCCGTGTGCTACCCTTCATCTGACTGCATTATAAAGAATCTGTTGAAATAAAATAGATTTTTCTATTTTATTGCTCTTGAGAATTAGACAAAATTTCAAGCGTGCTTATTTGAAAAGTGTGATTCAGGACTTTAATCGTCTCTACTCATTTATATAGTATTAATAATATTAATTTAGGCTGCTATTGAGAGTGGGAAAATGTTTAAAATAACGGTCTGCTTATTAACGTTTAATTCTGAAAGATTATTGCACGATGTTATCCCGCCTCTTTTGAAAATAGCGGATGAAATTGTCGTGGTCGATTCTGGCAGTACGGACAAAACACGATATATTTGTGAAAGTTTTGGACTGCTACCTGTCTATAAAAAATTTAGCTGGCATGGCGAGCAGATGAACCATGCTATATCCTTAGCCAGCAATGACTGGGTCCTGTGCATCGACAGCGACGAAATTCTTGACCAGGAAACGGTTAATGCCATTTTAACGTTAAAAGCAGGCGATGAGCCAGACCCCGGAATGGCATGGCGAATATGTCGCCACTGGTTTGTTCTGGGTGAAGAAGTCCGGACGATTTATCCAGTTTCATCCCCTGATTATCCTGTGCGTCTTTTTAATCGTAAACAGTCCCGGTTTAATAACCGACCGGTAGACGATCAGGTCGAAGGTTTTCTCCGTTGTGAACGTATTCCGGGCTATGTAAAACATGATACGTTTCCTACGCTGCATGAGCTTTTTAACAAATTAAATTGTTATACAACCCGCCTGGTTCAACATCAAAAAATACGGCCCTCAATTGGACGCGGCGTAATCAGCGCCATCGGGGCTTTTTCAAATGGTATCTGTTTAGCGGCGCCTGGCGTAAGGGCAAAGTGGGGGTGGTGACGGGACTGTATGCCACAGCCTATAGCTTTTTGAAGTATTTCAAATCCTGGTATCAGCATCAGGAAAAAAAAGAGTCCGTTGCTAACGAGCAGACGGACTCTCAGATTGCGAAATAAGCGTCAGGCTTTCTTACCCCATCCCTGCCACTGCTGTTGGACGTATTTCACCAGGGTACTGTTACTGATGCTGTCTCCGATGACGGAGAAGAAGCGGGTTGCATAGACCGGTTCAAGCGGTTGCTTCGGTACACAGCGCTTCACGCCGCGGAACGGATTACGCGGCGCTGTAGGGACGGGCTGCGCTGAATTTGGTGTAGAGGTATCTACCTGCGGCTCGTTCAGCAGATCGCTCGGACGCACCAGCGTGATATCGGCAGGCAAGGTCGGCAGCATCTGCTGCAGGACGCGAACGGTAGACGGGTGCGGGTGACCGATGGCGATGGCTGAGCCATTGCGGCGGGCCAGCTGTACCGCGCGATTAAACTGCATGCGGATATCGGCTTCGTTCTGGGTATCATCCAGGAACACCTTGCGCTTAATCACCTTTACGCCCGTTCCCTGAGCGGCACGCATCGCCTGGCTGTTGCCGATGGTCATGCTGTCGAGGAAGTAGAGATTGTAACGCTCCAGCGCCTGCATCACTTTGAGCATCCCGTACAGGCTTGATGTCATCGCGCTGCCCATATGGTTGTTCAGCCCTACGGCATACGGCACTTTGTTGTAGGCGTCGCGGATGATGCGCTCGATCTCCTCGCTGCTCATGTTCGGGCGCAGGGTGTCTTTTTCCAGCGGCTGCTTGCTGAGCGGGGCCATCGGCAGGTGGATCAGCACCTGATGACCGCTGTTATGGGCTTTGGTCGCCATCTCACGCGCGTGGGGCGCATTTGGAAGGACGGCGACAGAGATGGCCGACGGCATCGCCAGCACCTGATTTTCATAGTGTGGACGATAACCGAAGTCATCAATCACGATAGCGAGTTTACCTGCGTATACTGGTGCAGCCAGCGCCAGCACGCTGACGACGGAGAAAACCATTCGACGAAATTGAAGCAAAACTTATCTTCCCAACCACGGCTGTGGATTGACCGCCTGACCCTGGCGACGAATTTCGAAATAGAGTGACGGGCGGCCCTGACCGCCACTGCTGCCCACAAGGGCGATGGGTTGGCCTGCGCGCACCTGCGTGCCGACGCTGACCAGCGCGCTCTGGTTGTAGCCGTAAAGGCTCATGTCACCTTTACCGTGTTCGACCACCACCACCAGACCGTAACCCTGCAGCCAGTCGGCCAGAATCACGCGGCCATCGGCAATGGCTTTTACTTCGCTACCTTCAGACGCACCGATAACTATCCCTTTCCAACGTAGCTCACCCTGCAGCTGTTCGCCATAGCGATGCAGAATTGAACCGCGAACGGGCCAGAAAGCCTGACCGCGAGGAGAGCCCAAACCGCCGGTACGCGACATCAGGGAACGTTCGCTCTCGCTTGGTTTGTAGGTAGTGCCTTTGCGGGACGCTTCCTGCTGCTTATCGCGAACGGCCTGCGCCTCGCGAGCCTCTTTTTCGGCGCGCGCTTTCGCCGCCGCTTCCGCACGGGCGATGCTGTTACGCAGTTTTGATTCGTTGGCGCGCATTTCGCTCAGCTGGCTCTGACCTTCCTGAATGGAGGATTCAAGGCCGGAAAGGGTTTTCTTACGCTCGTTGCGCGCCTGCTCAAGCTTCGCCTGCTGGGCCTGCTGATCGTAAAGCAGCGTCTGCTGCTGGCTCTGCTTCTCTTCCAGCTCGGCTTTTTGCGTGGAGACCTCTTCGCGCGTCTGCTTCAGCTGCGCGATCGTCTCCTGACGCGCCTGGTTGAGATAGCCAAAGTAGGCCTGCAGGCGCTGGCCGCGCTGGCTCTCTTCGCCGCTGAGGATCAGCTGGAGTCCGGTATGTTCACCCTGGCGGAATGCGGCATCAAGCTGTGCGGCAAGATTACGCTCCTGCGCGTCACGCTGGCGCTCGAGTTTGGCAATCGACGCGTTCATCTCGTCGATCTGTTTATTCAACTGGGCGAGGGTGTTTTGCGTTTCACGGAGTTTACGCGTGGCGGCGGAGATCGCCTCTTCCTGCTGCTTGAGCTGGGCGAGCAGGGCGGAGCGTTGCTGCTGCTGCTGGCGTACCGCACGCTCTTTGGCGGCGATATCGGCCTGAATGGATTTCAGCTGGTCGCGGTCATCCGCGTGGGCGGATGCGGCGCACAGCAATACGCCAGCGCTGAGTGCGCTGGCGTAAAACAGAGGTCTGACTGATAACCTAAGCGGCTTCACGACCCATGTGATTGAAAAAATCGCCTTTCCCCTCATGGGGAGCGATTATTCCACGATGAACAGCGGCTTACCAGTCATCTCTTCAGGGATCGGCATACCCATCAGCGACAGCATGGTTGGCGCGATGTCAGAAAGCTTGCCGCCTTCCACCGCTTTCAGTGATTTATCACCCACATAAATCAGCGGAACAGGCAGGTTGGTATGGGCCGTGTGTGCCTGGCCGGTCGCCGGGTCGCGCATCTGTTCAGCGTTACCGTGGTCAGCGGTGATCAACAGCTGGCCGCCAACGGCTTCAACCGCTTTCGCTACCTGCTCAACGCAGTGGTCCAGCGCTTCAACCGCTTTCACTGCCGCTTCCATCACCCCGGTATGACCCACCATGTCGCCGTTCGGGTAGTTACAGATGATGGTGTCGTACTTACCGCTCTTTATGGCCGCAACCAGTTTTTCAGTCAATTCTGCAGAGCTCATTTCTGGCTGCAGATCGTAGGTAGCGACTTTCGGAGAGTTGATCAGAATGCGGTCTTCGCCTTTGAACGGCTCTTCAACGCCGCCGTTAAAGAAGAAGGTCACGTGCGCGTATTTTTCAGTTTCGGAAATACGCAGCTGCGTTTTGTCGTTCTTAGCCATCCACTCGCCAAAGGTATTTGCCAGAGATGCTGGCGGATACGCGCAAGGCGCTTTGATGTCTGCCGCGTATTCGGTCAGCTGGATGAAATCGAGGTTTACCACTTTCTTACGGGCAAAACCGTCGAAGTCGCTGTTGACGAACGCACGGGTGATTTCACGCGCGCGGTCAGCGCGGAAGTTCATGAAGATCAGCGCGTCGCCATCTTCCATGGCGGCGTCGGCCTGGCCTTCAGCACGAATCACGGACGCTTTCACGAATTCGTCGTTTTCATCACGTGCATAGGCCGCTTCCAGCGCCTCAACGGCGGTCGCGAACTGGAATTCACCTTTTGCCAGGGTCATCAGGTCATAGGCCTGTTCAACGCGATCCCAGCGGTTGTCGCGGTCCATAGCGTAGTAACGGCCAATGATGGACGCTACGCGGCCTTTGCCCAGCGCGGCGAATTTCTCTTCGAAGGCTTGCAGAGAGCCTTTTGCGCTACGTGGTGGCGTATCGCGACCGTCCAGGAAGGCGTGCAGATAGATTTTTTCCGCACCGCGCTCGGCGGCCAGTTCAACCATCGCCATGATGTGATCTTCGTGGCTGTGAACGCCGCCAGCAGAGAGCAGGCCCATGATGTGTACGGCCTTGCCAGCGGCAACGGCTTTATCGACCGCGCCAGACAGCGTTGGGTTGGAGAAGAAGGTGCGTTCTTTAATTTCAACGTCCAGACGCGTCAGATCCTGATACACAATACGTCCGGCGCCCAGGTTTACGTGACCGACTTCGGAGTTGCCCATCTGGCGGTCCGGCAGACCCACTTCCAGGCCAGACGCGTCAATCAGCGTATGCGGACGTTTCGCCCACAGGGCATCCATGACCGGAGTTTTGGCGTTGAAAATAGCGTTATCCTGGCTATCTTCACGGTAGCCATAGCCATCCAGAATCACCAGTACCATAGGTTTTTTAGAAACCGACATTGCGACAACCTCATGCTCAAGAGTCAAAATTTGCGTAATTTTACTACAGCTGAATCGATCAAATAGCCGCAGAAGATCAAAGAAAGCGCAGGGGCAAGATGTACACCAGACCATTTTGAGGCATTTTTTTAGGTGGCATGCCGCAGAAAATGGATTAGGTTATGGTCGCTGGCTGTATTTGCCAGAACGCACAGGTATACTCCTGTCCTGGTTTTTTTTATCACTTAGTCGGGAGTAGTTACCCTCCATGCAAGAAATTATGCAATTCGTTAGCCGCCATCCGGTTCTGAGCATCGCGTGGATTGGCCTGCTGGCTGCTGTGCTGTTCACCACATTTAAGAGCCTGACGTCTAAAATTAAGGTTATCACCCGTGGTGAAGCGACGCGTCTGATCAACAAAGAAGATGCCGTCGTGGTCGATCTGCGTCAGCGTGACGATTTCCGTAAAGGTCACATTGCGGGCGCAATCAACCTGCTGCCAGCTGAAATCAAAGCGAACAACGTCGGTGAGCTTGAGAAACACAAAGCCCAGCCGATTATCGTTGTCGATGCGACCGGCATGCAGGCACAGGAATCTGCCAGCGCGCTTCATAAAGCAGGCTTCGAAAACGTAACGGTGCTGAAAGAAGGTATTTCCGGCTGGAGCGGGGAAAATCTTCCTTTGGTACGCGGTAAATAAGGAGTTCAGTCATGGCCAATATTGAGATCTATACCAAAGCGACGTGCCCGTTCTGTCATCGTGCGAAAGCGCTGCTGAACAGCAAAGGCGTCACGTTCCAGGAACTGCCGATCGACGGTGACGCGATTAAACGCGAAGAGATGATCAAACGTAGTGGTCGCACGACGGTTCCGCAGATTTTTATTGATGCGCAGCACATTGGCGGCTGTGATGACTTGTATGCGCTCGATGCCCGTGGTGGACTCGATCCGCTGCTGAGCTAAGAGACTTTAGGACAATTAAAAAGGGTATTTCCATGTCAGAACAAAACAACACCGAGATGACTTTCCAGATCCAGCGTATCTACACCAAGGACGTCTCTTTCGAAGCGCCAAATGCGCCACATGTTTTCCAGAAAGATTGGCAGCCAGAGGTTAAACTTGATCTGGATACCGCATCTACCCAACTGGCAGATGACGTGTATGAAGTCGTGCTGCGTGTGACCGTTACCGCATCTCTGGGTGAAGAAACTGCATTCCTGTGTGAAGTACAGCAGGGCGGCATCTTCTCTATCGGCGGTATCGAAGGCAACCAGATGGCGCATTGCCTGGGTGCGTACTGCCCGAACATTCTGTTCCCGTATGCGCGTGAATGCATCACCAGCCTGGTTTCTCGCGGTACATTCCCGCAACTGAACCTTGCGCCAGTTAACTTTGATGCGCTGTTCATGAACTATCTGCAGCAGCAAGCTGGCGAAGGTGCTGAACAACATCAGGATGCCTGATGAGCACTGTTAATGCGTCAATGACTGTGATCGGTGCCGGCTCATACGGCACCGCTCTTGCCATCACGCTGGCAAGAAATGGTCACGAAGTGGTTCTCTGGGGCCACGATCCAAAACATATCGCAACGCTGCAACGCGACCGTTGTAACGTGGCGTTTCTTCCGGACGTTCCGTTCCCCGACTCCCTGCACCTTGAAAGCGACCTTGCGACCGCGCTGGCGGCCAGCCGTAACATTCTGATTGTGGTTCCGAGCCATGTATTTGGCGACGTGCTCCGTCAGATTAAGCCGCTGATGCGCCCGGATGCGCGCATTGTCTGGGCGACAAAAGGACTGGAAGCCGAAACCGGACGCCTGCTGCAGGACGTTGCCCGCGAAGCGCTGGGTGATGAGATCCCGCTGGCGGTCATCTCCGGCCCGACCTTTGCCAAAGAGCTGGCCGCTGGCCTGCCGACGGCGATTTCGCTGGCCTCCACCGATCAGGCCTTCTCCGACGATCTTCAACAGCTGCTGCACTGCGGCAAGAGCTTCCGCGTCTACAGCAACCCCGATTTTATCGGCGTGCAGCTGGGCGGTGCGGTGAAGAACGTGATTGCGATTGGTGCCGGAATGTCAGACGGCATTGGTTTTGGTGCCAATGCGCGTACGGCGCTGATCACCCGAGGGCTGACTGAAATGTCCCGCCTGGGCGAAGCGCTGGGTGCCGATCCGGCCACCTTTATGGGGATGGCTGGCCTGGGCGACCTGGTGCTGACCTGTACCGATAACCAGTCTCGTAACCGCCGTTTTGGCATGATGCTCGGACAGGGCAGCGATGTTAAAGGCGCGCAGGAGAAGATTGGTCAGGTGGTTGAAGGCTACCGCAATACCAGGGAAGTCCGCGAGTTGGCGCACCGTTTCGGTGTCGAAATGCCAATAACCGAGGAAATTTATCAGGTATTGTATTGCGGAAAAAATGCGCGCGAGGCAGCATTGACCTTATTAGGTCGTGCGCGCAAGGACGAGCGCAGCAGTAACTAGTCGGAACCGTTGTCACCTGAATGACCCAGCCAGCGCAGAACTGGCTGGTCATTAACTATCGTCTGGAGTAAGCAATGCCGTGTGAAGAACTGGATATCGTCTGGAACAATATTAAAGCCGAAGCCCGGGCGCTGGCCGACTGCGAGCCTATGCTGGCCAGTTTCTACCACGCGACGCTACTCAAGCACGAAAATCTCGGCAGCGCGCTGAGCTATATGCTCGCCAACAAGCTGGCTTCCTCGATCATGCCTGCTATCGCCATTCGTGAAGTGGTGGAAGAGGCTTACGCCGCAGACCCGGAAATGATCGCCTCTGCCGCCTGCGATATCCAGGCCGTGCGCACGCGTGACCCGGCGGTCGATAAATATTCTACGCCGCTGCTGTACCTGAAAGGCTTCCACGCCCTGCAGGCTTACCGCATCGGCCACTGGCTGTGGAATGAAGGCCGTCGCGCGCTGGCGATCTTCCTGCAAAACCAGGTTTCCGTGACGTTCCAGGTCGATATTCACCCGGCGGCAAAGATTGGCCGCGGGATCATGCTCGACCACGCCACCGGGATTGTCGTCGGGGAAACAGCGGTCATTGAAGATGACGTCTCGATCCTGCAGTCGGTTACCCTGGGCGGTACCGGTAAAACCAGCGGCGATCGCCATCCGAAAATTCGTGAAGGGGTGATGATTGGCGCGGGTGCCAAAATCCTCGGCAATATCGAAGTCGGGCGCGGCGCGAAGATCGGCGCAGGCTCCGTGGTGCTCCAGCCCGTGCCGCCGCATACCACCGCCGCTGGCGTACCGGCGCGCATCGTCGGTAAACCAGACAGCGATAAGCCTTCCATGGACATGGATCAGCACTTCAACGGCATTCACCATACGTTCGAGTATGGTGACGGCATTTAACTTCTGAGAATGGCGCCCGGATACCCCAGCTGGCGCCATGCTTCATACACCACCACCGACACCGCGTTCGACAGGTTCATGCTGCGGCTGTCCGGCATCATCGGAATACGGATTTTCTGCTCGGCGGGCAGGGCATCCAGGATCGTGGCCGGCAGGCCGCGGGTTTCCGGGCCAAACATCAGATAGTCACCTGCCTGATAGCTCACGGCGCTATGCGCTGGCGTACCTTTGGTGGTCAGGGCGAACATGCGCTGCGGCTTTTCGGCTTCCAGAAACGCGGCGTAATCGTGATGGCGAACGACGGCGGTAAATTCATGATAATCCAGCCCTGCGCGACGCAGACGTTTGTCGTCCCACGTAAAGCCCATCGGCTCAATGATATGCAGACGAAAACCGGTGTTGGCACACAGGCGGATGATATTGCCGGTATTTGGCGGAATTTCTGGTTCGAATAAAACGATGTTAAGCATGCTGCCCCCTTAATTGCGGGGGCAGAATAGCAGAAAAGAGAGGAACTACGCGACGCCGGGTTCCTGCGAGCGGCTGTACAGCATTTTGTAGACGGTTGCCGCAGCGGCCACCAGAGCGGGCACGCTGAGGATCATTAAAATACTGTCTGCCTGCCACTGCATAGCGAGAAGCTGGGCGCTGGTCATGGTTCCCGCCACGCCGCCAAAGCGGCCGATCCCCTGCATCCAGGCGATGCCCGTCGCGCGGCACTCGGTAGGGTAAAAGGTGGCGGCCAGGGTTTGCATGCCCGATTGCGCACCGTTCATCGCGATCCCCATCAGGAAAATCAGCCCACCAAACAGAGCGATATGGTTATGCTCAATACCCAGTAAAAGAATTAGGCCCATTGTCAGCACGAAACCACACGCGACAACTTTATGCGCTTCCCAGCGGTCCATCATCCAGCCCGCGAGCAGAATGCCTGCGGTGCCGCCGAAGGTGAACAGCGAGGTGAGCCAGGCGGATTCCGCCAGAGCATAGCCCATCCCCTGCATCAGCGTTGGCATCCAGCTAAGCAGGACGTAGTAAATCACCAGCCCCATAAAATAGGTCACCCACAGCATCAGGGTGCCGGGCAGCCAGGGCATAGAAAACAGCTGCGACACGCTCCCTTTTTTAGAGGCGACTTTCTCCTCCGCCAGGAAAAAGCCCGTGACGCCATCCAGCGTGCTGCGGGCGAACCGGCTGGCGATACGGCGGACCTGCATGACGTCTTTCCCGCGCTGCACCAGAAACTTCACGGACTCCGGTAAAAACAGCCCCAGCAGCAGCGTTAAAATCAGCGGCGCAATCGCCCCGGTCAGCAGCACGCTTCGCCAGCCGTGATGGGGGATAAGCCAGGAAGAGATCGCGCCGCCGCCCGCCGCACCCAGAGGGAAGCCGCAGTACATGGTATTAATCGCCATGGCGCGACAGCGCTGGGGGGCAAACTCCGAGATCAGCGTGATGGCGTTAGGCATTGCGGCACCGAGGCCCAGGCCCGTCAGAAAGCGCCACAGCGTGAGCGTATTCAGACTTTGCGCCCAGGCCGTCCCCAGGCTCGCAAGGCCGAAGAACAGGCACGAAAAGACCAGCACGCGCTTGCGCCCCATCCGGTCCGATACCGGACCGGCAATCAGCGCGCCCAGCGATAGCCCCAGCAGCGCCGCGCTCAGCACCGGCCCCAGATCCTGTTTGTGTATCCCCCATTCTGCCGACAGCGTAGGCGCGATGTAACCCATCGCTGCCGTATCAAAACCATCGATCGCCAGAACCAGAAAGCCCAACACAATGAGCAGCCAGTGAAACCCTGAAAAGGGACTCTCATCGATCACCTGCTGAATATCCACCTTACCTGAATACGCCATACGCTCCACTCCAATCTGATGTTGTTTTTGTGTTCTTGTATTTGCTTGTCTATACAATTGCGGGCGGCAGGGGGATGTCAAATTTTCTTATCCAATATGTTATCTAGATGTTATTTTTGGCGTAAAAAAGCGCCCGAGGGGAAAATCGGGCGCGTGAGAAAGGGGGATTAATCGGAGAAGGTCAGGCCGCGTTTCCCTGAGCCAGGGGAGCCAGCGCCGCCGGTAATTTGCTTAACTCCTGCACCAGAGAATCCTTACTGATTTCGCTAATCGTTCTTGCACCTGTCAGCGTCATCGCTACCTTCATCTCTTTTTCGATCAGGTTGAGCAGATTCGCCACCCCTGCCTGGCCCGCCGTCGCCAGCGCATACAGATACGCGCGCCCCAGCAGCACGCTGTCGGCGCCCAGCGCAATCATTCGCACCACGTCCAGCCCGTTGCGGATGCCGCTGTCGGCCAGGATCGCAATATCGCCTTTCACCGCATCGGCGATGGCCGGCAGGGCGCGTGCGGAAGAGAGCACACCGTCAAGCTGGCGTCCGCCGTGGTTAGATACCACAATCCCGTCTGCGCCAAAGCGTACCGCGTCGCGGGCATCTTCCGGATCGAGGATCCCTTTGATGACCATCGGGCCGTCCCAGAACTCGCGGATCCACTCCAGGTCTTTCCACGAGATCGACGGATCGAAGTTGTTCGCCAGCCAGCCGATGTAATCTTCCAGCCCGGTCGGTTTACCGAGGTATGCCGAGATATTCCCGAGATCGTGAGGCCGACCGTTCAGGCCGACATCCCACGCCCACTGTGGGTGGGTCACGGCCTGCCAGTAACGACGGAGCGCAGCATTCGGGCCGCTCATGCCGGAGTGGGCATCACGATAGCGCGCGCCGGGCGTTGGCATATCGACGGTAAAGACCAGCGTGGAGCAGCCCGCCGCTTTGGCTCGCTCGAGCGCGTTGCGCATAAACCCGCGATCGCGCAGGACGTACAGCTGGAACCACATTGGGCGCTTGATGGTCGGTGCTACCTCTTCAATCGGGCAGACGGACACGGTGGAAAGCGTAAACGGAATGCCTTTGGCATCCGCCGCAGCGGCAGCTTGCACTTCACCGCGGCGGGCATACATGCCGCATAAGCCTACAGGCGCGAGCGCCACGGGCATGGAGAGCGTTTCGTTGAACAGCTTTGTCTCAAGGCTCAGGTCAGACATATTCTTCAGCACGCGCTGGCGCAGGGCCACTTCCGACAGATCTTCCACGTTGCGGCGCAGGGTGTATTCGGCATACGCCCCGCCGTCAATGTAGTGGAACAGGAACGGGGGCAAAATGCGCTGCGCCGCGGCGCGATAGTCACTGGCTGCTGAAATAATCATGCTTTGTTCTCCCTGGAAATATCACTGTCGCCAGGCAGACGGGTAATACGCGCCTGTCGGGCCTGGTCTTCATCGAATCGTTTAATGGTGGTGTGCACGAAACCGAGATGCGCCATCATCGCTTTGCGTGCGGCCTCGGCATCACCGGCCAGAATGGCGTTGAGCACCGCCTCGTGCTGTTCTGTGAGCTGGGCAAAAACCGGCGGAACCAGATACATGCGCTGGCGGCTCTGCTTCACGGAGGATTGCAGCAGGTCGAAGAACCCGCGCATGGTCTGAAGCAGCACCACGTTGTGCGACGCCTCGGCAATCGCCAGGTGAAAACGGACGTCCGCCTGGGAGGCGATGTCCGGGTCGCTGCTTTGCGTGGCCTCAAAGCAGGCGATGAGTTTCTCTTTGTCGGCGTCGGTTGCCCGCATGGCCGCGTGCCAGGCGGTACTGGTTTCGATGGCGTGACGCGCTTCAAGGATGTCGAAGCTGTAGTCCGGGTCGTTCTCCATCAGCGTCTTCAGGGGCTGCACGATGTTTTGCTCGGACCAGTCGTCATGCTGCCAGCGCACAAAGGTGCCGCCGCCGCGACGGCTCACCAGCACGCCTTCGCTGACCAGCGTCGCCAGCGCCTCGCGCAGTGAATTGCGCGACACGCCAAGCTGGGCGGCGAGCTGGCGTTCGGCGGGCAACTTCATGCCCGCTTCAAGCTGTTGTTCTTCAATCAGCGCCCGCACGCGAGAGGCAATCTCGTCGGACAGGCGTCTGGGTATCACTATCATGGGATCATCCAGGTTAAGACATAGGCCTGCAGGGTGGTGATCACCCCGACCATGCAGGTGAATATCAGGCTGTGTTTCACGGTAAAGCGGAACAGATCCGACTCTTTACCGACCAGTCCCACCGCCGCACAGGCAATGGCGATGGATTGTGGAGAGATCATTTTCCCGGTCACGCCGCCGGTGGTATTCGCGGCCACTAGCAGGACGTCCGACACACCAATCTGCTGGGCTGCCGTTGCCTGCAGGGCGGCAAACAGGGCGTTAGACGAGGTATCGGAACCGGTCAGGAACACCCCCAGCCAGCCGAGGAACGGCGAGAAGAAGGTGAAAGCGTGGCTGGTATGGGCCAGCGCCAGCGCCAGCGTCGATGACAGGCCGGAGTAGTTCGAGATAAACGCGAACGCCAGCACCATGCCGATGGAGTAAATCGGCAGCATCAGCTCTTTAACGGTCGCGGCAAAGGTCTGCACCGCGGCCGCAGGCTTCATACGCAGCCACACCACGGAAAGAATAGCGGCAAACAGGATGGCGGTACCGGTGGCGGAGAACCAGTCGAATTTATAGACCGCGGCATACGGCGTAGCGGCGTGCACCACCGGCGGCATACGGGCGACCATCTTGTCGAGGAACGGTACGGAGATGTTAATCACCATGTCGTACAGCGCGCCGCCCGGGGCGAACAGGGCTTTAAACGGCGGAATGCTCCACAGGGTGACCGTTGCGGTCAGGAACAGGAACGGCGACCAGGCGCGGATCACCTGTCCTGCCGTATAGCCCGTACGGGCCAGGGTTTGATCAACCTGCGAGGCGCCCATGTCGGCGAAGCGGAAAATACGCACCGGCTGCCAGCGCTTCAGGAACAGCGTCAGACAGACCAGCGACACCAGCGAAGAGATGATGTCCGGCAGCTCCGGGCCGAGGAAGTTCGAGCTGAGGTATTGAGCGATAGCGAACGAACCGCCCGCCACCATCACCGCAGGCCAGGTCTCCTTCACGCCGCGCCAGCCGTCCATAATCGCCATGATCCAGAACAGGACGATAATGGTCAGGAAGGGCAGCTGGCGGCCGACCATCTGGCCGATCTCGAAGCTGTCCAGCCCGGTGACCTGTCCGGCCACCAGAATCGGAATACCCATCGCGCCAAACGCAACCGGCGCGGTGTTCACAATCAGGCACAGGCCCGCGGCATAGAGCGGGTTAAAGCCCAGCCCGACCAGCAGCGCGGCGGTGATCGCCACCGGTGCGCCAAAGCCTGCCGCGCCTTCAAGAAATGCCCCGAAGGAGAAGCCGACAATCAGCATCTGCAGGCGCTGGTCCGGCGTGATGGAAAGAATCGACGAGCGGATTATGTCGAACTGCCCGGTTTTCACCGAGATTTTATAGACAAACACCGCCGCGATGATGATCCACGCAATTGGCCACAGGCCGTAGAAGAAACCATAGACGACGGAGGCCAGCGCGCGATCGACCGGCATTTTATAGAAGAACAGCGCCACCATCAGGGCGATAGCAACGGTATACGTCGCGGCGAGGTAGCCCTTCAGCTTGAGCTTAATCAGCGCAAAGAAGAAGAACAGGATCGGAAGCGATGCGATCAGGCTCGACAGCCAGATATTTCCGGCCGGGTCGTAGTTTTGTTGCCAGAGGCTCATGCAGGTCTCCTGGGGACCAGACAGCCTGCGCTGCGGGTGAGTCTCCGCTCAACTCTGCGTCACAGGTTGTGTAAAAGTGGTCCTGCCAATGTTGTGTTGTAGGGTTAATGACAATGAATGGTTAACCAAATGTTATGGTCAGGCAATGAGTTTGTGAGCGGAAATAATGGAATTGTGAACCGGGGAAGAAAGAAAAGGGGGATTGGTTGGGCCAATTTGAAGCGGGGTGGGGCCTGATGCCCTCACCCCGGCCCTCTCCCACAGGAAGAGGGGGAAGTATCAGAACGCGGTCTTACAAAAGCCCGTCATTTCTTTCAGGCCCATTTCGCGACCAAGCTCGGTCATCGGGTGTACCACCACCAGACCACGGACGCTTTTTTTCAGCTTGCCCATGTCGGCCTGTTCTTTTTTGGTGATCGCGCGGCGGTGCGGCATGTTCATCAGCTTCTGCGCTTCTTTGCTCAGCTTCTGGCCTTTCACTTCGCGCAGACGCTCGATTTCTGTTTCCAGCGTGGCGGCTTCTTTTTCCAGCTCGGCGTACTTCTCGGCGGAATCGACCAGTGACAGGCCAGCCATCTGGTGGCGGATCAGATCCAGGCGGTCGCTCAGGCGTTTAATTTCGTTCTTTTCGACTTCTTTCATGACAAATAACTCTGAAAACGGGGAATTTACAGGGAAGGATACACCAATGTGAGCGGGCTTACTTCTGAAACGCTTTTTTTAAGCTGATTCGGGAAATCAGCTCAGTCAGGGAGAGAACCATCGTGGAACGGACAACCTGTTGATAACGCAGCTTTTGCATCGCGTAGAGCTCAGGGTCGCTGTTATCAAAATGGGGAGCAGGGGGGAGCGCGCTGACGCAGTGCAGCTCGCCGAAGGGCCCCAGGATCTCATCATCGGTAAAGGTGTACTCATTACCGTCATGATTGAGTTCTTCGCGCAGCGCCATTAACAGCTCCGCATCTTCATACTCTTGTCGGTTGAGCACGCCAAGACCATAAATCAGCTTCAGACGCACGGATAAATCGCCCAGCGGTCCGTCTCCGTCCAGTAACGGTTCTACAGCATACTTTACCGCGTAGTCGTCTTTGCGAAACACCTGAAGCACCAGGATATTCACCGCCTCGGTTAACAGTTCGACGGCGGCGATCAGGAAGCTTCGTACGGTTTTGCCAGCATTCAGACGCTCAAGCACACGATTTTCAAAGGCCTGGGTTTGTTCCATTATTGCCTGCATATCTGACAATCTATTATCTGGGCGCAGGTTAACCTGCGCCGCACTGTGCATCATTTGGTTGCGTTGTATGCGTTAACCGCCTCCACAACCACGTCGCTGTTGGCGTCCAGACCGGAAATCTGCGCCAGCGCAGCCTGCGCGCCTTTGTCATCAATAAGCTGAGCCAGTTCCTGCGCCTGTGGGTCCTGCTCGCTGCGGTAGTGCATCGCGGCGGCAATGCCTTTCACTAGGTTGGCGTGCGGCAGGCCGTATTCCAGCGTGCCCAGCAGCGGCTTAATCAGACGGTCGCCCGCGCTCAGTTTGCGCAGAGGCTGACGGCCCACGCGCTCAACGTCATCTTTCAGATACGGATTTTCAAAGCGACCGAGGATTTTCTGGATGTATGCTGCGTGTTTATCAGCATCAAAACCGTAGCGTTTGATCAGCACCGCGCCGCTCTCTTCCATTGCCCCTTTTACCACCGCGCGGATCTTCTCATCGAGGATCGCATCACGAATGGTCTGATGACCGGCCAATTTTCCGAGGTACGCGGTTATAGCATGCCCGGTGTTCAGCGTGAAGAGTTTGCGTTCGACAAATGCCATCAGGTTATCGGTTAATTCCATTCCCGGAATGGTCGGCAGGGCGCCTTTAAACTGGGTTTTATCAACGATCCACTCGCTGAAGGTTTCCACGGTCACTTCCAGCGGGTCGTTGGTGGCGGATTCAGACGGCGGAACGATGCGATCCACGGCGGAATCCACAAACCCGACGTGCGCTTCAACCCAGGCTTTGTCTTCATCTGCTACAGCGTTGAGCACGTGGCCTTTCAGCTGCGTGGTGCCGCGCACCATGTTTTCACAGGCGATGATGTTCAGCGGGGTGTCGATGCCCTGCGCTTTACGTTTTGCCAGGCCTTTCGCAACCGCAGGGGCGATGCGCTCAAGGACGACCGGACCCACGGCCGTGGTGACCAGATCGACGCTGGCGATCAGGTCGATAACGTCTTCCCCGATGCTGCTGACCGCGTTGACGCCGGACACCGTCTGAACCTGCTCGTTTTCACCGACTACATGGACCTGATAGCTATGACGCGCATTCAGGGCATCCAGGACCACCTGATTCACATCGGCGAATGTCAGCGTAATGCCCGCGTCTGCCAGCAGTTTACCGATAAAACCACGACCGATATTACCTGCGCCAAAATGTAATGCTTTCATAGTGTTAACCTTCATCAATGTTTTTACCCGAGAGGGCTGGGGTGAGGAACTTTTCCCCTCACCCTAGCCCTCTCCCCAGAGGGGAGAGGGAAGAGGACTTATTTGTTAAGAAGTGCCAGGACTTCTTCCACGCTGGTGGTGCTGGCCAGACGCGCAATGACAGACTCATCGTCCAGCGCGTTGGTCAGGCTGGTAATCACCTGAATGTGCTCGTTGTTGCGAGCGGCGATACCAATCACCAGACGGGCGATGTCGTCTTCTTCTTCACCGAAGCGCACGCCCTGCGGATACTGACAGAATACGACGCCGGTTTTCAGGACGCGATCTTTCGCTTCAACCGTACCGTGCGGAACCGCGATGGATTCGCCCAGGTAGGTTGGCGTCAGTTTTTCGCGTTCCAGCATTGCGTCGACATATTCAGGCTGAACGTAGCCGCCTTTCACCAGCTGCTCGCCGGCAAAGCGAATCGCTTCTTCTTTGGTTGCCGCTGTGCGACCGAGGAAGATGTTTTCCGCACCCAGTTTGAACAGGTGGGCGTTGCTTTCGTCAAAGCTGTCCTGCAGGCTTGAGCGCACTTTCACTTCGTTGTCTTCGTGACGCTGCGCCGCAACCAGACGTTCGGTCAGGCTGGTGTACAGGCCGCTGTCGAGGAAGTTGGTCAGCGAGATGTGCTGTGCCTGCGGCACCTGGCGCATGGCGCGTTCGGTCAGGTCGCGGTGCGTGATGACCAGGTCAACGTCCGGCGGCAGGCTGTTAATGGCGCTGTTGGTGACGGAGATGTTGGTCAGACCCGCATCCTGCACTTTCTTACGCAGCACGCCTGCACCCATTGCGCTGGAACCCATACCGGCATCACAGGCAACGATGATTTTACGCACGTGGCTCAGGTCGTTAGACACATCGCCAGCCGCCAGCGGGGTTGCGCCTTTGGATTCGGCTTTCATGTCGTGCATACGACGGGTCGCCGCTTCAATATCGTCGTCTTCTTTCACTTTGCTGGTTTTCAGCAGGATAGAAGAGACCACGAAGGAGACGGCCATGGCCGCACAGATGGCCGCGATGTTAGCGAAATACGCTCCTTTTGGCGTCATCGCCAGCACCGCCAGGATAGACCCCGGAGAAGCTGGAGACACCAGACCGCCGCCCAGCACGCTCAGGGTGAACACGCCGGTCATACCGCCAAGGATAACGGCCAGGATCAGGCGTGGGTTCATCAGCACGTACGGGAAGTAAATTTCGTGGATACCGCCCAGGAAGTGAATGATTGCCGCACCGCCAGCAGACTGCTTAGCGCTGCCGCGACCAAAGAACATGTACGCCAGCAGTACGCCCATACCCGGACCCGGGTTGGCTTCAATCAGGAAGAAGATAGACTTGCCGAGATCGTGAGACTGCTGAATACCCAGCGGCGAGAAGATACCGTGGTTGATGGCGTTGTTCAGGAACAGGATTTTCGCCGGTTCAACGAAGATAGACGCCAGCGGCAGCATGTCGTGCGCCACCATAAAGTTAACGCCTGCCGCCAGAATTTTGGACAGCACTTCAACCGCAGGGCCAATGCCGAGGAACGCCAGAATCGCGAGGATCATCCCGATGATGCCCGCAGAGAAGTTGTTCACCAGCATTTCGAAGCCGGATTTGATCTTACCATCAACCCAGACGTCGAATTTCTTAATCGCCCAGCCGCCCAGAGGACCGGCAATCATTGCACCGAGGAACATCGGCATATCCGCACCGACGATAACACCCATGGTCGTGATGGCACCCACTACGCCACCACGGTCACCGCCCACCAGACGACCACCGGTGAAACCGATGAGCAGCGGCAGGAGATAGGTAATCATTGGGCCAACAAGTTTCGCCAGCGTTTCGTTAGGCAACCACCCTGTCGGAATGAACAATGCAGTGATGATACCCCACGCGATAAACGCGCCGATATTTGGCATCACCATGTTGCTGAGGAAACGACCAAAGCTTTGAACTTTGATCTTGAAATCGGATGACATAAAACACCCCTTCTTCTGTTTACGCTTAGGCTTGCGGCCCGAGGTTTATTGTTAATGAGGCGGCAGAGGTAGCCGGGCCCTGTTCTGATGCTGTGAAATCTGGCACTGAATCGTTCAACTGTCCAGACAGTGAAAATTTGTGTGACGCATATCACGTAAAGGTAGGGGGTGTGGATGTCAATGAGGTGATCTTAGTCACAAAAAAGGTGGGCAAAAAAAATACGACGGCGAGAAATGCGGCAAAAACCACCCTTTTATGTGATGGTTGTCACGATTTGGTTTTGTGGGTTTGTTTCTGGATTGTGACTGATTTCACAAAATATTTTTATGCAGATTTCTCCGGCTGTGATCGGCGGCAAACTCTGCTTAGCGATTCGGCGTCAGGATGGCATAGCGCGACACGTTAAGCTAAAAAACCACTTTTGAAGTGTGGTATGGCGAAAAGTTAAAACGTGGATTACGCTCATATTGTAAGGTTAAGTATATTATTATTCAGGATATATTTTGACACGCTTATAAACTTGCATGGAGATATTATAAAAAACGATACTCCCCGGCTCTGAAATAACCAGTATACCTTCTGTATTTCAAAATAAATTAATTAGGTTGCGTACTGTTTTATTAATTAAATGAGTTGACGTTGTTTAAGTGAGGAGAATATGTTTCTCAACTATTTTGCGCTGGGCGTATTGATTTTTGTATTTCTGGTTCTTTTTTATGGAATCATCGCCATCCATGACATTCCTTATAATATGGCCAAAAAGCGAAACCATCCGCATGCCGATGCGATTCACACGGCAGGCTGGATTAGCCTGTTTACGCTCCATGCCATCTGGCCGTTCCTGTGGATATGGGCCACGCTGTACCGTGAAGATCGCGGCTGGGGGATGCAAAACCACATCACCAAGCCTGATGAGGTTCCGGGCATGGATGCGCTGGCCAAACGCGTGGCCGAATTAGAACAAAAGCTGGCCGCGGTACAGCCCGCCGCTGATAAAAACACGCTGGAGCGCTAATCATGGATCTGTTAATTATTTTGACCTATGTGGCATTTGCCTGGGTGATTTTTAAAATATTCCGTATTCCGGTAAATCAGTGGACGCTTGCCACCGCGACATTAGGCGGGGTGTTTATTGTTGCCGGGCTTATTCTGTTAATGAACTATAACCATCCGTACACCTTTACGGCGCAAAAGGCGGTTATTTCTATTCCAATTACGCCGCAGGTTACCGGGGTGGTCAGTGAAGTGACCGATAAAAATAACCAGCTAATTAAAAAAGGCGAAGTGTTATTTAAACTGGATCCGGGCCGCTACCAGGCGCGCGTCGACAGACTCCAGGCCGACCTGGTGACCGCAACGCACAATATCGACAATCTGAAAGCGCAGCTTTCGGAAGCGGTCGCCAATACCACCCGCGTGTCGGCTGAACGCGATCGTCTGTTTAAAGATTATCAGCGCTACCTGAAAGGCAGCCAGGCAAAAGTGAATCCGTTTTCTGAAAGCGATATCGACAACGCGCGGCAAAATTATCTCGCACAGGATGCGATGGTGAAAGGCTCCGTTGCCGAACAGACGCAGATTCAAAGCCAGCTGGACAGCATGGTGAACGGCGAGCAGTCGCAGATTGCCTCCTTACGCGCGCAGCTTGCTGAAGCCAAATACAACCTGGATCAGACCGTGGTCCGTGCGCCAAGCGATGGCTACATCACCCAGGTGCTGATCCGTCCGGGGACGTACGCCGCCGCGCTGCCGCTGCGTCCGGTGATGGTCTTTATTCCTGAACAGAAGCGTCAGATCGTGGCCCAGTTCCGTCAGAACTCGCTGCTGCGTCTGAAGCCGGGCGATGAAGCGGAAGTGGTGTTTAACGCGCTGCCGGGCCAGGTGTTTACCGGTAAACTCACCAGTATTCTGCCGGTGGTGCCGGGAGGCTCCTATCAGGCGCAGGGCGCGCTGCAGTCGCTGACGGTGGTGCCGGGAACGGACGGCGTGTTGGGTACGATTGAGCTGGATCCGAATGCGGAAGTCGATGCGCTGCCAGACGGTATCTATGCCCAGGTGGCGGTCTACTCGGACCATTTCGCCCACGTCTCGGTGATGCGTAAAGTATTGCTGCGTATGACCAGCTGGATGCACTACCTCTACCTCGATCACTAATCCTTCCAGGGCAGGAATGCGACACGCGTACCTGCCCTTTTTTCATCGCTTGATCCATACTGACTTTTTTCCGGCATCAAGGATCAGGCAATGAAACTCATCGGTAGCTACACCAGTCCCTTCGTGCGAAAAATCTCGATTCTCCTGCTGGAGAAAGGGATTGAATTTGAATTCATCAATGAACAGCCCTACAACGCTGAAAACGGCGTCGCGCAGTACAACCCGCTGGGGAAAGTCCCGGCGCTGGTGACGGACGAGGGCGAATACTGGTTCGATTCCCCGATTATTGCGGAGTATATCGAGCTGCTGGGCGTTGCCCCGGCAATGCTGCCGGCTGACCCAAAAGCGGCGCTGGCGGTGAAGCAAATTGAAGCCCTGGCCGATGGCATTATGGATGCGGCGTTAACCTCCGTGCGTGAGCAGGCCAGGCCCGCCGCCCAGCAGTCGGAAACGGAACTGTTACGCCAGCGGGAAAAAATCAGCCGCAGCCTGGACAGGTGCGAACAGCTTATCCGGGAGGGAAAGATTCAAACCGACAGCCTGAACCTGGCAACTATCGCTATCGCCTGCGCCATCGGCTATCTCAACTTCCGCCGGGTTTCCCCTGGCTGGTGCGTCGACCGTCCGCTGCTGGTGAAACTGGCAGACACGCTTTTTAGCCGCGAGAGCTTTGCCCGGACAGAACCGCCAAAGGCTTGACGCGGGTTATAACACTTCGGCGTCGGAGGCGGTACAATCCCTCCACATGTTAACTCCCTCTCCCGTCGGGAGGGGGGAAGATATTTACTCGCCAGGCGCTTTCATGACTACTCATCATTCGCTGTACAGCCAGATCCCCGCTACCGACCGTCTCCTTCGCGAGCCCCGCATTCATGCTGCCGTTGAGCGCTTCGGCCATACCGCGACGGTGGAGATGTTACGCCTGCTTCAGGACGAAGCCCGATGCGCTATTCAGGCAGAAAACGCCTTGCCCGACTGGTGCGCGGCGTGGGAGCAGGAAGTTGAGCACCGGCTGGATGAGAAAGCGCAAAGCGCATTACGCCCGGTGATTAACCTGACCGGTACCGTGCTCCATACCAACCTGGGCCGCGCGCAGCAGGCGGAAGAGGCGGTTGCGGCGGTTGTACAGGCCATGCGGGCGCCCGTGACGCTGGAGTACGATCTGGACGGCGCCGGACGCGGGCATCGTGACCGGGCGCTGGCGGACCTGCTGTGCCAGCTGACCGGCGCGGAAGATGCCTGCATTGTGAATAACAACGCCGCAGCGGTGCTGCTGATGCTGGCGGCGACTGCCAGCGGCAAAGAGGTGGTGGTTTCCCGCGGCGAGCTGGTGGAGATTGGCGGGGCGTTTCGTATTCCGGACGTGATGCGCCAGGCGGGCTGCACGCTGCATGAAGTGGGCACTACTAACCGTACCCATGCGAAAGATTATCGCGCGGCGGTGAATGAAAATACCGCCCTGCTGATGAAGGTCCACACCAGCAATTACCATATTGAAGGCTTCACCAAAACGGTTGAAGAGGCAGAGCTGGCGGCGATTGGCCGCGAACTGAATATTCCGGTGATTGCCGATCTCGGCAGCGGCTCGCTGGTGGATCTGAGCCTTTACGGGCTGCCGAGAGAGCCGATGCCGCAAGAGATGATTGCCGCAGGCGTTAGCCTGGTCAGCTTTTCCGGCGACAAGCTGCTTGGCGGGCCGCAGGCCGGGATTATCGTCGGCAAGCGCGAGCTGATTGCGAAGCTGCAGCAGCATCCGCTTAAGCGCGCCCTGCGAGCCGATAAAATGACGCTTGCCGCGCTGGAGGCGACGCTGCGGCTTTATCTCCATCCGGAGAAACTGGCCGACCGCCTCCCCACGCTGCGTCTGTTAACCCGCGATGCCGCTTCGATTCGCGCCCAGGCCGAATTACTGCTGCCGCGCATTGCCCCGCACTATCCCGATTTTGACGTTCGCATTGAACCCTGCCAGTCGCAGATTGGCAGCGGTTCGCTGCCGGTGGACAGGCTGCCGAGTGAAGCGCTCACGTTCACCCCGCGTGACGGGCGCGGCAGCCACCTTGAAGCCCTGTCGTCGCGCTGGCGTGGCCTTCCCGCGCCGGTTATCGGGCGGATTTACGATGGCCGAATGTGGCTGGATCTGCGCTGCCTTGAAGATGAAGAGCGATTTCTGGAGATGTTGTTGAAATGATTATTGCCACCGCCGGTCATGTCGACCACGGAAAAACCACGTTGCTGCAGGCGATTACCGGCATAAACGCCGACCGCCTGCCGGAAGAGAAAAAGCGCGGCATGACCATCGATCTGGGCTATGCCTACTGGCCCCAGCCTGATGGTCGCGTGCTGGGTTTTATTGATGTTCCGGGGCATGAAAAGTTTCTGTCCAACATGCTGGCGGGCGTGGGGGGTATCGATCATGCCCTGCTGGTGGTGGCCTGCGATGATGGCGTCATGGCGCAAACTCGTGAGCACCTGGCGATCCTGCAGCTGACCGGTAACCCGCAGCTGACCGTGGCGCTGACCAAAGCCGATCGCGTGGATGACGCTCGCGTCAGCGAAGTGCGCGAAGCGGTACAGGCGACCTTGCAGGAGTATGGTTTTGCCGATGCCCCGCTTTTTGTCACCGTGGCGACAGAAGGGTGCGGTATCGATGAACTTCGCCACCACTTACAGCAGCTTTCGTCGCGTGACCACGCCAGCCATCACCGCTTCCGTCTGGCAATTGACCGGGCGTTTACCGTCAAAGGCGCGGGGCTGGTGGTGACCGGGACGGCGCTGAGCGGTGAAGTGAACGTAGGTGATACGCTCTGGCTGACGGGCGTTAACAAGGCGATGCGCGTGCGTGGCTTACATGCGCAAAACCAGCCCGCGGAGCGTGCTCATGCCGGGCAGCGGATCGCGCTGAACATTACCGGGGATGCGGAAAAAGAGCAGCTTAACCGCGGGGACTGGCTGCTGGCCGATGCCCCTCCTGAGCCGTCTGAACGCGTCATTGTCTCCCTGCAGACAAACGTGCCCCTGACCCAATGGCAGCCGCTGCATATTCACCACGCGGCCAGCCATATCACCGGGCGCGTGTCGCTGCTGGAAAACGATCTTGCCGAACTGGTATTCGATTCACCGCTCTGGCTTGCAGACAACGATCGTCTGGTTCTGCGTGATATTTCCGCGCGGGAAACGCTGGCCGGGGCACGGGTGGTCGCGCTGAATCCGCCGCGACGCGGCAAGCGTAAGCCTGAATATCTGCAGTGGCTGGCAGCGTTGGTGCAGGCCAGCGATGATAACGCCGCGCTGCGGGTGCATCTTGAGCGCGGTGCGGTGAGCCTGCGTGATTTTGCATGGGCACGCCAGCTGAGCGAGGAAGGGTTACGCCTGCTGGCCCAACAGCCGGGCTTTATTCAGGCTGGAAACAGTCTGCTAAACGCCCCGGTTGCTGCGAACTGGCAGCGTAAGATACTGAACACGCTCGCAACATACCATGAACAGCATCAGGATGAGCCTGGCCCGGGCCGTGAGCGTCTGCGGCGCATGGCGCTGCCGATGGAAGACGATGCGCTGGTGCTGCTGCTGATTGAAAACATGCGCGAAAGCGGGGCGATCAAAAGCCACCACGGCTGGCTCCATCTGCCGGATCACAAGGCCGGGTTCACCGCAGAGCAAGAAGCGGTATGGCAAAAAGTGGCCTCGCTGTTTGGCGATGAGCCGTGGTGGGTTCGCGATCTGGCCCGCGAAACGAATACCGACGAGCAGGTGATGCGTCAGGTATTGCGCCATGCGCAGCAGCAGGGGCTGATAGTCGCGATCGTGAAAGATCGTTATTACCGTAACGATCGTATTGTGGCCTTTGCGAACCTGATCCGCGAGCTGGATCTGGAGCGGGGCTCTACCTGCGCAGCCGATTTCCGCGACCGGCTGAACGTAGGCCGCAAGCTGGCGATTCAGATCCTGGAGTATTTCAACCGCATCGGCTTCACCCGCCGTCGCGGTAACGATCATTTATTGCGCGATTCGTTATTATTTCCTGAAACTCCGTGACCCCCGTCGTAAAGCCGTTACCGGTTGGCGAGAAAATCGCCAGCCGGAACTACCCTTGATGTACACCAACAGCAAGGAGACGGTCATGACAAACAATCCTCCCTCATCGCGTATCCAGCCCGGCGAGTATGGTTTTCCCCTCAAGCTGAAGCCTCGTTATGACAACTTTATTGGCGGCGACTGGGTAGCTCCCGTCGACGGCGAATACTATTCCAACCTGACCCCCGTAACCGGCCAGCCGCTGTGCGAAATAGCCAGCTCCGGCAGGCGCGATATCGATCTGGCGCTGGATGCGGCGCACAAAGCGAAAGATAAATGGGGCCACACCTCCGTTCAGGACCGCGCGGCTATTTTGTTCAAAATCGCCGACCGGATGGAGCAGAATCTGGAGCTGCTGGCGACGGCGGAAACCTGGGATAACGGCAAGCCTATCCGGGAAACGATGGCGGCAGACGTGCCGCTGGCCATCGACCACTTCCGCTATTTTGCCTCCTGCATTCGCGCTCAGGAGGGCGGAATAAGCGAGGTAGACAGCGACACCGTGGCGTATCACTTCCACGAACCGCTGGGCGTCGTCGGGCAAATCATTCCGTGGAACTTCCCGCTGCTGATGGCGAGCTGGAAAATGGCGCCCGCGCTGGCGGCCGGGAACTGCATTGTGCTTAAACCGGCGCGTCTGACCCCGCTCTCGGTGCTGCTGCTGATGGAAATCGTTGGCGATCTTCTGCCGCCGGGCGTGATTAACGTGGTCAACGGTGCGGGCGGTGAGATAGGGGAATATCTGGCTACCTCGAAACGGATCGCTAAAGTGGCGTTTACCGGGTCGACGGAAGTGGGCCAGCAGATTATGCAGTACGCCACGCAGAACATCATTCCGGTGACCCTGGAGCTGGGCGGGAAATCCCCGAACATCTTCTTCGCGGACGTGATGGAGGAAGAGGATGCCTTCTTCGACAAAGCCCTGGAAGGGTTTGCGCTGTTTGCGTTTAACCAGGGCGAAGTCTGCACCTGCCCAAGCCGCGCGCTGGTGCAGGAGTCCATCTATGAGCGCTTTATGGAGCGGGCCATTCGCCGCGTCGAGTCTATCCGCAGCGGTAACCCGCTCGATAACGTCACGCAGATGGGGGCGCAGGTCTCGCACGGACAGCTGGAAACCATCCTCAACTACATCGATATCGGCAAGAAAGAGGGGGCGGATATTCTGACCGGCGGTCGCCGTAAGGTGCTCGGTGGGGATCTGCAGGAAGGGTATTATCTGGAGCCAACGATCCTGTTCGGTCAGAACAACATGCGCGTCTTCCAGGAGGAAATTTTCGGACCGGTGCTGGCCGTAACCACCTTCAAAACGATGGAGGAGGCGCTGGAGATTGCCAACGACACGCCGTATGGCCTGGGAGCCGGCGTCTGGAGCCGCAACGGTAATCTGGCCTATAAAATGGGCAGAGGCATTCAGGCCGGGCGCGTCTGGACCAACTGCTACCACGCCTATCCTGCGCACGCGGCATTTGGCGGTTATAAGCAATCGGGCATCGGGCGTGAAACCCACAAGATGATGCTGGAACATTATCAGCAGACGAAATGTTTGCTGGTCAGCTACTCCGATAAACCGCTGGGGCTATTCTAATCGCCCAGCTCAGGCCGTCCATGGGCGGCCTGAGCAATTTGCTGGCGCAGGCAGTTCAGAACGCCATCCAGAACGTATTGCACGCGCCAGGGCTGGTATTCGCGTTTGCGGAAAATGGCCGTCAGATCGAGCCACCACTCTTCCTGATGCGGGAAGCAGGGGACCAGCATCCCTTTCGTTAATTCTTTTTTCAGACTCTCTTTTGGCGCAAAAACAATCCCAAGATTATTTCTTGCCAGCTCCAGGGCCGTCTGCGTATTGTCGCAAATATAATTACCGGTCACCCGGTAGTCATGCACGCTATCACTGCCGTGCACGCGGAAACGCCAGATGTTTGCATCATCGATCAGCATGGAGTCAATGAGAATACAGGAGTGATTAATTAAACCTTCAGGTCCCGTTAAGGGGTGTTTATTTAAATATTCTACGGTAGCGAATGCCGTAACAGAATATTTTGTTAACACGCTGGCAACCAGACTTTCGTCTTTCGGCGGCGCATAGGTAATTAAAATGTCGCAGTCATCCGGAAAAGAAACGCCTTCTGAAAATTCATTCCGATCCAGGTTATAGGTTTTCAGGGAGATGCGGATGTCACCGATATCTTCTATCTGATGGATCACGTGGCGCGCGAGATAAGTTACGATACCTGTAGGGGCATAGATCGTGACCTTTCCGCGCTTTTCATGCTTATAATCAGCAATAAAATTAACGAGTTGGCGGTTCTTATCCAGCGTGGCATCAATGTACGGGAGTAACGCTTCCCCAAACTGGGTCAGGGCCAGCTGGCGCGTGGTGCGCTCAAAAACCTTGAGCCCAACCCGCGTTTCAAAATCAGACAGATATTTACTGACGTTGGCCTGCGCCATGCCCAGCAGGGCGGCGGCATCACCAATGCTGTGGGTGGCTGCGATGACGGATATAATTTTTAACTCGCGCGGCTTTAGCTGTAATTTATTCATCATGCACACCCATCTATATGATTTTGTATATAATATTATATAAACCGCAGCGTTGCATTGGCAAATTTGTAACCATTATTATGCGCCTCGCTTGTTTGGCATTTTAATGGATTACATGTAATGACTATTAAATACAATTTACTCATCGCTGCCACGTTATTTGCAACATCCTCAGCAATGGCCGGTGACTTTTCACTAGGAGCGGGGGCTGTATTTAATGAGTCTCCTTACAAAGGCTATAACGAAAATACTACCGCAGTACCGTTAATTAGCTACGAAGGCGATAGCTTTTATGTTCGCCAGACCACGGGCGGATGGATCCTGTGGAAAGACGCAAAAAATGAACTCAGCCTGACCGCATCGTGGATGCCGCTGCATTTCGATCCTGATGACAACGACGACCATCAGATGAAAAAGCTTGATGAGCGTAAAGCTTCTGCCTTCCTCGGCGGCGCGTACTACCGCCACGAAAGCTGGGGTTCGCTGAAAGTGGCGGTCTCGGGCGATGCCACGGATGAAAGCGGCGGTATGATCGGCGAGGTTTCATACTTCCGTCCAATCAGGATGGAACGCCTGACCCTGACGCCCTCTGTCGGTATTTTCTATAGCGACGAAAGCTATAACGACTACTACTATGGCGTATCCGGCAGCGAGTCTCGCCGCTCAGGTCTGGATGAATACACCGCCGGTGACAGCTGGACGCCATACGTTGGCCTGGCGGCCAAATATCAGTTAACCCAGAAGCTGTATCTTAACGCCAGCGCGGTCTACACCGTATTGCCTGACGACGTGAAGAACAGCCCGATGATCGACCGCGACGACAGCTTCGCGCTGATGACCGGCCTGACCTGGCGTTTCTGATGCGCTAAAGCCGGGTGGCGGCTTCGCCTTACCCGGCCTACATGGACAGCCATCGCAGTTTTACGTAGGCCCGCACAAGCGAAGCGCCGCCGGGCATATTTGAGAGTACCAATCTCCCGTTTTCCCTTCCAGTCATGGCTTCCTCATTAATATTCCTGATACGCTAATGCGATCTGCGCCATCAATAAAGGTGTGCATCATGTGTATCATGCTTAAAGAAAATCAAACCGGGCACTCTCGCCCGTATTTGGCGAAAGGCGGGAATTAAGCACGGATATCAGGAGTTGTTATGTTTTATCCGGCTTACATTCATTCTGACTTCGACGGTAGCGCCAGCGCCTTTTTCCCTGACGTTCCAGGCTGAGGCAGCACGTCGCGTGCTGCCTGGGTAAAAAATTAATTATATAGAGCTGCTGTCGCTTTCAGGATATCAGCAAATGAATAGATATCATCGACTGTCGTTATAGGATGACGCGTTTCGTTTTTTTCTATGTCGAAAAGTCCGATGTATTTTTGCGTACGATTAAAATGCAATCGGCAAAGGGGTTTGCGGTTGTTGTCATCTACAAGAATACCAAAGTAACTTTTGGTATCTCTGTGAGTTATACGGGGTGCCTCCAGTACTGCTCTGGTGATTGCTTTAACAATATGATACCCCTCGAGCTCCTCTAGCGTTGTAACCACATCACTTTCATCTTTATGTTCGTCTTCCTCAATCTGTGATGACTCATTTGGAGTATCGATGATCGCTGGGGTTATGCCCGTAATAGCTGACTTAAGTCGCTCATTAACCTGATCATTTATGTACTGGCTTGCAGCTTTTTTGGTCAAGTTAAAAAAAGACTCTCTGACTTTTTGAGTCAGAATCCCATCATAAACTCGGGATGCAAAAAATTTCACAAAGTCATCTTCAGGATTATTTAGCTGAGAATGCAGGATTTTTTTGATTTGGCTGACATATTTTAATTCACCAGCAGCATTGATAATTGATTCTAAATCAAACGAAGACTTAGTTAATTTTTTTAGCTCAGGTATTATATTTTCGTCAATATCAAGAAGATCTACTTCCAAAAATGGTTTTTCATCCATTTTATTGGGAGCATCCAGATCTGTAAAAAATTTATAATTTTGTCCATTGGTGAGGATTGAAATTCTGGCGTTTGTTACATGAAAATACCTGAATAACTGCGAAGCATGATTTATATTTAATGGTTCGCCAATTTTCTTACATTCAATAAGTATCTGAACATCATTATTTTTCATTATAGCATAATCGATTTTTTCGCCCTTTTTTGTACCAACATCACAGACAAACTCAGGTGTTACCTCTGAAGGATCAAAAACATCATAACCCAGAACGTTATGAATGAATGGCATTACAAATGCAGTTTTTGTTGCTTCTTCAGTATTAATTACATCAAGTTGTTGTTTTATTTTATTTGATAAGGCATTTAATCTTTCTGTGAATTCCATGGGATGTCCTTATTTTTAGCTGTGTGTCTTTATGGAATAACACTAAAATGCATGTCAGACAATGGTATACCTGAGCTGAACTGCTGCAAAAAAACAATACCGAGGGTTAGATCACATTGTCTTTCAGTCGATGATAATCCGTGAACTCGGCATCACTGAGCTTGATAAAAATATTATATATCCATAAAGGTGACATTATTCTTGTTTATGTTTATCCACCCAAATCCGCATCTCTGCTACTCCCCTATTTGCCCAACTGAACCGGGGTATAAAGGTTAGCGTGCAGTGCTGGTGCTGGAGATGATTTTATAGCAGGTGTCGCTCTCTTCAGGGAATGGAGACAGCGTGGATCAAGCCGGTGCGGCGATGGCGTGGAAGGCGAAGCAGCTTATTCGCACGCAGTTTCATTTACCGCTTTCGACGTCGCAGCTGGCAAAAGCGTTGCACTGCAATGCCGATTACCTGGGGCGCGTATTTCGCCGGACTTTCCATTTAACCCTGACGGAGGCGATACATCGCCAGCGCGTCAGGGCAGTGGAAAAGCTGTTGCTGGATGGCTCTGCGTCGCTTACCTAAGTAGCAAACCGCTTTGGTTTTAATGACGTGGGCTATTTTCGGCAAATATTTTCAAAGCATACGGGCTTAACACCTGCCGTCTGGAAACGGCGGTATTGTAAAGCGCATAATAATTCCGGCTGAGCGCCTCCTGTTTGACCCATCACACCTTCGCTGAATCGGGCATTATGTAAGATGTGTGCAGTACCGGCTTTTAACGTGCGCGAGGCGTAACACATGAACCGATTTATCATGGCGGATGCGGAAAAATGCATTGGGTGCCGCACCTGCGAAGTGGCCTGCGCGGTGTCGCATCAGGACGGCGTCTCCGCTAATGCCTTTTCGCCCCGCCTTCGGGTGGTTAAGGGAAGTTCATACACTACGGCAGTGGGTTGCCATCAGTGCGAGGACGCGCCGTGTGCTAACGTCTGTCCAACCCATGCCATCAGCCGTACGGCGGGAGCCTGGCTCGTTGAGCAGACGCGCTGCATTGGGTGCAAAAGCTGTGTGGTGGCATGTCCGTTTGGGGCGATGCAGGTGCGCCTGGAGGGAAATAAGGCGCAGGCGCTGAAATGTGATTTATGCCTGCATCGCGAAGGCGGACCGGCCTGCGTGGAGGCCTGTCCAACCCACGCGTTGCGCTGCGTTGACCCTGCCAGGATTCGGGCTGAAAAGCTTACTGCATTTTATTGAAATTCCACGTAAACGTCAGACTGTAGCGCCAGTCTCTGTTGCGACTGTCTGTCGGAACATCCCCGACGGGTCGTGCCGCCTCAACCGTGACGCTATAGTGGCGCGTATCGCCTATCATCACCCCGGCAGCCACTGACCCGAGCCGCTGATGAGGCAAACCAGACGTGTTAAACCAGGTTTGCGCGGTATCGGCCAGGATATAGGGTTGGATGGTGGCAAGCCAGGTGCTCTCTTTTCGCATCTTGATATAGCGCAGTTCTACCTGCCCGCCGTAGCCGTAATCACCGCTTGCTTCACTGTCCTGATATCCACGGCCAAAGCGCTGGGCACCGAAGCTAACGCGTTCGGGCTCTGGCAACGTGTTATTTGACCAGTCTCCCTCCCAGGATGTTGATAGCCGCCATTTGTCGGCAAACAGCCAGGCAGCGTCCAGATAGCTTTTTGTGAGCGTAAAATTAATATCGGGTTTAGGCGCTGAGACGATATCGGCACCCATCGCATCAATACCCTGTCGTACGTTGAGTCTGCCGCTGATGCTGGCGGTTGTGAATTGATGTGCACCATTGATACCCACTTCCAGCGCCGGATAACGCGCGTGTTGGTTGACGGAGTCCAGACTGTAGGTTTTGCCCTGCAGTCTGGCCTGCAGGGCATAGTCATCCTGGCGGTCGGTATAATCAAAACCGCTGGTCAGATTAATTTGTGATTTTTGCGTCAGCAGCAATGGATAGCCAAACGTCACGCCGCCGTTGTATTGCGTGGTTTTTTGCTTCGAATCGACCTGAATATTATTGGGCAAATTTAGCAGGGGGGAGAAATCCCGCGGATTTTCACGGTAATAGCTGCCTTTGATCTGCATCGTCAGCCCTTCATCGTTTAAAAACTGCTGCCAGTTCAGACCCACATAGTTTTTTCGCGTGTTGCTATCTAACGGTATAAGCGTAGCCACGCCAAGCTGATCGCCATAGCTTGTCAGGTTGCTGAGCGTTCCGTTCAGCATCATTACATCTTGCCCTTTACGGGTGTCGATCGTGGAGGCGATATTCCAGCTCCGCTCCTCATTACCGGTTATCTGCATCGCCGCCGCGCCATAGATATTGGTTGGCAGCTGCGCGTTGGCCGTGACCGGAACGTTCGGGGTGCGGGTCATCAGCTGGCTATAGCGATCGAACGTATCCTGAGACAGCGGTTTTTCCGCCATGATTTTTTCTGACAAGCGTTTAAGGCGCGCGGCGATATTGGGGTTGTTACTGGTTATGTCGCTGTGCGCCACGTACCCTTCGACCAGGACAATTTTAATATTTCCCTGCTGGAAATTATTATCGGGCAGCCAGGCATAGGAGAGCGGAAAACCGTCGGCCTTGTAGCGCGCCGTAATATCATTTACCAGCCCCGTAAGCGTTTTTAGCGGCACGGTTTTTCCGGCGTAAGGCCTGAAGGGGTTAAGTAATTCCTGCAAGGGATAACGCGTGCCGCCAATAAACTGAATGTGATGAATGGTAATGGGCGTTTCAGGCGTCAGCGTTGACTGCGGTTTTTCTATTTTGACTTTCGGCTGTGGGACGGTCTCAGTCTGTTCTGGGGCAACGTTACGAGAAACTTGCGCCGGGTTATCAGGGTTAATAATAGAGGGCAGTGTATCGGCGCGGGCCATGCTCAACACAACCAGCCCCGTCAGCGAAAAAAGGAAATGGTTTTTCATCGCGCTATCCCTGTTCATCATTCCCGGTTAGGGGGAGTGTCGCTGTACGAAGCGCCCCTGAAGCAGGGGCGCAGAAAGGCAATAACCGTTTTACTGTTTTGGCGTCAGTAGACCGGTGGTTAACGTGTTGTTGTGCTGGCGGTAACGCCCGACGTCAGGGTATTGAGGGTTGTATTGACCGTCGCACCCAGGCTGTTGTTCGTGGCCGCCACATTTGCATTAGCTGTGAGAGAGCCTGATCCTCCTCCGGTCGTCGAGGTGGCGGGTTTCACTAGCGTACCGGTATCCGTCACCGTCTGGCCGACGTTTTGAACGACCTGACCTACGCCGCTAAGCCCGCTATTACTGCTGCTAACGTTGGTGCCTACGCCGCTCACGGTGTTTCCTACTTGCGTCAGCAGGCCGTTGACCGGAGTACCCAGACCTGTTGTGGTGCCCACGCTTTGCGTCACGCCTTGTACTCCGCCCAGCGTCTTGTTCACCACAGTCGTCGTATCGGTTGTTACCTGAGCTACCGCAGGGCTACTGACCGTGTTGGTTAAACCTGTGCCGGTGTTACTGACTAACTGCCCGGTACTGTTTACCACGCTGCCCGTCAGGCCTGTTACGCCGCTAACCGGTGTTCCCGATGTCGAACTTGCCAGGCCCGTGCCTACCGTAGAGACGGTATTGCCCAAGGAGGTGACCGACGTGGTCACGCCCTGAACCGTCGTACCGACACCGTTCGCGTTGCCCGGATCGCCAATGCCGGAGGTGACGCCTGTTCCCACGGTAGAGACGGCGCTGCCAACACCGCTGACGGTGGTTGAAACGGTTGATGTGACAGGATTATTTGTCGGGATCTGGCTTCCCAGACTGTCCACCGTAGAGCCGACGCTGGTCACCGTTTTACCGGCATCACCCAGCACAGTATTCACGCCTGCAGTGGTTGTGCCGCCACTGCCCGTTCCGGTCCCTCCGCTGCCGTTACCTCCGGTTCCCGTTCCTGAGCCTGAGCCTGAGCCCGAGCCCGAGCCTGTCCCTGAACCTGAGCCAGATCCGTTACTGCCTGAACCACCATTATTAGCCGTTGTGCCACTTCCATCACCCGAGCCGGTATTACTTCCGGTTGCAGGGTTATTTTTGGCTGTTGAGTGAGATCCGCCACCGCTTCCACTGCAGGCAGAAAGAGAGAACGCGAGCAGTACCGCAGCAGCAATTACTCTGATGCGACTAGCATTATTAGGTAGCATAAAAATACTCCACGCAATAGAACGCCGAGCGGCGTATTAGTGAGTATATGCAGTATTTTAAAAATGCACACAGACTCGCTTCGAGGATATTTTTTTTACCAGCGTTGTTTGTTTTAAATCTTATATAACAATGAGTTAATTAAATTATTATTTAATGTCTGCTTAATTATTTTTGAATTACTATAGTGCCATTAAAACAACAGGAATTATCCTAAATAATCCCTTTAAATAATAGGGCAATAAAGCTGAAGGATATATCCTTTATAAAATATATAGATCACGATAAATTAAGGCTCTTCATCCGAAGAGCCTTAATATTTAACAATTGCCTTCGCGCCAGGCTTTTTCAATTTCTTCGGCGAGAATTTTAACACCCGCTTCGATTTTTTCCGGATCGGGTACGTAGTTCATGCGCATGCACTGGTGCGTATGCGGCCACGGCTTATCCAGTCCCGGGAAGAAATAATCGCCCGGTACCATCAGAACGCCGCGCTTTTTCAGGCGCTGGTAGAGCAGTTCGGTGGTGACAGGCAAATCCTTAAACCACAGCCACAGGAAAATTGCTCCTTCAGGTTTGTGGATCAGGCAGCGTTCTTCCGGCAGGTAGCGGCGAAGTATCGCAATCGTCTCCTGAACGCGCTGGTAATAGAATGGCTTGATCACGTCATTCGACAGACGCAGCAGGTCGTTGCGCTTAATCATTTCGCACATCATCGCCGGGCCAATGCCGCCCGGTGAAAGGCTGATAATGCCGTTCATATTGGTAATGGCGGTGATGATTTTCTCGTTGGCGATGATGATGCCGCAGCGGCTGCCCGGCAGACCCAGCTTAGAGAGGCTCATGCACAGGACAATGTTCGGGTTCCACAGCGGACGTGCTTCGCTGAAGATAATGCCCGGGAACGGCACGCCGTAGGCGTTATCGATCACCAGCGGAATGCCGTGCTGATTCGCCAGCGCATCCAGCTTCATCAGTTCGTCGTCGGTGATCACGTTGCCCGTTGGGTTAGTCGGGCGCGATACGCAGATCATGCCCGTCTCTTCACCAATATGCAGGTGTTCAAAATCGACGTGATATTTGAACTGGCCTTCAGGCAGCAGCTCGATGTTCGGGCGCGCGGAGACGAACAGATCCTCTTCCAGGCCGGAATCGGCGTAGCCGATATACTCTGGTGCCAGCGGGAACAGCACTTTTTTGGTGGTGCCGTCGGCGCGACGCCCTGCGAACAGGTTAAACAAGTAGAAAAACGCGCTCTGACTGCCGTTTGTCAGTGCAATATTCTGTGGTTCGATATCCCAACCCAGCTCGTCACGCAGCATTTCGGCGAGGAGTGCCAGCAGTTCGGTTTTACCCTGCGGGCCGTCGTAATTGCAAAGCGCATCGGTTGCTTTGCCGCTTTCCAGCATCTGAGCGAGCAGCGTCTGGAAATAGGTATTCATCTCCGGGATTTGAGCCGGGTTTCCGCCGCCGAGCATGATTGCGCCCGGTGTGCGCAGCCCGTCGTTGAGATCCTCCATCAGGCGAGTAATGCCTGAATGGCGGGTAAATTTGTCGCCGAAAAGTGAAAACGTCATAGCAGGTGATCTGTCGAGCTTATTTTGAAAGTGGGTAACCATAACGCTAGCACCGTGCTGGTGCAAATCGGGTGATGTGGTCGGATTTGTTGTTTTATAGGGCGGAAGTGTATTTGTGTAGCGAATAGTTCTGGTGGGTTTCCCTCACCCCGACCCTCTCCCAAAAGGGAGAGGGGGAAAAGACGGCGCCGTGCGGTTCCCTCTCCCCTGCGGGGAGAGGGTTAGGGTGAGGGGGTGAATTATTGATTACCTGCCCATACCACCATCACCTTATCGCCATTATGCTCGCGCACGAAGCCATATCCCTCGTTCAGCGACAGCGTGGTTTGTTTGCCTTCACCAATCGCCGGATGGCGGGCGCGGAACTGACCCAGCGTTTGCCAGTGGGCGACGGTTAGGGCCTGCTTGCCCGTGACGTCCTGCCAGTTCATATCTGACCGGGTGCCCTGTAATGGATCAGAACCCGTCGGACCGAACGGACGCTCGGATTCATCACCGTAATAGATTTGTACGCTGCCGGGTGCCAGCAGAAGCAGCTCCGCCGCGCGCTGGCCCCCTTCGCGGAACAGACGCGTATCGTGTGATGAGAGATAGCTCAGCACGTTGAAGCTTTGCAGCTTTTCCGCCATCTGCTGCCAGGTGAGATCCATATCGGCCAGACAATCCACCGCTTTTGCCGCCTGCTCCTGATAGTCAAAGTTGATCATCGCATCAAAACCGTAGCGGTAATAATCGCTTTGCATCACCCCGTGGCCCCAGGATTCCCCGGTCATCCAGAACGGTGCGTTGTCGAGCTTTTTGTCCGGGTTCGCCCCTTTCCAGGCGGCCAGCGCCTGGCTTGCCTGGTCTTTCAGCTGTTGCCAGGCCGCAAGCTCAACGTGTTTCGCCGTATCCACCCGGAAACCGTCGATGCCGTAGTCACGTACCCACTGGCTGAGCCAGTGGGTCAGATAATCGCGCGGGGTATATCCCGGGATGGCCTTCGCGTGGGTGTCGGGCTTGTGTTGGAAAAAGTTAGGCAATCCGGAAGGCGTCATGGATTCCGTTTTCAAATCCGGCAGAAATGCCAGCGACATGGTCAAATCGTCGAAGCCGGGGTTGTCGTAATCGCCGATGTCCGTGCGGATCCATTTCTTGCCCCACCATTTTTCCCATGCGGCTTTGTCGCTGAAGTTGATGTAGTCGTTAAAGCTGTGCCAGCTTTGGCCCGCGCCCGGCTTCCAGCCCGTCCAGCGTTCTCCCAGCGTCTTTTTCAGCTCATCACCCTGAAGGTACAGGGCACCAAACTGATACTCCTGCATGTCTGCCAGCGTGGCATAGCCAACGTGGTTCATGACGATATCGAACAGAACGCGGATCCCGCGCTTGTGCGCTTCGTCGACAAGATGGCGTAAATCATCTTCGGTTCCCATGTTGGCGTCGAGCTTCGTCCAGTCCTGGGTGTAGTAGCCGTGATAGGCGTAATGCGGGAAATCCCCTTTTGTGCCACCGCCTACCCAGCCGTGGATCTGCTCAAGCGGAGAGCTTATCCAGAGCGCGTTCACCCCCAGCTGCTGTAAATAATCGAGCTTGCCGGCAAGTCCTTTGAGATCCCCGCCGTGGAAGGTGCCAATCTCCTGCATACCGTCTTTATGACGACCGTAGCTGTTGTCGTTGCCCGGGTCACCATTCACATAACGGTCGGTCAGCACAAAATAGACGGTGGCGTTTTGCCAGCTAAACGGCGCAGGCTTGTCGGTTTCGGCGCGCTCAAGCAGCAGCAGGCCGTTACTGTGGGCGGCTGGCTGCAGGGTGATTTTTCCATTCTGCACCGTCGCCGTCTGTTTACTGTAGTAGTCGCGCACGACGGAGCCTTCCGGGAAGGTACTGCTGACGTCCAGCGTCAGCGGTTTACCGTCCCACTTCGGACACTGGCGGATGACGTTTGCAACCGGCTGTTCTGCGGCACTCTGAATCGTCAGCAGCAGGGTGGGCGTGCCGGAGCGGGTATCAATCCGCATCTGGTAGTCACCGTCGCGAAAAAGGCGCCACTGCGGCGGCGTGCCGTCACAGGGCTTGAGCGACAGCATCTCATTGAGTTTTATCGCGTCCGCAGGCTGCCAGCACGTCTTGTCAAAACTCAGCGTCAGAGGACGCGTACCCTTCGCAAGCTTTGCCTGGCTGGTGAAGACCCCGGTGCCTTCGGCGCTAAATGCGCTAAACCCCGGCGATGACCAGTCGGCATGCGCCAGTGCGGGTAACATCAGAAAGGCTAATGCGGTACGTTTCATTCCTTTTTCCTGTCGCGGCATTTTTGACCAGTGTGCCATCAGGCGAGGGGCAAAAACTCATCCCCTGTCGCTTTCTGCCGGGAGGAAGCGTGAGGATGAGTGATCTCGCGCAAAATTAGGCAGTTATCTGCGATAGCGCACACAGTTTTTGTGGAATGATGTTTTTATGAGCAAGTTTCAGGTGACATAGTTTCGGAATTGGACTATTTCTATACGTGCTCTTGAAGTCTATTTTTGATATGATTTGAGATTCCGCTCTCAAATTTGTGAAAAAAATAAGGTGTTGGGATGATTACATCCGACCAGGAGACCTAATGATATCGACTCCCATTCGACGATATGGGGCTGCGATACTCATGTTACTCACCACGGCATTTTCGGGTGAGGTGCTTGCGAAGACGCACACGGATACAACGAGTAAGAAAGCCCACGTAATAAAGACGACAAGTAGTAAGGTTAGCAGTAAACAAGAGTATTCTCGCAATAGTGCAAAGAGTAGTTCACTTCCTGATTTGCGAAAATACCCTTCCGGAACACCAAGGAAAAAAGCGTTTCTCCGGACGGTAATGCCTTACATCACGAGTCAAAATGCCGCGATTACTGCGGATCGTAACTGGCTGATTTCCAAACAGTACGATAGCCGCTGGTCGCCGTCAGAGCGCGCGCGTCTGAAAGATATCACGAAGCGCTACAAGCTGAGCTGGAACGGTAACACCCGTCGTGTGCCGTGGAATGCTCTCCTTGAGCGTGTGGATATCATCCCGGGCAGCATGGTTGCGACCATGGCTGCTGCCGAAAGCGGCTGGGGTACTTCTAAGCTTGCGCGTAGCAACAACAACCTTTTCGGCATGAAATGTGTGAAAGGTCGTTGTAATAATGCACCTGGCAAGGTGAAAGGCTATTCGCAATTTGAATCTGTGAAAGATTCCGTCAGCGCCTATGTGGTGAATCTGAACACGCATCCGGCCTACTCATCGTTCCGTAAATCACGCGCTCAGCTGCGTAAAGCGGACCAGGAAGTGACGGCCAGTACGATGATCCACAAGCTGAAAGGTTATTCGACAAAGGGACAGAGCTATAACAACTATCTGTTCGCCATGTACCAGGATAACCAGCGCTTAATTGCCGCCCATATGTAATCTCGAAAAAACGCCTTCCACTGGAAGGCGTTTTCTTTTCTATATCAACACCTCGCTGTGGCGATCCCGATACTCCTTCGGCGTGGTGTCATACTCCTTGCGAAACACGGAATAGAAATATTGCAGAGACGGGTAACCGCACATCTGCGAGATTTCGTTGATCGACAGCGACGTGGAAATGAGCAGGCTGCGTGCTTTCTCCAGCTTTTCAGCATGGATGACGGCATGAATGGTTTCGCCCACCTCTTCTTTAAAACGCTTCTCCAGATTCGAACGCGAAATGCCCACCGAATCCAGCACCTGATCGACCTTTATCCCTTTGCAGGCGTGGTTGCGAATGTAGTGCATGGCCTGAATGACGGCCGGGTCGCTTAAGGAGCGATAATCGGTTGAGCGACGTTCCACGACACGGACAGGAGGCACAAGCAAACGCTGAAGCGGCAGAGGTTCTTTATCGAGCAGACGATGCAGCAGCTTCGCCGCCTGATAGCCCATCTGACGCGTGCCCTGTGCAACGGAGGAGAGCGCCACGCGAGACAGATAGCGGGTCAGTTCTTCGTTATCAATGCCAATCACGCACAGCTTTTCGGGCACCGGAATGTGTAAATGTTCGCAGACCTGCAGCACGTGCCGCGCGCGAGCGTCCGTCACGGCGATAATACCGGTTTGCGGCGGCAGCGTTTGCAGCCAGTCCGCCAGGCGGTTTTGCGCGTGCTGCCAGTTTTCCGGCGCGGTCTCCAGCCCCTGGTACACCACGCCGCGATACTTCTCCTGCGCGACCAGCTGGCAAAACGCGTGTTCTCGCTCAACGGCCCAGCGCTTGCCGCTGGTGGCCGGTAACCCATAAAACGCGAAGCGATGGACGCCTTTCTCTTTTAAATGAAGAAAGGCGGCCTCGACCAGGGCATGGTTATCGGTGGCAATATAGTGGACCGGCGGATAGTGTTCGGGCGAATGGTAGGAGCCGCCGACGCCCACAATCGGGACGTCGACGTCGGTCAGCAGCTGCTCAATGATGGGATCGTCATAGTCGGCGATGACGCCATCGCCCAGCCAGTCTTTAATGTTCTCCAGACGGGTGCGAAAATCTTCTTCAATAAAAATATCCCATTCAGATTGCGACGCCTGCAAATATTCACCAACACCTTCCACCACCTGACGGTCGTAGGCCTTATTGGCATTGAATAACAACGTAATGCGGTGACGCTTTTCAAACATGGCTCACTTCCCAATTAAGTCACAATACGGTTATCAGGCCCGTCGCTTGGTGGCCGAGTCCATCCAGACTGCCAGTAAAAGAATGGCCCCCTTGACGATATACTGCCAAAACGTCGGGACGTCCATCATACTCATCCCGTTATCCAACGACGCCATGATAAATGCCCCCATGACCGCGCCCGCCACGCTCCCGATACCCCCTGCGAGGCTGGTACCGCCAATGACGCAGGCGGCGATAGCATCCAGCTCGGCGATGTTACCGGCGGAGGGCGAGCCGGCGCCCAGACGCGAGCTGAGGATCAACCCGGCGATAGCGACCATCAGGCCGTTAATGGCGAAAACTGCCAGCTTGGTACGTTCGACATTGATACCTGAGAGGCGGGCAGCTTCAAGGTTGCCGCCTATGGCATAAATACGGCGGCCAAACGCGGTGCGCGTCGCCATAAACATACCGGCCAGAAGTAAAAGCGCCAGCAGCAGGACGGGGGTCGGAACGCCGCGATAGTCGTTTAAAAGCCAGATGGCGCCCAGCACAATAACCGCCGTGAGCGCCTGACGCCCCACTACCGACGTTGACGCTGGAGAAGCCAGCCCCAGCGCCTGACGGCGCATGCGTCCACGCCACTGCCACGCGACAAACCCCAGCAACCCCACCACACCGAGGGTAAAGCCCACGGTATCCGAGAGGTAACTCTGGCCAATCTGCGACATGGCTGCACTGGTCGGGGAGACGGTGGTGCCGTTAGTGATGCCGATTAAGATCCCGCGAAAGGCCAGCATCCCCGCCAGGGTGACAATGAACGATGGCACCTTACGGTAGGCAACCCACCAGCCGTTCCAGGCTCCCAGTACCAGACCCAGCACCAGCGTGACCGCCACGGTCAGCGGCAGCGGCCAGCCGAGCCAGACGTCAAAAATCGCCGCCACGCCGCCGAGGAGACCCATCATCGACCCGACCGACAGGTCGATCTCCGCGGAGATAATCACGAACACCATGCCCACCGCCAGAATGCCGGTGATGGCGGTCTGGCGGAGCAGGTTAGAGACGTTACGTGCGCTTAAGTACGAGCCATCGGTCATCCAGGTAAAGAAGAGCATGATGACGATAATGGCCGCGATCATCACGAAAACCTGCAGGTTAAGCGCTTTTAAGCCCGCGAACGCACCGGGCGTCGGAACAGCGACTTTGATATCAGACGGATTGCTTTTCGACATGACGTTCGCTCCTTAAAGCGGCTTCCATCACCTGCTCCTGCGTCAGGTTCTGGTTAATCAGGTTGGCTTTCAGTTTTCCCTCGTGCATGACCAGCACACGGTCGCTCAGGCCGAGCACTTCGGGTAACTCAGACGAAATGACAATGACGGCAATCCCTTGCTGTACAAGCTGATTAATCAGTTTGTAGATTTCATATTTGGCACCGATATCAATCCCGCGCGTTGGCTCATCAAGGATTAATATGCGTGGATTGAGAAGCAGGCAGCGCGCCAGAATTGCCTTCTGCTGGTTTCCCCCGCTCAGACGGCCAATCGCCAGTTCCGGCGAGGAGGTTTTGACCTTCAGCCGGGCAAGCGACTGGAGGATGCACTGCTGCTCGGCGGCGTCGTCCAGGCTGCTCAGCGCGCCGGAGAAGCGATCGAGTGCCGCAAGCGTAATGTTTTTACCCACCCCCATCACCGGTACGATGCCGTCTTTCTTACGATCTTCCGGCACCATGGCAATACCGTGGGCAATCGCCTGCTGGCAGTTGTCGATTTTCACCGGCTGGCCGTCGATATAAACCGTGCCCTCCCAGCGCCCCGGCCACACGCCAAACAGGCACTGTACGGCTTCGGTGCGTCCGGCACCGACGAGGCCGGCAATCCCAAGAATTTCACCACTGTGAAGGGAAAACGAGACGTTATTGACGCGCTTGATGTGGCGGTTAACGGGGTGCCACGCGGTGAGGTTTTCCACGCGCAGCACTTCATCGCCCTTAGCGTGAGGCTCATTCGGGTAGAGCGCCGTCAGCTCGCGGCCCACCATCATGGTGATGATGTCATCTTCACTCATGCCGGCGGCTTCACGCGTGCCGATGTGCTGCCCGTCGCGGATCACGCAGATGGTGTCCGAAATGGCTTTGACCTCGTTCAGCTTGTGCGAAATATAGATACAGGCGATGCCGTGGTTTTGCAGATCGTGGATGATGTTGAGCAGAACCGCGGTTTCCTGTTCGGTGAGCGAGGCCGTTGGCTCATCAAGGATCAGCAGCCTGACCTGTTTATTTAGCGCCTTCGCTATTTCGACCAGCTGCTGTTGACCCAGGCCCAGATCCCCCACGCGGGTATCCGGTGAAATGTTGAGGCTCACCTGCGCCAGCAGCTTTTCGCAGCGGAGCGTCATGGTGTCGTAATCCAGCACGCCGCGGTGGGAAATTTCGGCACCGAGAAAGATGTTCTCCAGCACGGTGAGATGCTTCACCAGCGCCAGCTCCTGGTGGATGATGGCGATGCCTTTGCGTTCGGTATCGCGGATGTGTGTCGCCTGAATCACTTCACCGGCAAAGACGATTTCGCCTTCGTAGCTGCCGTGTGGGTAGATCCCGCACAGCACTTTCATCAGCGTCGACTTGCCCGAGCCGTTCTCGCCGCACAGTGAAACCACTTCGCCGGGGTTCAACCGGAGGCTAACGTTGTCGACGGCTTTCACCGTGCCGAAGCGCTTGGTGATGCTTTTCATTTCAAGTAAATAGGGCATAACCGCTCCACATAACCCGAGGGAAGAACAGTACAACGTGATGCGCCCCCGCAGAGCAGGGGCCGCGCCGGATTACAGTTCGCTCTTCTTGTGGAAACCGTCTTTAACCACGGTGGCGTCAATGTTCTCTTTATTGACTTCAATCGGCGTGAGCAGGCGAGCCGGAACGTCTTTCAGGCCGTTATTCAGCGTTGCGTCTGCTTTAGGTTGTTTGCCATTACCCAGCTCCACGGCGATTTCCGCCGCCGTATTGGCCAGCTGGGTAATCGGTTTGTAGACCGTCATGGTTTGGGTGCCTGCGATAATGCGTTTTACGCCAGCGAGATCGGCATCCTGTCCTGAAATGGCGACTTTTCCGGCCAGCCCCTGTGCGCTCAGGGCCTGGATAGCACCGCCTGCAGTGGCATCGTTGGAGGCCACAACCGCATCAATTTTGTTGTTGTTGGCCGTCAGCGCGTTTTCCATAATTTTCAGCGCGTTTTCTGGCAGCCAGCCGTCGGCCCACTGATCGCCAACCACTTTAATTTTACCGTTGTCGATGTACGGTTTAAGGACTTTCATTTGCCCTTCGCGGAACAGTTTGGCGTTGTTATCTACCGGAGAGCCGCCCATCAGGAAATAATTGCCCTGAGGCACTTTGTCGATCAGGCTTTGCGCCTGTAATTCCCCGACTTTTTCATTGTCGAAAGAAATATAATAATCAATATCCGCATTATTAATCATGCGGTCATAGGCCAGGACTTTTATGCCTTCCTGTTTGGCTTCTTTCACCACGTTACTTAATACCTGGCCGTTATAGGGGATAATGACCAGAACATCGACGCCACGGTTGATCATATTCTCAATCTGCGACATTTGTGTTTCTTCGTTGCCGTTAGCCGACTGAACAAACACGCTTGCGCCGAGAGATTCTGCTTTCTTCACAAAAATATCGCGATCTTTTTGCCAGCGTTCCAGGCGCAGGTCGTCAATCGCCATGCCAATTTTGACCTCTTTGGCATGTCCTGCAAAGCTTGCAAGGAGAAGCGTAGTGCAGAGCGTTAGAGTCAGGTTCTTTATCTTCATAATTATTAGGCCTTTTTGTAGGGGTATGTGTTGCTGAGATAAAAGAAACATTCACTACTGAGACGCAGCAAATTTTTAACGCGGAAAGGCGGGCTGGCAATTACAGATTTTTATCTTCTCATTATGATATTTGGTTTATTTCTGAATTTATGACCGCGATCGGATTTTAAAATACGTAACGTCTTAATTACATTTGATTCTGGAATACGCGCCGAAAAATAGTTTGTCTGCGCATTATTTTGCGAGCCAGCGCACAGTTGTGCATTCTCTCAATAGCAGTGTGAAATAACGTAATTGAGCAACCCAAAATGTCTATTCACTATTACTCCTGTATCAACGACTCGCCGCATACCCTGATTATGGAGCTCAATATGCAAGCTTATTTCGACCAACTCGATCGTGTTCGTTACGAAGGCCCAAAAACGACCAATCCTTTAGCATTTCGTCACTACAACCCGGATGAGCTGGTGCTGGGTAAGCGCATGGAAGATCATCTGCGCTTTGCCGCCTGTTACTGGCATACCTTCTGCTGGAACGGCGCCGATATGTTCGGCGTGGGTTCCTTTGACCGCCCGTGGCAGCAGCCGGGTGAGGCCATTGAGCTGGCAAAGCGCAAAGCCGATGTCGCATTTGAGTTCTTCCACAAGCTGAACGTACCGTACTACTGCTTCCATGACGTGGACGTGTCGCCGGAAGGCGCGTCGCTGAAAGAGTATCTGAACAATTTTGCGCAGATGGTGGATGTACTGGCGGCGAAACAGCAGCAAAGCGGCGTGAAGCTGCTCTGGGGTACTGCAAACTGCTTCACCAACCCACGCTACGGCGCGGGCGCGGCAACCAATCCGGATCCGGAAGTGTTTAGCTGGGCAGCCACGCAGGTGGTGACGGCAATGAACGCTACGCATCAGCTGGGTGGCGAGAACTATGTCCTGTGGGGTGGCCGTGAAGGTTATGAAACGCTGCTGAACACCGACCTGCGTCAGGAGCGCGAGCAGATTGGCTGCTTTATGCAGATGGTTGTCGACCATAAGCACAAAATCGGCTTCCGCGGCACGCTGCTGATTGAGCCGAAACCGCAGGAACCGACCAAGCATCAGTATGACTACGACGTGGCGACGGTGTATGGCTTCCTGAAGCAGTTCGGTCTGGAAAAAGAGATCAAAGTGAACATTGAAGCCAACCACGCCACGCTGGCGGGCCACTCTTTCCATCACGAGATCGCGTCTGCGATTGCGCTGGGCATTTTCGGCTCTGTCGATGCGAACCGTGGCGATGCACAGCTGGGCTGGGACACCGATCAGTTCCCGAACAGCGTGGAAGAGAATGCGCTGGTGATGTACGAGATCGTCAAAGCGGGCGGTTTCACCACCGGCGGCCTGAACTTTGATGCCAAGGTGCGTCGTCAGAGCACCGACAAATACGATCTGTTCTACGGCCACATTGGCGCGATGGACACCATGGCGCTGGCGCTGAAAGTGGCGGCTCGTATGATTGAAGACGGCGAGCTGGATAAACGCGTAGCGAAGCGTTACAGCGGCTGGAACAGTGAGCTGGGCCAGCAAATCTTGAAAGGTCAGTTATCGCTGGCGGAAATTGCGAAGTACGCTGAACAACAGCAGCTGGCGCCGCAGCACCAGAGCGGGCACCAGGAACTGCTGGAAAATCTCGTAAACCACTATCTGTTTGATAAGTGATTGAGCTGAAGATGCACGTAGGCCCGGTAAGCGTTAGCGCCACCGGGCATTTCTGTTAAAGGAGTCACCGTAATGTATATCGGGATCGATCTTGGCACATCGGGTGTGAAAGCCATCCTGTTGAGCGAGCAGGGCGACGTGTTAGCAACGCAGACGGAAACGCTGCAGGTTTCACGTCCGCATCCGCTGTGGTCAGAACAGGATCCGGAGCAGTGGTGGCAGGCGACGGATCGCGCAATGAAAGCCTTAGGTGAGCAGCACAGCCTTCGTGACGTGAAAGCGCTGGGAATTGCCGGACAAATGCACGGCGCTACGCTGCTCGACAGCCAGCATCGCGTGCTGCGTCCAGCGATCCTCTGGAACGATGGCCGCTGTGCGGAAGAGTGCGCGCTTCTTGAGGAACGCGTGCCCAATTCCCGGGAGATTACCGGCAACCTGATGATGCCCGGCTTTACTGCGCCCAAATTGCTGTGGGTGCAGCGCCACGAACCGGAGATTTTCCGTCAGGTGGCGAAAGTCCTGCTGCCGAAAGACTATCTGCGTTTTCGCATAACGGGCGATTTCGCCAGCGACATGTCCGATGCCGCGGGCACCATGTGGCTCGACGTGGCGAAGCGCGACTGGAGCGAGGCGATGCTGGATGCCTGCCATCTGACCCGGGAACATATGCCAGCGCTGTACGAAGGCTGTGAGGTGACAGGCGCGCTGCTGCCAGCCGTTGCTGAACGCTGGAATATGCCTGCCGTACCGGTGGTGGCCGGGGGCGGCGATAACGCGGCGGGCGCTGTCGGTGTCGGCATGGTTGAGGCGGGGCAGGCGATGCTGTCGCTGGGAACGTCCGGCGTCTATTTTGCCGTCAGCGACGGGTATCGCAGTAATCCTGAAAGCGCTGTGCACAGTTTCTGTCATGCCCTTCCCGGGAAATGGCATTTGATGTCGGTGATGCTCAGCGCGGCATCCTGCCTGGACTGGGCGGCAAAACTCACCGGCATGGCCGACGTTCCGGCGCTCATTTCCACAGCCCAGCAGGCGGATGACGCTGCGGGTACCGTCTGGTTTTTACCGTATCTTTCCGGCGAGCGTACCCCGCACAACAACCCGGAAGCGAAAGGGGTGTTCTTTGGCTTAACCCATCAACATGGCCCGGCAGAACTGGCGCGTGCGGTTCTGGAAGGCGTGGGCTATGCGCTGGCCGACGGGATGGACGTGGTGCACGACTGCGGCCTGAAACCGACGAGCGTCACCCTGATTGGCGGCGGTGCGCGAAGCCCTTACTGGCGACAGATGCTGTCTGATATCAGCGGGTTGCAGCTGGATTTCCGCACCGGAGGGGATGTCGGGCCCGCGCTCGGTGCCGCGCGTCTGGCGCAGATAGCCATTCATCCGGAACAACCGCTTTCGCAACTGTTGCCGCAGCTTACGCTTGAACAGGCGCATTTGCCTGACGCGGCGCGCCATGCGCGGTACGCGGAGAGGCGCGACGTGTTCCGCAAAATCTACCAGCAGCTGCTGCCGCTGATGTCTTAAAACCGCTTGTCCGGGAGAGGCACGAGGATGTCCTTTTTTGGTCTGTGCGTGCCTTCATTTCCTTGCCAGTATGGTGTTACACCCACTGGCGAGGAGAACCATCATGTCACGCATTGCATTAATCAACATCGATACTCAGCAGTCATTCCATCACCGCAATTACTGGCATGAAAGCGAGATCCCTGCCTTTCAGCAGGCGATGCTGGGGCTGATCGAAGGCTGCCAGGCGCACAATATTCCGGTCGTTGATATTTTTCACGTGGATGAAGAAGGTCCTTTCACCCTCGAAAGCGGCTATGTCAAACCGATGGCCTTTTTACGTCATCAGCCGGATGTGGTTTTCCAGAAACACGTCCATAATGCCTTCACGGATACCGGGCTTGACCGCTGGCTGCGCGAGCGTGATATCAACCAGCTGATTATCTGCGGCATTCGCACTGAACAATGCTGTGAAACCACCGCCCGGGTGGCATCCGATCTGGGTTATGCTGTGACCTTTGTTAGTGAGGCAACGCTGACGTTTCCCATGACGTACAAGGGGATAACCCTTAGCGCAGCGGAAATTCGCCATCGTACCGAGACGGTACTGTCCGGGCGTTTTGCCGAGATTAAAACGGTAGCGGAGACGCTGGAGTCACTGTAATGCGCATCGACGTCTGGTTCGTGATGTTGCCCGGGGTGCTGTCATTAGACATGACCGGCCCGGCAGAAACCTTTGTGCTGGCAGGCGACGCGTTTCGCCTGCATTACATTGGCCCGCAGCCGGAGGTTCCGACGTCCATTGGCCTGACGATGAGCGGCATTCAGCCGCTGCCGGAGCGTCTGCCGGAAGGCAGCCTGCTGGTGCTGCCGGGTGTGAGCGACTCCCGCAGTCAGTTCTCAACGCCACAGGCGCAGCAGATCCAGCACTGGCTGATGCGCCTGCAGCCGCAGATCCAACGCCAGGAAATCACCGTGATGTGCGTCTGTTCAGGGGCCTTACTGGCGGCGAAATCGGGCCTGTTGAACAACCGACAGTGCACGACCCATCATGACGTTATTAGCCGTTTACGCACCGCGGCCCCCACGGCGACGATTAAAGAAAACCGCATCTTTGTGCAGGATGAGAATATCTGGACCAGCGCGGGGATCACGTCAGGCATCGATCTGGCGCTGCACATGATTAACCGCCTGTGCGGCCCCGAAAAGGCGCTGACCGTAGCGCGTGAAATGGTGGTCTGGTTCCGCCGTTCCGGTGACGATCCCCAGCTCTCTCCGTGGCTACGCTATCGCAATCATCTTCACCCGGCGATTCATCGGGCGCAGGATGCGCTCACCGCCGACCCGCAAAAAACGTGGAGCTTGCCTGACATTGCCGCACTGGCGCACGTCAGCCCGCGTCATCTCACCCGGCTTTTTCAGTCACATTTAGGGATTAGCGTTCGCGATTATCTGGAACAGCTGCGTCTGGCGGTGGCGGAGCAGTGGCTGATACAGGGGCGCGGCGTTGAGCAGGCTTCACTGGCGGCAGGGTTTTCCTCCCCGCGCCAGTACCATCGCGCCCGGCAGCGAAGCATTAGCTGACGAAGCGGCGAACGTCTATTTTTTGCAGCAGCATCGACAGCAGCAGGCTGATCGCCAGCGTGGCGGCAAAAATCCAGACCATATCCAGCACCGGCCAGCTTTTTAGCTCAACGCCTCTCGTGCGCAGCGCGTGGATCACCAGCGCGTGAAAACCGTAAATCCCGAGAGAGTGCCGCGAGATAATACTCAGCACGGGAAGGGCGCGCGTGTTCAGGGTATTTTTGGCAAGCGTGAGCAGCGAAACGGCACAGATAAAGACCATCGGCCCGCAATAGAGATACCAGGTATCGGCAAAATTGCCGCGCCACTGCAATTCGTGCAGCGTCCCGCGTGAAATCACTGCCACGCCAGCGATAAACAGCGCCCCGCAGAGCCAGTTCAGCCCGCGTTTTTGCGTGTCCATCATCCCGATGGCGCGCCCCAGCATGCCGTAAAGCACGTAGTAAAAAGTATCGCCGTTGATATAGAGATTGACCGGCAGCCACTCAAATCCGTCGATTTTCTGTGAGAGCGTATTCGGGTTGGCGACAATGCCGATAACCACCATCAGGGCCAGCAGCATTTTACCGCTGACGTTTTTTACCTGGATGAGCGGGGAGACCAGATAGATAACGATAATGGCGAAGAAGAACCACAGGTGATAGAACACCGGTTTTTGCAGCACGTATTTCAGCGATAGCCCGGCGTTAATGGAGGTGAACAGCGTGATATAGAGCAGGGCAACGGCGCTGTAGAACCCCAGGCAGGCCGCGATGCGGATGAAGTGCCGCGGCTGCGCGCTACGCTCGCCAAAAAAGAGAAAGCCGGAAATCATAAAGAACAGCGGCACGCTGACGCGTGACGCAGAGTTGAGAATATTGGCGATATCCCAGTTAACGGGGCTGATGCTGTGGGCATTCGTGACGTACCAGGTCGTCGTGTGGATCATGACCACCATCAGACACGCTATTCCTCGCAGGTTATCAATCCAGTTAATTTTTGACTGCATCAGTTCCTCGTATTCCCTGTAAATTGAGTGTGACTGCCATTGTCCAAAAGTCTTCGCTTGGAAAAGTCTGAGTTTTATTCAGCAGGCTTGTAGGGAGGCCGCGAGATTCGCAGAATGCCGGACCGTAATCTATAAAAGCTTTGATACTAAAAATAACAGCCACTGACCAGGGCGGTAATAAAAATGATGATGAAGCGTGTGGCGTCACTCTTTCTGCTGTTGAGCCTGGCGGGATGCAGCGCGCCGCAAGAAGCACCTGTGCAGAAAGCGCAGCAGGGTAAAATGAGCCCGGAACGTTCACTGAATATGGAAGCGCTCTGTAAAGATCGGGCCGCTCGCCGCTATAACTCGGACGTACAGAAAATTGATGTCACCGGGTTTGAGCGTTTTCAGGGAAGCTATGAGCTGCGGGGACATACGTCGCGCAAAGAGGGCTTTGTCTGCTCGTTTGATGCGGACGGTCAGTTTTTACACCTCTCCATGCGCTAGCCTGCTCGTATAATCAACAGCCAGACGCCGTCAGCGTTCTGGCCGGAAGGCTTATTTCCCCAATTTTCCCTAAACAACCCCGTTTCGTACTGTATATCTTGCAGCCAGCGGGTATACTGGTCCCTTCCATTTAAAACCACACGTATCCAGCACGAAATACTATGCAAAAGTTTGATACCAAGACCTTCCAGGGCCTGATCCTGACCTTACAGGATTACTGGGCTCGTCAGGGCTGTACCATTGTTCAACCTTTGGACATGGAAGTCGGCGCCGGCACTTCACACCCGATGACCAGCCTGCGCGCGTTGGGGCCAGAGCCAATGGCGACCGCGTATGTGCAGCCTTCCCGTCGTCCGACCGATGGTCGTTACGGTGAGAACCCGAACCGTCTGCAGCATTACTATCAGTTCCAGGTGGTGATTAAGCCATCACCAGACAACATTCAGGAACTGTACCTCGGGTCGCTGAAAGAGCTGGGTATGGATCCAACCATTCACGACATTCGTTTCGTGGAAGATAACTGGGAAAACCCAACGCTGGGTGCCTGGGGTCTGGGTTGGGAAGTGTGGCTGAACGGCATGGAAGTGACCCAGTTCACTTACTTCCAGCAGGTTGGCGGTCTGGAATGTAAGCCGATCACCGGTGAAATCACCTACGGTCTGGAACGTCTGGCGATGTACATTCAGGGCGTAGACAGCGTTTACGACCTGGTCTGGAGCGACGGGCCGCTGGGTAAAACCACCTACGGCGACGTGTTCCATCAGAACGAAGTGGAGCAATCCACCTATAACTTCGAATACGCGGACGTGGACTTCCTGTTCACCTGCTTCGAGCAGTATGAGAAAGAAGCGCAGCAGCTGCTGGCGCTGGAAACACCGCTGCCGCTGCCTGCCTACGAGCGTATTCTGAAGGCCGCCCACAGCTTCAACCTGCTGGACGCCCGCAAAGCCATCTCCGTGACTGAACGTCAGCGCTACATTCTGCGTATTCGTACCCTGACCAAAGCCGTTGCAGAAGCTTACTATGCGTCCCGTGAAGCCCTTGGCTTCCCGATGTGCAACCGAAACAAATAAGAGGCGGCCATGTCTGAGAAAACTTTCCTGGTGGAAATCGGCACCGAAGAGCTGCCACCAAAAGCCCTGCGCAGCCTGGCTGAATCTTTCGCTGCGAACGTGACCGCCGAGCTGGATAACGCTGGCCTGGCACACGGTAAAATTGAGTGGTTTGCTGCACCGCGCCGTCTGGCGCTGAAAGTGGCAAATCTGGCGGCGTCTCAGCCGGATCGCGAAGTCGAAAAACGTGGCCCGGCGATTGCCCAGGCGTTTGACGCGGAAGGCAAGCCGAGCAAAGCGGCTGAAGGCTGGGCGCGCGGTTGCGGCATCACCGTTGATCAGGCCGAGCGTCTGACCACGGATAAAGGCGAGTGGCTGCTGTATCGTGCGCACGTGAAAGGCGAAAGTGCTGAAGCGCTGCTGCCGGACATGATTGCCACGTCTCTGGCGAAGCTGCCGATTCCTAAGCTGATGCGCTGGGGCGCGTCTGACGTGCACTTCGTGCGTCCGGTGCACACCGTGACCCTGCTGCTGGGCGATACCGTTATCCCGGCGACCATTCTGGGCGTGGCGTCCGATCGCGTGATCCGCGGCCATCGCTTTATGGGCGAGCCAGAGTTCACCATCGACAATGCCGACCAGTATCCGCAGATCCTGCTGGAGCGCGGTAAGGTCATTGCCGACTACGAGCAGCGTAAAGCCAAAATCAAAGCGGACGCGGAAGACGCGGCGCGCAAGATTGGCGGTAACGCAGACCTGAGCGACAGCCTGCTGGAAGAAGTCACCTCTCTGGTTGAATGGCCAGTTGTGCTGACGGCGAAGTTCGAAGAGAAATTCCTGGCCGTTCCGGCTGAAGCGCTGGTATACACCATGAAGGGTGACCAGAAGTACTTCCCGGTCTATGCCAACGACGGCAAGCTGCTGCCAAACTTCATCTTCGTGGCGAACATCGAATCGAAAGATCCGATCCAGATTATCTCCGGTAACGAGAAGGTGGTGCGTCCACGTCTGGCAGATGCGGAGTTCTTCTTCAATACCGACCGTAAAAAGCGTCTGGAAGATCATCTCCCGCGCCTGCAGACCGTGCTGTTCCAGCAGCAGCTGGGTACGCTGCGCGACAAGACCGACCGTATTGCGGAACTGTCCGGCTGGATTGCCCGTGAAATCGGTGCAGACGTCAACCACGCGACGCGTGCAGGCCTGCTGTCCAAGTGCGACCTGATGACTAACATGGTGTTCGAATTTACCGACACCCAGGGCGTGATGGGCATGCACTACGCGCGTCACGATGGCGAAGCGGAAGACGTGGCCGTCGCCCTGAACGAGCAGTATCAGCCGCGCTTTGCGGGTGACGAACTGCCGTCCAACCCGGTTGCATGTGCCGTCGCAATTGCCGATAAGATGGACACCCTGGCGGGTATCTTTGGTATCGGTCAGCATCCGAAAGGCGACAAAGATCCGTTTGCGCTGCGTCGTGCCGCGCTGGGCGTGCTGCGTATCATCGTTGAGAAGAACCTGAACCTCGATCTGCAGACCCTGACCGAAGAAGCGGTGCGTCTGTACGGTGACAAGCTGACCAACGCGAAGGTTGTGGATGACGTGATCGACTTTATGCTCGGTCGTTTCCGCGCATGGTATCAGGACGAAGGTTACACCGTTGACACCATTCAGGCGGTGCTGGCGCGTCGTCCAACCCGTCCGGCTGATTTCGATGCGCGTATGAAGGCGGTTTCCCACTTCCGTACGCTGGAAGCGGCATCTGCCCTGGCCGCGGCCAACAAGCGCGTATCCAACATTCTGGCGAAATCCGACGAGACGCTGAACGAGCGTGTGAACGCCGCAACCCTGAAAGAGCCGGAAGAGATCGCTCTGGCGATGCAGGTTGTGGTGCTGCGCGACAAGCTCGAGCCGTACTTCGCGGAAGGTCGCTACCAGGAAGCGCTGGTGGAGCTGGCCGAGCTGCGTGACGTTATCGACGCCTTCTTCGAGAAAGTGATGGTGAACGTAGAAGATAAAGAACTGCGTATTAACCGTCTCTCCATGCTCGAGAAACTTCGCGAGCTGTTCCTGCGCGTAGCGGATATTTCGCTGCTGCAGTGATGTGCCGCTGTTACACATGCTAAAAACCCGCTTCGGCGGGTTTTTTTATGGGTCTTTTGTAGGCCGGATAAGCGCAGCGCCATCCGGCAGGTTTAGCCGATCGCGATTGTGCCTTCGTCTGTCTGCAGCCAGCGCGGTGCCTTCAGCGTATCGGCAAAGTAGCTGACCAGCTCGCACAGCAAATCTTCCATCACGATTTCAGATTGTCGCGGCAGTGAGCCGTTCATCAGCATCTGCGTAAGCTCCTGACAGTAGCGCCCCAGCTGATCGCATTCGGGTTCGAAAGCCGGAACGCATGACGGGAGTTCCTTCACGGTCAGGCTGGCTTTTAAAGCGTCCGGAACAGGATCCAGAAGCGTGGGTTGCAGAAGATTCAGACAGGCATAAAGTCTGCCGTAAAGGGCCATTTTTGGGGCGGGTTCTTCGCAATCGACCAGTGCGTCGGTAAAACGTTCGCAGTTATCCGCCAGTTCGGTGAAGTCGGTGGCATGGTTGAAGGGCAGGGTGATTAAAGAGTTAATCAATGACATAAAATAACCTCAGTGAGTGGTATATCTTCCGCCACGGGAGGTTCCAGGCTCGCTGGTGGCGGAACCGAACAAGGTTGGAACGACTGGCCTCACTGACACCAGCGCGCTTTGCAGCGCCCCTGTCCGGCCCGCCATTGAGATGCAACAGGCCGTACGACACAGAGCCTGTGTCGCCAGTGAAGTGATTCAGGGTTCCAATCCCGGCACCTGATTTTGCAGATGCGAAGAGAACTTACTGCTCATCAAAACAGGCGGCAACAGTTTTGAGCTATGTTGCTGAGGATATTACCATTTCTGGAAAGAGGCTCGCAAAATTACCGTAATGAGAAGCATACTGCGGGTAGAGGTTTTACAGCGACGCCATGGCGGTGGCGATTGAGCCGCCCTGGCACGTTCACAGGCCATGTCGTTACAGAGTAGCAAGGAACAACCCCCACAGCCGTATGTTCCCCCTCACCCCAGCCCTCTCCCTCAAGGGAGAGGGGGCCGTCTGTGCAGGCAATATTTGGTGGGGATCCCTCAGCCCAAAGGGAGAGGGAGTATAAGTCGTCCAAAATTTAACCTTGAAACCTTCAACACATTACCGCTATCCTTAACGCGTTAACTTTCTCGCGCTGGAGCGCCCCCCAAAAATGAACAAACACGACTGATGAATTTCGATCCTTGCTAAACGCCACCGCGTCGGCAGGGGATGTTTTGATTTCATTCAGGAGTGCTTATGGCTCATTTTGCGCAGTCCCCTTCTTTTATTTTGCATCAGGTCACCTGTCAGTTTCCGACGGGCGATACCCTTTTTGGTCCGCTGAATCTCACGCTGGAACCCTCCCTGTGCGCGCTGGTTGGCCGTAACGGCAGCGGGAAAACGCGTCTGTTGCGTCTGCTGGCGGGGTTGGACGAACCGGCTACCGGTCATATTGAACGCTTTAGCTCGCATGTCTATGTGGCGCAGCAGCACGTCATTTCTCCGCAGACGACGCTTGCTGAACTGCTCGGGTATGACGCTATTTTTGCGGCGCGTAAGCGCATCGACAGCGGCGATTATCAGCCTGACGATCTGGACACGCTCGACGGCCGCTGGGATGTCGCCGAGCGTCTGAGCGAAGCCTTTATCAATGCGAATCTCCCGCCGTTTGACCCGGATAAACCCGCCGGTGAGCTCAGCGGCGGCGAGCGCATTCGCGCCCTGCTGTGCGGGGTGTTTACGGCTGAAGCCGATTTCATGCTGCTGGACGAGCCCACTAACCATCTGGACCGACAGGGCCGGACGTGGTTCTACGACCAGCTCAGCCGTTTTCAGGGCGGCGTGCTGGTGGCTTCCCATGACCGCGAACTTCTGGAGCAGGTGCCGCGTATCCTTGAACTGAGCGCCTCGGGTCTGCGCAGCTACGGCGGGAATTATGCGGATTATCAAACCCAGCGCGATGCCGAACAGCAGGCGGCCCGCGCGTCGCTGGAACATGCTGCAACCGAGCGCAAACGCACTCGGGCACGCATGCAAAAAGAGCATGATGACAGTCAGCGGCGTTCGGCAAAGACATTGCGCACCGTCGATACCCTGAATATCGCGTCGTTCGAGCGGGTCAAATATAAAGGCGCGGCAAAGGAGCGGATCGGCGCCTGGAAAAAACAGCACAGCGAGCAAAATGATGCCCTCAACGCCGCGGTAAATAAGGCGCGTGAACGCGTTGAGGAAGATAGCCCGGTAATGTTCACCCTGCCGGGGAGCCAGATCCCGGAGGGGAAGCAGGTGCTGGTGCTGGAGGATCTGGTGCTGCCGCATGCGCCTGTTCCTCCGCTCAACTGGCGGATGGACGGACCGATGCGCGTGGCGTTAAAGGGACCGAACGGCTGCGGAAAATCGACGCTGTTAAAAATCCTCCTCGGCGAGATAGCCCCCCGTTCGGGTACCTGTAAGGTTTCAGTCAGCTGCGCTTATCTTGATCAACATCTTTCCCGGCTCGATCTTTCACAGTCGGTCATGACGCATTTCAACCTGAGTCATACGCCTCTGGAAGAGGGGGTATTGCGAACCCGTCTGGCGCAGCTTCAACTAGGGGCCGACAAAGTTACGCTCCCGCTGGCGGAGCTCAGCGGCGGCGAGCGTCTTAAGGCCGCCCTGGCATGCGTGCTGTGGCGTGCGGAGGCCACGCAGCTTCTGCTGCTGGATGAACCGACCAACCATCTGGATTTAGCCTCGGTCCAGGCCATTGAAGCGGCGCTGTCCAGTTTCCCCGGGGCTCTGCTGGTGGTATCGCACGATGAGGCTTTTCTAAGAGGCTTAGCGTTAACGCATGAATGGGTATGGGAAGAGGCGGGCTGGCGTTGCGAGAGCCTTTAAAACACAAGCCCCCGCAAAGGCGGGGGCATTCAATCTTCACTACGCTATCTGTTTGCTGAGTGCAGGGTTGGCCTGAATCAGGCGCATCAGCCTTAACTCGGTTGGGGTGGGTTTCTCACGTTTTGACTCCCACTCCTGCACCATAGCCACGCTGACACCCATCGCTCTGGCGAATTCTTCCGTTTTCAGTCCTGTCCCTTTGCGCAATTGCTCATATTCTGTAAAGGGATTGGATTTTTGTTGCAGGGTAATCGCCTGCGGTACGTCTTTAAAAATGATCTGTTCCAGACTGCTCAGCAGTTCAAACTCAGGATCTTTATATTCCATTGAGGACTCCTCTTAAATCTCACATCGTGATCAAGAACATCAGAGAGCCAGTTAAGAATAGTCCCTAATACGAACCCAGGATCGTCACGGGTGTGATTAATCGTGCGATAACGATCGCTTTACCCGATTCAGCGATATGGATAGTTATGCTAATTACCTGATTAGTCATATGTCGGCTTCGGCAGGTATTTTTTTGTAAATGGTAAGAAATAAATCGGCAATAGCCGTTTTGCATGAAAAGAGTATCTTGCAAGGCTGACCTGGACTATCCTTGTCAGCGTCGGGCACGCGTGTGCCGGTGTGCGCTTTTTTGGGTGAAAGGAGTAATAAAATGGCGACAGGAAAGTCCTGCTCTCGCTGGTTTGCGCCTATTGCGGCGTTGTTGATGGTTGTTAGCCTGAGTGGGTGTTTTGATAAAGAAGGCGATCAGCGCAAAGCGTTTATCGATTTTCTGCAGAATACAGTGATGCGCAGCGGCGAGCGGTTGCCGACGCTGACTGCGGATCAGAAAAAACAGTTTGGCCCCTTCGTGTCCGATTACGCCATTCTTTATGGTTATTCACAGCAGGTGAGCCAGGCGATGGATTCCGGTATCCGTCCGGTAGTGGATAGCGTGAACGCCATTCGCGTTCCGCAGGATTATATGACGCAGCGTGAACCGCTTCGCCAGTCCAACGGTGCGCTTGGCGTGCTGAGCCAGCAGTTGCAGAATGCGAAAATGCAGGCTGACGCTTCACGTTCTGCGCTGAAGCAGGGTGACGATCTCAAACCTGTCTTCGACAAAGTATATGAGAAAGTGGTGACGAAACCGTCTGAAGCGCTGCAACCGCTGATTCCGGCCGCGCAAATCTTCACGCAGCAGCTGGTTCAGGTGGGCGACTTTATTGCCCAGCAGGATACTCAGGTGAGCTTTGTTGCCAACGGCATTCAGTTCCCGACCTCGCAGCAGGCAAGCCAGTACAATACGCTGATTGGGCCGCTGGCCTCCCAGCATCAGGCCTTTAGCCAAGCCTGGAGTGCCGCTGTCACGGCCACAGAATAAACCGAAAAAACCCCGCGCCTGGCGGGGTTTTTTTTATGCTTATCGAAAATAACGCTTGTCATTCTTCTACCACATCGGTATAACTATCCCCGTCGGTTTGTTACACAGACCTAAAGCAGTTTAGTAAAGCAGTCCAGATTGTTATCCATAGATACCCTTCGTTGTGACCCTTCCTTCATCGCTTAAAAATCTGTAACGCAATCCATCAAGCCGGAAGGCTCAATATATTTGTTAATAAGGTAATTTCTATGTCTGCTAAAATGACTGGTCTGGTAAAATGGTTCAACGCTGATAAAGGTTTCGGCTTCATCACTCCTGACGATGGCTCTAAAGACGTGTTCGTACACTTCTCTGCTATCCAGAACGATGGCTACAAATCTCTGGACGAAGGTCAGAAAGTGTCCTTCACCATCGAAAGCGGCGCTAAAGGCCCAGCAGCTGGTAACGTTGTAAGCCTGTAAGCTTCCAACCCAGTAGCACAAAATTCAAAAACCCGCCTTCTGGCGGGTTTTTTCATTTCTATTGTTGCACCTGCGGGTTCACGCAGTTTATCTCCACCTTTCCGCTTAGGGCGGCGATAAGGTTATCGACCGCAGTGGCCGCCATGTTGTAGCGCGTCTCATGGGTGGCTGAGCCGATGTGGGGCAGGGCGACGACGTTTGGCATTGTCAGCAGCGGGGAGTCCACCGGCAGCGGCTCCTGTTCAAACACGTCCAGACCTGCGGCATGGATCTCACCGTTCTGCAGGGCTTCAATCAGCGCCTTCTCATCTACCACCGGGCCACGACCCGCGTTGATGAAAATGGCGGATTTCTTCATTTTTTCAAATGCGGATTTGCCAATCAGATGACGCGTTTCGTCCGTCAGCGGCAGAACCAGACAAACAAAATCGGCTTCCTGCAGCAGAGTATCCAGCTCGCAGTAGCGGGCGTTGAAGCGTTCTTCGGCTTCACTGTGATGACGGCGCGCGTTATACAGAATCGGCATGTTAAAACCAAAATGCGCGCGCTGCGCCAGTGCCAGCCCAATGCGCCCCATGCCAACAATGCCCAGCGTTTTGCCGTTAACGTCCACGCCGAACCAGTCCGGTCCAATGCTTTTTGTCCATTCGCCCGCTTTCACGCGCTCGGCCACTTCCACCACGCGACGGGCCGTGGTGAGTACCAGCGCCATCAGCGTATCGGCCACGGTTTCCGTCAGGGCATGGGGGGTGTGCATCAGCAGGATCTTGCGGGCGTTAAGGGCATCCACATCGAAATTGTCGTAACCCACGGAAACGGTAGAGGTAGCACGAAGCTTCGGCATTTTCTCCAGCAGGGCGACATCCACTTTCTCGCTTGAACCCAGCAGGCCTTCGGCGCTGGCGAACGCTTCGGCGTGCTGCGCCACGGTTTCCGGGCTCAGGTTCTTCACCAGCGTGACGGTGAAGTGTTCTTCAAGGCGTTTCTGCAGATCTTCCGGCAGTGCTTTGTACAAAATGACGGACGGCTTCATGCTAATCTCCATTGATTTTTAAGGATTCAGGCGTGGCGTGCGCCGACAGGGTGTTGTTGATTATTAGCAGGCTTAACAATCAGAGTAAGCCACACGGAGGCGAAAAGCGCCACCCCCATAAAGATGTACGATGCGGACGGGCTGCCGGTGGCACCGTTCAGGTAGCCGACGAACCAGGAGCCGCAGAACGACCCCAGCGCACCCATACTGTTAATCAGCGCCATCGCGCCACCCGCGACGTTACGCGGCAGCATTTCCGGGATGATGGCAAAGAACGGACCATACGGGGCATACATGGCGGCACCGGCGACCACCAGCAGGGTATAAGAGGCCCAGAAGTGATTTGCACCCACGGCCCACGAGCCGATAAAGGCAAAAGCAGCGATCAGCAGCAGCGGCCAGACAAACAATTTTCGGTTCTGCAGCTTGTCCGACGCCCAGGAGACGACGATCATGGCGATGGTCGCGGCCAGATACGGTACGGAAGAGAGCCAGCCCACTTCTACCATGCCGAGGTTTTCGCCGCCGCTGCGGATAATCGACGGCAGCCACAGCACAAAGCCGTACACGCCAATGCTCCAGGTAAAGTACTGCGCGCAGAGCAGGATCACGTTACGCGAGCGGAAGGCTTCACCGTAGTTGCGTACCGCCTTCAGACCTTGCTGTTCTTTATCCAGCTGCGCCTGCAGCGCCGCTTTTTCATCTTCGGAAAGCCATTTCGCCTGGGCAGGTTTATCTTTTACCAGCACCCACCAGCAGAATGCCCAGATCACTGCCGGAACCCCTTCGATGATAAACATCTCGCGCCAGCCGAAGGACTGGATCAGGTAGCCAGACACCACCGACATCCACAGCACCGTCACCGGGTTACCGAGGATCAGGAAGGTATTCGCGCGCGAGCGTTCAGATTTGGTAAACCAGTTGCTGATGTAGATCAGCATCGCCGGCATGACCGCCGCCTCAACGACGCCGAGGATAAAGCGAATGGCGGCCAGGGCAGGAATATTGTTCACCACGCCGGTCAGTGACGCGCAGGCGCCCCACAGGATCAGACAGACGAAGATCAGCTTACGCACGCTGCGGCGTTCCGCGTAAATCGCGCCGGGGATCTGGAAGAAGAAGTAGCCCAGGAAGAAAAGGGCACCCAGCAGGGAGGAAATACCTTTGGTGATGCCAAGGTCCTCTGTAATCCCCGCCGCGGACGCGAAGCTGAAGTTGGCACGGTCAAGGTATGCCAGGCTGTACGTGATAAACACGATTGGCATGATGTACCACCAGCGTTTTACTGCATTGGTCGAACTGTTCATAGGCTTGCCTCTGTTGTTGAGGTTGTTACCGCCGTTGTCTGTAGGGTACACGGTGGCTTGTTTTGCTGAGTGCGATTTATGCCCCTCACCCCGGCCCTCTTCCCAGAGGGAGCAAGTCATTCCCTCGCCCCTCTGGGGAGAGGGTTAGGGTGAGGGGGATGTTTATTCGTTAAGCTCTGCTCGCGTTGGTAATCCTTCGCTGTCGCCCTGCACCTGGATGGCCAACGAGCCAATCTTGTTGCCTCGCGCCACGGCCTGCAGCAGCGTTTTGCCTTCCAGTAGGGCGCTAATCACGCCCACGGCAAAACCGTCGCCCGCGCCGACGGTGTCGACCACGTTCTCAACCTTGACCGCCGCGACCGCGCCCTGTTCGCCGTCGGCCGTCTTAAACCATGCGCCATCGGCGCCGGTCTTCAGCACCACCGCTTTTACTCCTTTATTCAGGTAGAAATCGGCAATGCCTTCCGGTGTGCTTTCGCCGGTCAGGATCATCCCTTCTTTCAGGCCCGGCAGAACCCAGTCCGCTCTGAACGCCAGACGGTTGAGCTTCTCGACCATTTCCGCTTCGCTTTTCCACAGCACCGGGCGCAGGTTCGGATCGAAAGAGATCGTTTTTCCCTGGGCTTTCAGAGTGGCTGCCGCGTGATCCAGCAGTTCATACGAGCTGGCAGACAGCGCTGCCGCCACGCCGCTGAGGTGCAGATGGCGCGCGGAGGCGAAATAGTCGGCGTGGTAATCCGCCACTGAGAGGTGGCTTGCGGCCGATCCCTTACGGAAATACTCCACGATGGGATCGGTTCCATTTTCGACCATTGATTTAAGCTGAAAGCCGGTAGGGAAGCGTCCGTCGAGGGTGACGCCTGCGGCATCAATACCCTCTTTTTTCAGCGAGTCGAGAACGAAATGGCCAAAGCTGTCGTCCCCCACGCGGCTGACCCAGCCCACGTTCAGGCCGAGACGCGCCAGGCCGGTCGCGACGTTCAGCTCTGCGCCCGCCACGCGTTTGATAAAGTGCTCTACCGCGCTCAGCTCGCCCGTTTCGGTGGCGACAAACATCGCCATGGCCTCGCCGATCGTGATGACATCCAGCGTCTTGTGCATGGCTTACTCCTCGCGCAGCAGGTTGACGTAATGGCGGGTAACGGCGGTTAAATCCGTCCCTTCCAGCGGGAACTCGATACCGCGCGGGGCATCGGCAGGCAGCTGGCCAAGCAGATCCAGCCAGCGCGCATCAGCGTGGTCCGGCGCCACGGCGCGGAAGTTATCTTTATGCGGCACGGCGGCTTTCACGTGGATATAGCTCACCGCAGGGGCCAGATTACGCGCGGCCTCTTCGGGGGAATCACCGACCCACAGCCAGTTGCCCATGTCGAAGGTCAGCGTGACGGGCAATGCCATTTCCCGACAGGCGGCCTGGAAGCGCTGCATCGGCGCGAGCTGTCCACAGTCGGTCTGATCGTTCTCCACGACCAGCGCCATGCCGCTTGCGTTCAGCAGGCTACGCAGGGCGTCGAGAGGCTGCGCGTCGCGGAAATGGCCCAGGGAAACCTTCAGCCACAGGGCGTTCAGGGTGCTGGCCTCAGAGAGATAGCGGGTCAGATCCGGGTTGAGGGTGCCGTCGGGCATAAACAGGGCGGCGGGGGCGGAGTAGCACGCCAGCAGGCCGAGCAGCTCAATGGATTCTCCCAGCGCAGGCAGCGTCAGCAGCTCTTCGCTGCTGAACAGTTCCCGGCGGATCTCCACGCCGTCTGCCCCTGCGCCTGCAATCACGGGAAGCATCGCCCGCTGACCGCCTGCCTGTCGCACCTGTTCCGCACCGTACGCGGCGGTGACCACCATAATTTTCCTGCCCATCTTCGGACTCCATCGCAACATAACAATACTATTACGCTAGATGGAACCGGTTCCAAAGAAAAGGTCAGGATGTCGAATTTATGATCGGTATCACAAGGGAAAATTAACGCGCCGTGGAGCCGCGAACGATCAGCTCGCCGGAGAAGACCTGCTCGCGAACGGCATCGCTGGTGCCTTCAATACGACGAACCACTTGTTCAACAGCAGCATAGCCAATCTGCCAGGTGGGCTGTTTGAGGGTCGTAATGCCGACGCCCGCCAGCTCCGCCCACTCCAGTTCATCAAACCCCAGCAGACCGATATCGCTGCCCCAGTGCAGGCCAATGCGCTTGAGCGAGCGGGCGACCTGAAGCGTCAGCGCCCCGTTTGCGGAGATAACGGCTTTGCGCATCCCGCGATGGCGCGTGTGGAACTGGCGCAGGGTGTTATCAAGTTGGTCGGCTTCGTGAAGCGGCGTTTCGGCATTTTCGGCGATCACGCCGGGATATCGCTCCAGCGTGGTGCGAAATGCGCTCAGGCGCTCGCGACGGGTATTGACCATCCCTAACGGTTCACTCAGAAACAGAATGGCCTCGAAGCCCTGTTCGATCAGATGTTCGGTGGCGGTCGTGGCGGCCTGGGTGTTATCCAGCCCGACCACATCGCAGGCAAATTCCGGGATTTTACGGTCGATGAGGACCATGGGCAGGGAGGATTGCTGCAGGCGGTTTAAACCCTCTTCCCGCATGCCCACCGCGTTCACCACAATCCCTTCGACCTGGTAGCTGCGCAGCAGATCGAGGTAATGCAGCTCCTGATCGACTTCGTTGTTGGTATTACAGACCAGCGGCGTGAAGCCCTTCTCGCGACAGGCGGCTTCAATACCGCTGAGCACGTTAACGGAATAGGGGTTGGTGATATCGGCGATAATAAGCCCGATAAGGCGGGTGCGGCCGCGTTTGAGCCCGCGCGCCATGAGGCTGGGACGGTAGTCGAGATCGGCAATGGCCTGTTCAATACGCGCCAGCAATGCGTCGGACAGCAGGTGTTTCTCGCCGTTAAGGTAGCGTGAAATACTGGTTTTACCGGTTTTGGCGGCTTTCGCAACGTCGCTAATGGTGGCCCGGGCTGGTTTGCTCATCGCTGATTTCCCTGAATTTAGTGAGAATACCTTAACGGGAAAATCAGACGAATCAAGTAATTTGCCCGGTGGCGCTGCGCTTACCGGAGGGTGCGGTCTGGTGCCCTCACCCCAACCCTCTCCCACGGGAGAGGGTGCCACCACTAAAAACGGCAACGAGCGTTGCCGTTTTGCTTTTACCTACTGAATTGGGCTTAACGTAATCTCAACGCGGCGGTTCTGCGCTTTGCCTTCCGCCGTGCTGTTGCTGGCGATAGGGTTGGCAGGGCCCATGCCGCTGGTGCGGATGCGGTTGGCTTCAACGCCCTGGGTGATCAGCGAGCTGGCTACGGCATCGGCGCGCTGCTGGGACAGACGCATGTTCAGATCCTGGCTGCCGGTGCTGTCGGTGTAGCCCATCACGTTCACGGCGGTCTTGTTGTACTCTTTCAGCACCATCGCCACGCCGGTCAGCGTGTTCGCGCCCGCGGGTTTCAGCGTTGCGCTGCTGCTGTCGAAGGTCACGTTGTTCGGCATATTCAGGATGATGTTATCGCCGCTGCGCGTCACGCTCACGCCGGTTCCCTTCATTTTGTCGCGCAGCTTCGCTTCCTGCACGTCCATGTAATAGCCGACGCCGCCACCCAGTGCCGCGCCCGCCGCTGCGCCAATCAGCGCGCCTTTACCGCGGTCTTTCTTGGAGGAGGAGAGCGCCCCCACGCCTGCGCCGACCAGCGAGCCGATACCCGCGCCAATGCCGGATTTACCCGCTTCACGCTCACCGGTGTAAGGGTTAGTTGTGCAGCCAGAAACAGCCAGTGCACCGCTCACCAGAGCGGCAATAACGAGTACGCGTTTTTTCATCTTCTTTCCTTAATCCTTTTTATTCTTTGCCACGGCGAGCGTGGCAGTTGATTATGACGTCCGGATACGGAGAAAATTCCGGGTATAACTCTGAAATTTGTGACAAACCATAAACTGCCTCAGAAAGAAGGCCGTAAACCTGCACGCAACCAGGAGCGCACGCTTGAGCACCTCAACGAAAACCATTCTGACCGCCGCCCACTGGGGGCCGATACTGGTCGAAACCGATGGCGAAAATGTTCTGTCGTCCCGCGGGGCACTACCAACCCAACATCCCAACTCGTTACAGACCGTCGTTCGCGATCAGGTGCACAGCAACACGCGCGTGCGCTGGCCGATGGTGCGTAAAGGTTTTCTGGCCTCGCCGGATAAACCGCAGGGGATCCGCGGTCAGGATGAGTTTGTTCGCGTGAGCTGGGATGACGCGCTGGCGCTGATCCACGCCCAGCATAAGCGCATTCGCGACACTTACGGACCGTCGTCCATTTTTGCCGGCTCCTACGGCTGGCGTTCTAACGGCGTGCTGCACAAGGCCTCGACGCTGCTGCAGCGCTACATGAGCCTGGCGGGAGGCTATACCGGCCATCTGGGGGATTACTCCACCGGCGCGGCGCAGGCGATCATGCCGTACGTCGTAGGGGGGAACGAAGTGTACCAGCAGCAGACCAGCTGGCCGCTGGTGCTGGCGCATACCGACGTGGTGGTGCTCTGGAGCGCCAACCCGCTCAATACGCTGAAAATTGCCTGGAATGCCAGCGACGAGCAGGGGATTGGGTATTTCGACGCGCTGCGCAAAAGCGGCAAGCGCATCATCTGCATTGACCCAATGCGCTCTGAAACCATGGATTTCTTCGGCGACAGCGCCGAGTGGATTGCTCCCCATATGGGCACCGACGTGGCGATGATGCTGGGGATCGCCCATACGCTGGTCGAAAACGGCTGGCACGATGTTGAATTCCTGACGCGCTGTACCACCGGTTTCGATAAATTTGCCGACTACCTGACGGGTCAATCCGATGGGGTGGCGAAAACGGCAGAGTGGGCGGCAGAGATTTGCGGCGTTCCTGCGGAGAAAATCCGCGAACTGGCGGCGTTGTTCCATAAAAATGCCACGATGTTAATGTCCGGCTGGGGAATGCAGCGTCAACAGTTTGGCGAGCAAAAACACTGGATGCTGGTAACGCTTGCCGCAATGCTTGGGCAGATCGGCACGCCGGGCGGGGGTTTTGGTCTCTCCTATCACTTTGCAAACGGCGGTAACCCGACGCGTAAAGCGGCGGTGCTGGCGTCTCTGCAAGGCTCGGTGCAGGGCGGCGTCGATGCCGTGGATAAAATACCGGTGGCGCGTATTGTTGAAGCCCTGGAAAACCCGGGCGGTTTCTATCAGCACAACGGTCTGGACCGCCACTTCCCGGACATTAAATTTGTCTGGTGGGCGGGCGGGTCGAACTTCACGCACCATCAGGATACCAACCGCCTGATCCGCGCCTGGCAGAAGCCGGAGCTGGTGGTGATTTCCGAGTGCTTCTGGACCGGCTCGGCTAAGCATGCAGATATTGTCCTGCCAGCGACCACCTCGTTTGAGCGTAACGATCTCACTATGACCGGCGACTACAGCAACCAGCATATGGTCCCGATGAAGCGCGTAGTGGCCCCGCGAGACGAAGCGCGTGATGATTTTGACGTGTTTGCTGAACTGAGCGAGCTGTGGGAAGCGGGCGGTCGCGAGCGTTTTACCGAAGGGAAAAGCGATCTGCAATGGCTGGAAACCTTCTACCAGATTGCCGGCCAGCGTGGCGCGGCGCAGGGCGTGACGCTTCCGCCATTTGCCGAATTCTGGGAAGCGAACCAGATCGTCGAGATGCCGGAGAGCGAACAGAACGCGAAGTTTGTCCGTTTTGCCGATTTCCGCCGCGACCCGGAGAGCCACCCGCTGAAAACCGAGAGCGGAAAGATCGTGATTTATAGTGAGCGCATCGCCAGCTTTGGCTATGCCGATTGCCCGCCACACCCTATGTGGCTCGAGCCGGACGAGTGGCACGGCAACGCCCAGCCGGAACAGCTGCAGGTGTTGTCAGCGCATCCCGCGCACCGCCTGCACAGCCAGCTTAACTATACTTCTCTGCGCGAGCAGTATGCGGTCGCCGGGCGAGAGCCGGTCACGCTGAATACCCTCGATGCGAAAGCCCGGGGGATTACGGACGGCGACGTGGTGCGCGTCTGGAACTCGCGCGGGCAGGTGCTGGCAGGGGCGGTGGTGAGCGACGGGATTAAACCGGGCGTGATCTGCATTCATCAAGGCGCATGGCCCGACCTTGAGCCCGCCGAGGGAGGGATCTGTAAAAACGGGGCGGTTAACGTGCTGACCAAAGATCTCCCCAGCTCGAAGCTGGGGAATGGCTGCGCAGGGAACACGGCGCTGGCCTGGGTAGAAAAATATCAGGGACCCGAGCTTACCTTAACGGCGTTTGATCCGCCTGCCAGCTCATGATCCACGTCGGGTGCTGAGTATCATCCTGCCAGGCGCTGTCTTCAATGCGAAAGCCCTGAGCATGGTAGAAATTCACCGCCCGCACATTTTTCTGGTACACCTCCAGGGTTAAATGCGGGAAGCGCTGTTGAACATGGTTCAGCAGCGCGCGCCCGATGCCTTTCCCGATGCATGACGGTGCGACAAACAGCGCGCCGACAAACTGAGACTGCATCACGCTGATAAATCCGTATGGCTCGCCATCCTGTTCCCAGACCCAGGTTTCCGCCGACGGCAGGTAAACGTCCCGCACCATGGCCTCGTTCTCTTTCCAGTAACCCGGCTCGATAAACGGATGCGCTTCCGTGGTGCTTTCAAGCCACAGGCTCAAAAGCGGCGCGGTATTCTCACTTTGCCATTTGCGGATCATGATGGCCTCCCGGATGACAGAAGCAGCCGGTAACGTGGTCGTTGACCAGGCCACAGGCCTGCATAAAGGCGTAGCAGATGGTGGAACCGACAAACTTAAAGCCGCGTTTTTTCAGGGCCTTCGAGAGCGCATCCGAGGCCGGGGTAGAGGCCGGGATTTCCGCGAGCGTGGCGGCTTGGGTGACCTGCGGATCGTTGTTCACAAACGTCCAGACAAAATCTGAGAACGATTCGCCGTTTTGTTCCATCGCCAGGTAAGCGCGTGCGTTACCGATGATGGCCTGGATCTTACCGCGATGACGGATGATGCCGGCGTCCTGCACCAGGCGTTCCACGTCTTCATCGGTCATCGCAGCGACGGCGACAGGATCGAACTGGTGGAAGGCGTTGCGGTAGTTTTCGCGTTTCTTCAGTACCGTAATCCAGGACAACCCCGCCTGCTGGCCCTCCAGACAGATCATCTCAAAGAGTTTTTTGCCATCCGTTTCCGGCACGCCCCATTCCCGATCGTGATAGTCGATATAAAGCTGATCCTGGCTCACCCAACCGCAACGTTCCATCCGTCATCTCCCTTATTGATACTGATTTCGCAAAATTTTCATTCTGACTGGCTTGACGTGTTTACTATAAAGACAATAGTTAATACAAGGGTTATAAGCTCTTCCTGAATAACGACAAATATCGCCGAATTCGGCTCTCTCTGGGGTCGTGTTGATGATGATAAAAAAAATCAGTGGTCGCCATGCTGCTTCTGGCCTGGTGGGGATTTCAGCCTGCCTGTTTTTTTGTAATACAGCGTCTGCCTGGCAACAGGAATATATCGTTTCAGACGCCCAAAATAATACGGCGGAACGCTATACATGGGACGCGGATCACCAACCGCGTTATGAGGATATTCTGGCTGAGCGTATTCAGTCTTCGCAAAACGCGCCGGGTCTTGCCCTGAATATACCGTCTGGCAGCACGCCGGAGGGGGCGATGAGCGTGGGCTGGAATTTTCCGGTTTCAGCGCGTATCACCACCGGTCCGGTGGTGGCGTGGCGATACGACGGCACGGCTCCCATGATGATCAACGAGTTTGGTGATAGCGCGTCGACGCAGGCAATCACCGACCCGCTCTGGCATGCCAGCGTCAGCACGCTGGGGTGGCGCGTGAATACCCAGTACGGCGATCTCCGTCCGTGGGCGCAGATTAGCTATAACCAGCAGTTTGGTGAAAACCAGTGGAAATCGCAGTTTGGCATGCCGCAAACGCCAGCCCCTGCCCAAAACGGTAGCTGGATGGACGTCACCGTGGGAACGGATATTCCTTTTAATACGCACGTCGCGGCCTATGCGTCGCTGGCTCAGGGGGAGCACACCACCACCGGTGAGGAGTTTTTATACACCCTCGGCGTTAGCGCAAATTTCTAGAGTTGTTACTTTTTTAAACGTTACGATAACATCTCGAATACAACAACCACGGGCTTTACAGCGATAGCGGATACTAACACGCTGTCGCTTTATGCCCGGGCCAGGCCATTCATTCCCGTTTCCAGGCATTTCATTCCGTTCCGCCTGCATTTCATGCCGTTTTACCCCAGGCGTATTAAGGTTTTGTTTATCGTTGTCCTCAGCGAACTTCCTTAATTTCTCCTGCAGGACAACTGCCATGAACACATCAACTTATAACCGCACGCGCTGGCTCACGCTCTTTGGCACCATCGTCACCCAGTTTGCGCTGGGATCGGTCTATACCTGGAGCCTGTTTAACAGCGCGCTTTCCGACAAACTCGGCGCACCGGTCAGCCAGGTTGCGTTCTCCTTTGGTCTGCTGAGCCTGGGGCTGGCGATTTCGTCTTCCGTCGCGGGCAAGCTGCAGGAGCGTTTTGGGGTGAAGCGTGTGACCATGGCGTCCGGCATTCTGCTGGGTTTGGGCTTTTTCCTGACGGCGCATTCCAGCAACCTGATGATGCTGTGGCTGAGCGCCGGCGTGCTGGTGGGTCTGGCCGATGGCGCAGGTTACCTGCTGACCCTGTCGAACTGCGTGAAGTGGTTCCCGGAGCGTAAAGGCTTAATATCCGCGTTCGCCATCGGCTCTTATGGCCTGGGCAGCCTCGGGTTCAAATTTATCGACTCCCATCTGCTGGCGTCCGTTGGCCTCGAAAACACCTTTATGATCTGGGGCGCAATCGTGCTGGTGATGATTCTGTTCGGTGCCACGCTGATGACCGATGCACCGCAGCAGGAGGTCAAATCCGTTAACGGCGTGGTGGAGAACGACTTCACCCTCGCGCAGTCCATGCGTAAACCGCAGTACTGGATGCTGGCGGTGATGTTCCTGACGGCCTGCATGAGCGGACTGTATGTCATCGGCGTGGCGAAGGATATCGCACAGGGGATGGTGAAGCTGGATGCGGCCACGGCGGCGAATGCGGTGACGGTCATCTCCATTGCCAACCTCTCCGGTCGTCTGGTGCTCGGTATTCTGTCTGACAAAATTGCCCGTATCCGTGTGATTACGATTGGGCAGGTGGTTTCGCTGGTCGGCATGGCGGCGCTGCTGTTCGCTCCGCTGAATGAAGCCACCTTCTTTGCGGCGATTGCCTGCGTGGCCTTTAACTTCGGCGGCACGATTACCGTCTTCCCGTCACTGGTAAGCGAGTTCTTTGGCCTGAACAATCTGGCGAAAAACTACGGCGTTATCTATCTTGGCTTCGGGATCGGCAGTATCTGCGGCTCGCTGATTGCCTCTCTGTTCGGCGGGTTCTACGTGACCTTCTGCGTCATATTTGCCTTGCTGATTATCTCGCTGGCGCTCTCGACCACGATTCGCCAGCCGCAGCGTGAAGTATTCAAAGAAGCGCACGCGTAAGCTGTATGAAAGAGGCCTCTGTGGCCTCTTTTTTCTTTATGCGAGACGCTTCCCGTCTCGATATTTTGTAAAAATTTATACCGATCACACTCTCTGCTGCCACTTTTCTCTCCCGCTGTGGTCTACTTATCGCGCTTGTAGACGTTTCTAATAACGCTTCCTTACGCATTTACGTACTCTGTCCGCTTTCTCTTTGAGATTCGTCGGGTTTTTATACCCCTTCCCCCAGGGTTGTTTGCATGAAATACATTAGGTCTCTTACCCAGCAAAGATTGTGTCTGATGCTGGCTGTCTATATCGGATTATTTCTGAATGGCGCGGTACTGTTCAGAAGAGTGGAAGGTTATTTTGAACACCTTACCGTGAGTAATGGTATTTTTGCCGCCATTGAAGTGTTCGGCTCCGTCCTCGCTACCTTCTTCCTCTTACGCCTGCTGTCCCTTTTTGGCCGACGTACCTGGCAAATTTTGGCCTCGCTGGTGGTGATTATTTCCGCCGCCGCAAGCTATTACATGACCTTTATGAACGTGGTCATTGGGTACGGTATCGTTGCCTCGGTGATGACCACGGATATCGATCTCTCGAAAGAGGTGGTAGGGAAAGGCTTTATCGTCTGGACAGTTTTAACCTGTCTGATACCGCTGTTCTTTATCTGGAACAATACGTGCCGCTATACGCTGCTACGCCAGCTGCGCACCCGTGGACAGCGGATCCGCAATATCGTCGTTGTCCTGCTGGCCGGACTGCTGGTATGGGCGCCAATCCGCCTGATGGAAACGCAGCAAAAACGCGTCGAAAAAGCGACGGGCGTGGATATGCCAAGCTATGGCGGCGTGGTGGCAAACTCCTATTTGCCCTCTAACTGGCTGTCAGCGTTAGGTCTGTATGCCTGGGCGCAGGCGGACGAATCCAGTGATGTGAAATCGCTGATTAATCCACTGAAAAAATTCACCTACCAGCCGCCAGCCGACGGGATTGATGATACGTACGTCGTCTTCGTCATCGGTGAAACGACGCGCTGGGATCATATGGGTATTCTCGGCTATAACCGGGATACCACGCCAAAGCTGGCGCAGGAGAAAAACCTGGTGGCTTACCGTGGCTACTCCTGCGATACTGCAACCAAGCTCTCGCTGCGCTGTATGTTTGTGCGTGAAGGCGGTGCAAGCGATAACCCGCAACGCACGCTGAAAGAGCAGAACGTGTTTGCCGTGCTGAAGCAGCTTGGGTTTAGCTCTGACCTGTTCGCCATGCAAAGTGAGATGTGGTTCTACACCAACACGCTGGCAGATAACATTGCGTACCGCGAGCAGATTGGCGCCGAACCGCGTAACCGCGGTAAAAACGTCGACGACATGCTGCTGCTGGAAGAGATGTCGCAGTCCCTCAAGAACCATCCGCAGGGCAAGCATCTGGTTATTCTGCATACCAAAGGGTCGCATTACAGCTATTACCAGCGCTACACGCGTGATTTTGCGAAGTGGCAGCCTGAGTGCGTGGGCATTAATAAAGACTGCAGCAAGCAGGAGCTGATCAACGCCTACGACAACTCGGTGCTGTACGTGGATACCTTCCTGAGCCGGGTGATCGACCAGCTGCGCGATAAAAAAGCGATTGTGATTTACGCGGCAGACCACGGTGAATCCATCAACGAGAAAGAGCACCTGCACGGTACGCCGCGCAAGCTGGCACCGCCGGAGCAGTTCCGCGTGCCGATGATCATGTGGATGTCGGATAAGTATCTTGAAAATCCGGAGAAGGCGAAGATGTTTGCTCAGCTGAAAAAAGAGGCGGAGATGAAGGTGCCGCGCCGTCACGTTGAGCTGTACGACACCATTATGGGTTGTCTCGGCTATACCTCACCGAATGGTGGGATTAACGAAAACAACAACTGGTGTAAACTCCCTGATAACAGCGTAAAAGCCGCGCAGTAGCTGCCCTGGCGAGAATATCGCCAGTTGAATGGCTTTTTGAAAATAAGGGATTGACGGGGGCGCACCTCAGCAGTAAGATGCGCTCCGCATTCGGCGAGTAGCGCAGCTTGGTAGCGCAACTGGTTTGGGACCAGTGGGTCGGAGGTTCGAATCCTCTCTCGCCGACCACATTCTGAAAAGGGCTAACCGCAAGGTTAGCCCTTTTTGCATTATGATCTTATCCCGTCAGAGTATCCAAAACGCCCCTTAGGCCTGCTTCTCCCTGCCTGTTAACGATTTTGTGACATAATCCATTGTATTTTTTTATATATAGATTGATCTTTTTTCGCGTTGCTTATGGATAACCTCAGCATTTTTCGCTGTGCGTTTTAACGTTCGCGGTATTTAGTGCTCAGATAATCACCATTCTGCAAGAAAATTTACCCATTCTGAATAAAAGTTAATCACTGATTGTTGCGAAATATGAAGAGACTTGTGCTGCAAGATAGCGAGTAGCATAAATTTCCCTGCTGAAAACTGGCATGCATAGTTTTTTTAATCTTTGTTTGCGGTTTCTCACACTCAGCGTAAATCCCCGTCACCTGTATTGACGTTTTCACATTCTGTTGACAGATTGTAGGGCATGAGGGGCATTTCAGGGACGATCTGCGCTGCAACTCAAACGCTCTTCTGAAAGGATTCTCCATCCCTTTAAAGCCTTCGGGCATCACCGACCGGACCGGGTAAAAAATAAATAAAGGTCTGGCGGCGTAACACAACAAAGCAAAACATCACATTGGAGCAGAATAATGAGTATTTCCTTGAAGAAGTCAGGGATGCTGAAGCTTGGTCTGAGCCTGGTGGCTATGACCGTGGCAGCAAGCGTACAGGCAAAAACCCTGGTTTACTGTTCTGAAGGCTCGCCGGAAGGCTTTAACCCACAGCTCTTTACCTCTGGTACGACTTACGACGCAAGCTCTGTACCGATCTATAACCGTCTGGTTGAATTCAAAACCGGTACCACGGAAGTGATTCCGGGTCTGGCCGAGAAGTGGGACGTCAGCGAAGACGGCAAAACCTATACCTTCCACCTGCGCCAGGGCGTGAAGTGGCAGGACAGCAAAGAATTCAAACCAACGCGCGACTTTAACGCCGACGACGTTGTGTTCTCCTTCGACCGTCAGAAAAACGCTCAGAACCCGTACCACAAAGTGTCTGGCGGCAGCTATGAATACTTCGAAGGGATGGGTCTGCCAGACCTGATCGCTGAAGTGAAAAAAGTGGATGATAAAACGGTTCAGTTCGTGTTGACGCGTCCGGAAGCGCCATTCCTGGCTGACCTGGCCATGGACTTCGCTTCAATTCTGTCCAAAGAGTACGCGGACAACATGCTGAAAGCCGGTACGCCGGAAAAAGTCGACCTGAACCCAATCGGTACCGGTCCATTCCAGCTGCTGCAGTACCAGAAAGACTCCCGCATTCTGTATAAAGCGTTCGAAGGCTATTGGGGCACCAAGCCGCAGATCGACCGTCTGGTCTTCTCCATCACGCCTGATGCGTCAGTGCGTTATGCAAAACTGCAGAAAAACGAATGCCAGGTAATGCCGTACCCGAACCCGGCTGACATCGCCCGCATGAAGCAGGACAAGAACATCAACCTGCTGGAGCAGGCTGGCCTGAACGTGGGCTATCTCTCCTTCAACACCGAGAAGAAACCGTTTGATGACGTGAAAGTGCGTCAGGCGCTGACCTACGCGGTGAACAAAGAAGCGATCATCAAGGCGGTTTACCAGGGCGCTGGCGTTGCTGCCAAAAACCTGATCCCACCAACCATGTGGGGTTATAACGACGACGTTAAAGACTACACCTACGATCCTGAGAAAGCGAAAGCGCTGCTGAAAGAAGCGGGCCAGGATAAAGGCTTTACCGTTGAGCTGTGGGCGATGCCGGTACAGCGTCCGTACAACCCGAACGCACGCCGTATGGCGGAAATGGTTCAGGCTGACTGGGCTAAAGTTGGCGTTCAGGCCAAGATTGTGACCTACGAGTGGGGCGAGTACCTGAAGCGCGCCAAAGCGGGTGAGCACCAGGCGGTAATGATGGGCTGGACCGGTGATAACGGGGATCCGGACAACTTCTTCGCCACCCTGTTCAGCTGCGCGGCGGCGAAAGACGGTTCTAACTACTCTCGCTGGTGCTACAAGCCGTTTGAAGACCTGATCCAGCCGGCGCGTGCGACCGACGATCACAACAAACGTATTGAACTGTACAAGCAGGCTCAGGTTGTTATGCACGATCAGGCTCCGGCGCTGATTGTTGCTCACTCCACCGTGTACGAGCCAGTGCGTAAAGAAGTGAAGGGCTACGTGGTTGATCCACTGGGCAAACACCACTTCGAAAACGTATCTGTTGAATAATAAGTAGGGTGTTCTCCCTCTCCCTCTGGGAGAGGGCAGGGGTGAGGGGATGCATGCACGCCCTTCACCCTAACCCTCTCCCGCCAGGAGAGGGAATTTACATTTGTGAGCAATACAGACGTCACGCCACTGGTCGTGCGTCATCAGAGAGAATCCGGGTTATGTTGCAGTTCATCCTCCGACGTCTGGGACTTGTTATCCCCACGTTTATCGGTATCACCCTTCTCACTTTTGCCTTCGTCCATATGATCCCCGGCGACCCGGTAATGATTATGGCGGGCGAGCGTGGTATTTCCCCTGAGCGCCATGCACAGCTGCTGGCGGAACTCGGTCTCGATAAGCCGATGTGGCAGCAGTACCTCCACTATATCTGGGGCGTATTGCACGGTGATTTAGGGATTTCGCTGAAAAGCCGTCTTCCGGTGTGGGACGAGTTCGTGCCGCGTTTTAAAGCGACGCTGGAGCTTGGCGTCTGCGCCATGATTTTCGCCACTGCGGTGGGTATTCCTGTTGGGGTACTGGCTGCCGTCAAGCGTGGCTCTATTTTTGACCACACCGCCGTGGGCCTGGCGCTGACCGGCTACTCCATGCCTATCTTCTGGTGGGGCATGATGCTGATCATGCTGGTATCGGTGCAGCTTAACCTGACACCGGTCTCCGGGCGCGTCAGTGATATGGTCTTCCTTGATGACTCCAACCCGCTCACCGGATTTATGCTGATCGATACGGCTATCTGGGGCGAAGAGGGCAACTTCATTGATGCCGTGGCGCACATGATCCTGCCTGCCATGGTGCTGGGCACCATTCCTCTGGCGGTGATCGTGCGAATGACCCGTTCATCGATGCTGGAAGTGCTGGGTGAGGATTATATCCGCACCGCGCGCGCCAAGGGCCTGACGCGTATGCGCGTCATCATCGTCCATGCGCTGCGTAATGCCATGCTGCCGGTGGTGACCGTTATCGGCCTTCAGGTGGGGACGTTGCTGGCGGGGGCGATCCTGACCGAAACCATCTTCTCCTGGCCGGGCCTTGGACGCTGGCTGATTGACGCGCTGCAACGCCGTGACTATCCGGTTGTGCAGGGCGGTGTACTGCTGGTCGCGACGATGATTATCCTCGTCAACCTGCTGGTCGATTTGCTGTACGGCGTGGTGAACCCGCGTATTCGTCATAAGAAGTAAGGGACCATCATGTCACAAGTCACTCAAAATAAAGTGGTCGCTGCACCGGTTCCTATGACGCCGCTGCAGGAATTCTGGCACTACTTCAAGCGCAATAAAGGCGCGGTGGTAGGGCTGGTGTATGTCGTAATCATGATCCTGATTGCGGTGTTTGCGAACTTCCTCGCACCGTATAATCCGGCGGACCAGTTCCGCGATGCGCTGCTCGCGCCTCCTGCGTGGCAGGATGGCGGTAGCCTGACGCACCTGCTGGGTACCGATGACGTGGGCCGCGACGTGCTGTCGCGTCTGATGTACGGCGCGCGCCTGTCGCTGCTGGTCGGCTGTCTCGTTGTTGTGCTGTCGCTGATCATGGGCGTTGTACTCGGCCTGGTTGCCGGTTACTTCGGCGGCATCGTTGATAACATCATCATGCGTATCGTCGACATCATGCTGGCGCTGCCAAGCCTGCTGCTGGCGCTGGTGCTGGTGGCAATCTTCGGCCCGTCGATAGGCAATGCCGCGCTGGCATTGACCTTCGTGGCGCTCCCTCACTACGTGCGTTTAACCCGTGCGGCGGTGCTGGTGGAAGTGAACCGCGATTACGTCACCGCCTCTCGCGTGGCGGGTGCCGGTGCGATGCGCCAGATGTTCGTGAATATCTTCCCTAACTGCCTGGCGCCGCTGATTGTTCAGGCGTCGCTCGGTTTCTCTAACGCCATTCTTGATATGGCCGCTCTTGGCTTCCTGGGCATGGGTGCGCAGCCGCCAACACCGGAGTGGGGCACCATGCTCTCCGACGTGTTGCAGTTCGCACAAAGCGCCTGGTGGGTTGTCACCTTCCCGGGTCTGGCAATCCTGCTGACGGTGCTGGCATTTAACCTGATGGGTGATGGCCTGCGTGATGCGCTTGATCCCAAACTGAAGCAGTAAGAGGCACGAGATGGCGTTATTAAATGTAGATAAATTATCGGTGCACTTCGGCGACGAAGGCACCCCGTTTCGCGCCGTGGACCGCATCAGCTACAGCGTAAATCAGGGCGAAGTGGTTGGCATTGTCGGGGAGTCCGGTTCCGGTAAGTCAGTGAGCTCACTGGCGATCATGGGGCTGATTGATTACCCGGGCCGCGTGATGGCGGAAAACCTGCAGTTCAACGGTCAGGATCTGAAGCGCATTTCTGAAAAACAGCGCCGCCAACTGGTGGGCGCCGAAGTGGCGATGATTTTCCAGGATCCCATGACCAGCCTGAACCCTTGCTACACCGTTGGTTTCCAGATTATGGAAGCGATTAAGGTGCATCAGGGCGGGAATAAGAAAACCCGTCGTCAGCGCGCGATCGACCTGCTGAACCAGGTGGGGATTCCTGACCCGGCATCACGTCTGGACGTTTACCCGCACCAGCTCTCCGGTGGGATGAGCCAGCGCGTGATGATCGCGATGGCGATTGCCTGTCGACCAAAACTGCTGATTGCGGATGAACCGACGACGGCGCTGGATGTGACCATTCAGGCGCAAATCATCGAACTGCTGCTGGAGCTGCAGCAGAAAGAGAATATGGCGCTGGTGCTGATTACGCACGATCTGGCGTTGGTGGCCGAAGCCGCGCACAAAATCATCGTGATGTATGCCGGCCAGGTGGTCGAGACCGGGAATTCACACGATATTTTCCGCGCGCCGCGTCATCCGTATACCCAGGCGCTTTTACGCGCGCTGCCGGAGTTTGCTCAGGACAAAGCGCGTCTGGCATCGCTGCCGGGTGTGGTACCGGGTAAATATGACCGTCCGCAGGGCTGTCTGCTCAATCCGCGCTGCCCGTATGCAACGGACAAATGCCGGGCAGAAGAGCCAGAGCTGAACCAGCTTGCTGACGGCCGTCAGTCGAAATGCCACTACCCACTCGATGATGCCGGGAGGCCAACACTATGAGTACGCAACAGGCCACCACGCAACAACCGTTGTTGCAGGCCATCGATCTAAAAAAATACTACCCGGTGAAGAAGGGGCTGTTTGCCCCTGAACGCCTGGTGAAAGCGCTGGACGGCGTCTCCTTTAACCTCGAACGCGGTAAAACGCTGGCGGTGGTGGGGGAGTCAGGCTGCGGCAAATCCACGCTGGGCCGTCTGCTGACGATGATTGAAGTGCCGACCGGCGGGGAGCTCTATTATCAGGGGCAGGATCTGCTCAAGCACGATCCGCAGGCGCAGAAGCTGCGCCGCCAGAAAATCCAGATTGTGTTCCAGAACCCGTACGGTTCTTTGAACCCGCGTAAAAAAGTGGGGCAGATTCTGGAAGAGCCGCTGCTGATCAACAGTAATCTGAGCAAAGAGCAGCGCCGTGAAAAAGCGCTGGCGATGATGGCGAAGGTCGGCCTCAAAACCGAGCATTACGATCGCTATCCGCACATGTTCTCCGGCGGCCAGCGTCAGCGTATCGCTATCGCCCGCGGGCTGATGCTCGACCCGGACGTGGTGATTGCCGATGAGCCGGTCTCCGCGCTCGACGTATCCGTGCGTGCGCAGGTGCTGAACCTGATGATGGATCTCCAGCAGGAGCTGGGGCTCTCTTACGTGTTCATCTCCCACGACCTGTCGGTGGTGGAGCATATTGCCGATGAAGTGATGGTGATGTACCTGGGGCGCTGCGTGGAGAAGGGGACTAAAGACCAGATCTTTAATAACCCTCGTCACCCGTATACCCAGGCGCTGCTGTCTGCGACGCCGCGTCTGAACCCGGACGATCGTCGTGAGCGTATTAAGCTGACGGGGGAACTGCCAAGCCCGCTGAATCCGCCTCCGGGATGTGCATTCAACGCCCGCTGCAGTCGCCGCTTTGGCCCATGTACCCAGCTCCAGCCGCAGCTGAAGGATTATGGCGGCCAGCTGGTTGCCTGCTTCGCGGTCGATCAGGATGAAAATGGCGAGAAGCCACAGGCATAACGAAAAAAACCGGCGCTAAGCCGGTTTTTTTATGTCTGCTTGATTATTTCCGCAGGCGAATCTGGTCGACGGCGTGCTTCTCGCTCTTGGTGAGGATCAGGCTTGCACGCTCGCGCGTCGGCAGGATGTTCTCTTTGAGGTTCACGTAGTTGATCTCATTCCACAGCCCCGTCGCCACGCCGATCGCTTCCTCTTCAGAAAGCTGAGCATAGTGGTGGAAATAGGAATCCGGGTCAGTGAACGCCCCCTCGCGGAACTTCAGGAAGCGGTTGATGTACCAGTTTTGCAGCAGGTCTTCCGGCGCATCGACATAAATAGAGAAATCGACGAAATCCGAGACGAATACGTGATGCGGGTCGTGAGGATAGTCCATCCCGCTTTGCAGCACGTTCAGACCTTCCAGAATCAGGATGTCCGGCTGGACCACGGTTTTATCCCCACCCGGGATGCGATCGTAGATCAGGTGCGAATAGACTGGCGCAGTCACGTGCGGCACGCCGGATTTCAGGTCAGAGACAAATTTCACCAGACGGTGCATATCATAAGAAAGCGGGAAACCTTTCTTCTTCATCAGCCCACGTTCTTTTAACACCTCGTTCGGGTGCAGGAAGCCGTCGGTGGTGATCAGCTCCACGCTGCGGTGTTCCGGCCAGCGGCTCAACAGCGCCTGCAGGACGCGCGCGGTGGTACTTTTACCCACGGCCACGCTGCCTGCGATACTAATGATATAAGGAATGCGTTGACCGTTCGTCCCGAGAAACTGCTCCAGCACGGCCTGACGACGCAGGTTCGAGCTGATATAGAAGTTAAGCAAGCGAGAGAGGGGGAGATAAATTTCTGCCACCTCTTCCAGGGACAGATCTTCGTTTATCCCTTTTAACCGTGCGATTTCACCTTCCGTCAGCGTCATAGGGACGGAATCACGCAGGGCAGCCCACTGGCTGCGGTTAAAGTGAAGATAAGGCGTCATTAACGTTTGCTCTTTTTTGCTCATAAGCATGCTTCAGTGAGCCAGCATCACACTGCCGGATCGTGGCTCATCACACAGTTAATTTTGGACAATGGGCAGGAGGTTAACACCAGATGACGGGAATAATAAGAAAAAAGATGGAAAGCGCTGCGTTACGCGGAAGCCGTCACGCTACGGTGAATACGGTGCAAATCACGATGATATGTTGAATATTTGACCTCAAATGACTACTTTTACAGCGTCCGATACGCTGTTCGCATAAAATGTGAGCGAAAGAACGTTTTATGCAAATTTTTAGTTGCATGACCGCGCAGGTATCCATAGAATGCGCGCTACTTGATGCCGACTTAGCTCAGTAGGTAGAGCAACTGACTTGTAATCAGTAGGTCACCAGTTCGATTCCGGTAGTCGGCACCATCAAGTCCGGTGGGGTTCCCGAGCGGCCAAAGGGAGCAGACTGTAAATCTGCCGTCATCGACTTCGAAGGTTCGAATCCTTCCCCCACCACCACTTTCTGGCAGCGTAAATGCCGCCGGAGCTGGTTGGAAAAATTAGCCAGCTCAAACTGAAAAAGAGAGAAATCTCTTTTTTTGTTACAGAAAGAACTGGGTAGCCGAGTTTCAGGATGCGGGCATCGTATAATGGCTATTACCTCAGCCTTCCAAGCTGATGATGCGGGTTCGATTCCCGCTGCCCGCTCCAATACGTGCTGATATGGCTCAGTTGGTAGAGCGCACCCTTGGTAAGGGTGAGGTCCCCAGTTCGACTCTGGGTATCAGCACCACTTCACTTCTCCTTCCCGTTTCTCTCTGTTTCAATTTTACTGTATTCAACAATTCAGGCATTTCGCCTGGTTGATGTGGTGATATCACCGATTTATCCGTGTCTTAGAGGGACAATCGATGTCTAAAGAAAAGTTTGAACGTACAAAACCGCACGTTAACGTCGGTACTATCGGCCACGTTGACCATGGTAAAACAACGCTGACCGCTGCAATCACTACCGTTCTGGCAAAAACCTACGGTGGTTCTGCTCGTGCATTCGACCAGATCGATAACGCACCAGAAGAAAAAGCTCGTGGTATCACCATCAACACCTCTCACGTTGAGTACGACACCCCGACTCGCCACTACGCACACGTAGACTGCCCAGGCCACGCCGACTATGTTAAAAACATGATCACCGGTGCTGCGCAGATGGACGGCGCGATCCTGGTTGTTGCTGCGACTGATGGCCCAATGCCTCAGACTCGT
>NZ_JADBRD010000001.1:47956-61286 GCF_014930495.1 Enterobacter cloacae complex sp. S3 | reverse complement strand
TAATTATTTTTGCAATCCTATAATTATATTTTGTAAAATATTTGCTTAAGGGGAGGGTATTTGTATTTAAAATCCTTGCTGCTTTTAATTTAACACTATGTGATAAATTATTATTAGATATCATTAATTCAATAAGTTCAATGATATAGTCTTCAGTTTTGTTGCTATGAATGTTACTTAATAAGGTATCTGCGATTTTGTTCGCAGCATTTGGTGCAATTTTTTTATTTAGTAATGTGTTTAAATTGTTAAGTGATTGTATAGATGAGAGTGCTAAGAAAAATGATGGTATAAGCGATAGGTTATCATTTATTTTAGCAATTAAATAATCAGAAATTGATGGGTTTAGCACATCGTATATCGCGTCTTTGCCTTCCTCCAATTTGCGTTGTAATGTTGATTTAACTGCATGTAATATGCAGGATTTAAAATCAAGATAATCATTTCGTGAGCGATCGAAATTTATTATTTCTAATAAATTATCATAATTCTCACTTAGCTCCTTTTCAGATATTTTTCCGTTATTTAGCGATACAAGATAAGTTAAATAAAATACACATTTAGGTACTTGTTTCGTAAGCATATAATCCCAAATAGCTGTGGGATTGTCTAAACTCTCAACTATATATTCCCAGTAATGTTCTGGCTCAAGATGCGAAACTTTATCATAATCTGTAATGAATGAAATTAACCGGGGGTTATAATTTTTATGCGAAATTATTTTTCTATATCTTTTTTCTTTCCAAATGCACTCTTTGAATTCGTCTGGCAGTTCTCTAAACCACAAGTGATTATAAAGAACTTTAGCTTTATCTATTATATCAAGGTTTTTTACCTCAATCTCATATTCATGCTTTTCAGTGTTATTAATAAAAAATAATTCACTTGATGCTTTTCCTTGATTTAGTATAGTCGTTCTGGAGGTAAGAATTAATTTTTTTTCGGGTTTGAAACGGATTCTATTTATAAATCTAACTATCTTTGAATCCTCTTTGTTTCTTAATGCTTCTAAATAGTTTCTTCCAAGAAAATCATCATAAAGGAAAAGTTGTTTTGTATCTGGCTCAATGATTTTGTCACCTTCCTCTATGTCGCTTTCTATATAAACTAACTGATATCCTTCTAATATATAATTAAGACATAATTGTTCCGCAAGAGTTGTTTTTCCAACACCTGGCTCGCCGGTAATTATAAGAGTGTTGAAATGTTCAATTTTATTCTTAGCTGTGGCGAAATCTCGTGTTTCTACGTATTTTTCTGAATTTATTTTTATTTGCTCAAGAATATGACTACTTTTTCCAATAATGTCATTATGCAATATTGATGTTAAAAAAGAAGTGCTGTTAAGCCAGAGCTTATAGTACTTACGTTCGATATTTTTATATTGAGATAATTTATGTGTTATATCTTCAATTGAAAATATATCATCACTCCGGAGATATCTACTTCCAAATATACTGATTATCTCATTCTTTCTAACATCTGTTAATCCTTTTCCGATAGCCAATATATAACGTGAAGGATTGATTCTTGCAACCTTTGCTGCTTCTTTTTTCAAATTATTAATTAAAGCAGAGTAGCTTGAGTTAACATAATGTTTGCTTTGGATAATGACCTTATTCCCACCTATATAAAATCTACCATCCATACCGCTATCTCTTCCAGGCATAAATCTTTCTATATTAGTACCAGGCATTTCAATTTTAATTAGATCAATTACCAGGTCTTCAAAGTCTTTATCATTTAGTCTGGAAAAATCATAACTATTCATAATTCCTCTCAAAATCGTTACTTTTTGTAATTGTCTCGTATTTTGAAGTTATATGTAAAGCTGAATTTTATAGAAATTAGTGGTGCGTCATTTTTTAGCATTAATCGGCTACCAGTTTTGAATGGGAGTACTCATATGGTTGCCAAGTGATATGTTTACATATATAAATTTATAGTTAATGCGTGTTCTTCAGATTATAAATTGATCATGGATACCTTGCGATATTATCTTGTGCATCAAGTATGAAAAAATGATCGTTATTAGAAAAACACTTTTCATTCGAGGAAAGCATTATCATTGTGTTTAAATCTGCGATTGTTTTATCTGTTGCGTTATGAATTGGACTTAATTTCATTTCTTTACATCCAAAAAGAAATGTATTTTTATTTAACGGGGCTAATATCATTGACCCTGGAGTAGCTAATCCAAATGTTTGCAATCGATTATGAGATAAAATAAAAGGTGAGTCACTTGTGATGGTATTAATTTTATTTGGTGCTTTGATTAGTGAGTAATTGAATTGAGGGAGGTAATAAGAGGCAATTTTGGTTTGTTTGAGTTCATATTCAATAATATCATCGATAATGTAATCCCTCACTGACATGCCTAAGGTAACATTCCTTTGATTAAGATCTTTTTTCATTGATTCGACTATTTTTCGTTCTTGTCTTAGAGGTGTTTCGATATTATTTCTATGTTGTGAATTTCTTAAAAATAAAGACGATAACAACCAGATTAAACCTTCATCTTCGGAATTAATTCCTTTACTCGTATCTATGGTCTCTAAAAACTCACCTATACGTGTCTCGACTGTATTACCGTACCATTCTTCAATTAGGAACGGATGTATATTTTCTTCTAATTTATAATAATTATTGCTCACACATGCATCATTAGGGTTTGTACCATGTTTAAATCCAGGCTTATTTTTTGGAAATGCCCAGAATAAAGATGTCCTTTTACCCTGATTGGTAAAGCCTTTCAGATAGCACGCAGGGATGTAATGATGTTTTTTGGGATAACTCATCAGGTTTCTTCCCTTGAAAAGTAAGAAAATTATATCTTCTACCGACCCGTACTTTAATCATAATATCTTGATCTTTTCAATAGTTATAGCTAAGGTCCAAATTCCATCAAACTCGCACCAACACTGACATACTGCCCCAGTAAAGTGGATTCAAAATGGCTGTTTAACATAGTTTATCCGGCTTCTCGCCAGATCCTCAGAAGGGGAGTTGATACCATTTGTGTGAAAACACATTGAAAATCAGCTCGTAGCGTTGAGCCGATTATTTCAGCGGGTAGTATAGCGTAAAGAGATGTAAATCTGCCAGAGGTCACAATTTGGCATAAAAAAGACCGGACAGCGTGGCGCTGTCCGGTACGGGCGACGATTTAACGGCTGATAATCAGGCCAGCTGTGGCGGCAGGCAGACGCCGATGCCCCCGATACCGCAGTAGCCGTACGGGTTTTTATGCAGATACTGCTGGTGATCGTCCTCGGCATAGTAGAACGGTTTCGCGGTGGTGATTTCCGTCGTCACCTCGCGCGTATCGCCCGCTTCACGCATGGCCTGCTGGAAACGCTCAAGGCTGGCGCGTGCGGCGGCATCCTGCTCGGGCGTGAGCGGATAAATGGCCGAACGGTACTGTGTGCCGTGGTCGTTGCCCTGACGCATGCCCTGCGCCGGGTCGTGGTTTTCCCAGAAGACCTGCAGGAGTTGCTCGTAGCTGATGACTGCAGGGTCATAGACCACGCGTACCGCTTCCGCATGCCCGGTTTCGCCGGAGCAGACTTCGCGATAGGTCGGATTCGGCGTGTAGCCGCCCGTGTAGCCAGCCGCCGTGCTGTAAACGCCGGGCAGCTGCCAGAAGAGGCGCTCAACGCCCCAGAAGCAGCCCATGGCGAACAGGGCGATTTCCATTCCCTCCGGCACGTTGGTCATGGAATGGTTATTGACGGCGTGTAAGGTCGCCACAGGCATAGGGGTGTTGCGTCCCGGTAATGCATCAGTTTGTGAAACCAGATGCTTTTTGTCGAATAAACTCACGATGGGGCCTCCCGGGGTGCGATGTTTCGGTTAAGGTTGTCACGAAGCGTTTAATTGAACACAATAAATGCGCTGAATGAGTCTAGATTTAATCATAAGAAATATTTGGGTGTTACACCCGTTTTCAACCCGTGATTTGGGTTTTTGGCCAACAGGCCGTATTTTGCCGCGGAGCGGTACTTCATTTGCTTCCAGGGTGGAAACAGGGATATTCAGGAGAAAACGTGACAAAAATCCGCCAGTTATGTTTAGTCAGTGTGTTGCTGACAAGCGGGATTGCCAGCGCGGCGAATGTCCGTTTGCAGGTTGAGGGGTTATCCGGGGCGCTGGAAAAAAACGTGCGTGCGCAGTTGTCGACCATCCAGAGTGATGAGGTGACGCCGGACCGGCGTTTTCGCGCGCGCGTCGATGACGCTATCCGTGAAGGGCTTAAAGCGCTGGGGTATTACGAACCCACCATTGATTTCGATCTTCGCCCGCCGCCAAAGAAGGGGCGCCAGGTTCTTATTGCCCGCGTTTCGCCGGGTGAGCCGGTATTGATTGGCGGCACGAACGTTATCCTGCGCGGCGGGGCGCGTACCGACCGGGATTACCTGGACCTGCTCAGCACGCGGCCGAAAATCGGTACCGTGCTTAACCACGGTGACTACGACCATTTCAAAAAAGAGCTGACGAACGTTTCCCTGCGTAAGGGCTACTTCGACAGCCAGTTCAATAAAAGCCAGCTGGGGATTGCGCTGGATCGGCGTCAGGCCTTCTGGGATATCGACTACGACAGCGGGGAACGCTACCGCTTTGGCGATGTGACGTTTGAAGGTTCGCAAATTCGTGAAGAATACCTGCAAAACCTCGTGCCGTTCAAAAAAGGGGATTACTACCAGTCGAGAGACCTGGCGGAACTGAACCGTCGTCTTTCCGCTACCGGCTGGTTTAACTCCGTGGTTGTCGCACCGGAATTTGATAAGTCTCGCAAAACGAAGGTGTTGCCGCTGCATGGCGTTGTCTCGCCGCGCACCGAGAACACCATTGAGACTGGTGTTGGCTACTCGACGGATGTTGGACCACGCGTGAGAACCTCGTGGAAAAAGCCGTGGATGAACTCGTACGGTCACAGCCTGACCACCAGCCTGAGCCTCTCTGCGCCCGAGCAGCAGCTGGATTTCAGCTACAAAATGCCGCTGCTGAAAAACCCGCTTGAGCAATATTACCTTGTGCAGGGCGGTTTTAAGCGCACCGACTTGAACGACACCAAGCAGGATTCTACGACCCTTGCGGTCTCCCGCTTCTGGGATCTCTCCAGCGGCTGGCAGCGCGCCATTAACCTGCGCTGGAGCCTGGACCACTTTACCCAGGCCAACGTCACCAATACCACCATGCTGCTTTATCCGGGCGTGATGATCAGCCGTACCCGCTCGCGCGGCGGCCTGATGCCGACCTGGGGCGACTCACAGCGCTACTCCATTGATTATTCCAACTCCGCCTGGGGCTCCGACGTGGATTTCTCGGTGATTCAGGCGCAAAACGTCTGGATCCGCACGCTGTACGACAAACACCGCTTTGTGATGCGCGGCAATCTCGGCTGGATTGAAACGGGAGACTTCGAGCGCGTTCCGCCGGATCTGCGCTTCTTCGCCGGGGGCGACCGCAGCATTCGTGGGTATAAGTACAAATCGATCTCACCTGAGAACGAGAAAGGCCAGTTGACCGGGGCATCAAAACTGGCGACCGGATCGCTGGAGTATCAGTACAACGTCAGCGGAAAGTGGTGGGGCGCTATGTTTGTTGACGGCGGTGAGGCGGTGAACGATATCCGCCGCAGCGACTTTAAAACCGGCGCGGGCGTGGGCGTACGCTGGCAGTCACCCGTCGGGCCCATCAAGCTCGACTTCGCCGTGCCTGTCGGTGACAAAGAAGAGCACGGATTACAGTTTTACATCGGTCTGGGGCCTGAATTATGAGTTTATGGAAGAAAATAAGCCTCGGGGTGCTGATTTTTATCGTGCTGCTGCTCGGTACGGTGGCGTTTCTGGTGGGAACGACGACCGGGCTGCATCTGCTGTTTAACGCTGCGAACCGCTGGGTGCCGGGGCTGGAGATTGGCCAGGTAACGGGCGGATGGCGCGATCTGCGTCTGAAGAATATCCGCTACGAGCAGCCGGGCGTGGCGGTGAACGCCGGGGAGTTCCACCTGGCGGTGAAGCTGGGCTGCCTGCGCGACAGCAAGCTCTGCGTCAACGATCTGTCGCTTAAAGACGTCAACGTGGCGATAGATTCGAAAAAAATGCCGAAGTCTGCGCCGGTCGAGGAAGAGGACAGCGGCCCGCTGAATCTCTCCACGCCGTACCCGATCGCGCTCTATCGGGTCGCGCTCGATAACGTCAATATCAAAATCGACGACACTACCGTGTCCGTGATGGATTTCACCTCCGGCCTGCGCTGGCAGGAGAAAAACCTGACCCTGACGCCGACGTCCCTGCAGGGCTTGCTGATCGCGTTGCCGAAGGTGGCCGACGTGGCGCAGGAAGAGATCGTCGAGCCGAAGATCCAGAACCCGCAGCCGGAAGAAAAGCCGCTGGGCGAAACGCTGAAAGATCTCTTCTCGAAGCCTGTCCTGCCGGAAATGACCGACGTTCATCTGCCGCTGAACCTCAACATCGAGGAGTTCAAAGGCGAGCAGCTGCGCCTGACCGGCGATACCGATCTGACGGTCTATAACATGCTGCTGAAAGTCAGCAGCATTGACGGCAACATGAAGCTCGACGCGCTGGATATCGACACCAACCAGGGCTCGGTGAATGCGTCGGGGAATGCCCTGCTGCGCGACAACTGGCCGGTGGACATCACGCTTAACAGTGCCCTCAACATCGATCCGCTGAAAGGCGAAAAGGTGAAGGTCAAAGTGGGCGGTGCGCTGCGCGATAAGCTGGATGTCGGGGTGAATCTCTCCGGCCCGGTGGACATGGTCCTGCGCGCGCAAACGCAGCTGGCGGAAGCCGGGCTGCCGCTCAATCTGGAGGTTGTCAGCAAGCAGCTTTACTGGCCGTTCACCGGCGAAAAGCAGTTCCAGGCCGATGATCTGAAGCTGAAGCTGAGCGGCAAGATGACCGACTACGCGCTCTCGTTCCGCACCGCGGTGAAGGGACAGGGCGTGCCGCCCGCGAACATCACGCTGGATGCGAAGGGCAACGAACGGCAGGTCAACCTCGACAAGCTGACCGTCGCGGCGCTGGAAGGCAAAACCGAGCTGACCGCGCTGCTCGACTGGCAGCAGGCGATCAGCTGGCGCGGCGAGCTGAAGCTGACGGGCATTAACACCGCCAAAGAGGTGCCGGACTGGCCGTCGAAGCTGGATGGCCTGATTAAAACCCGCGGCAGCCTGTACGGCGGTACGTGGCAGATGGACGTGCCGGAAATCAAGCTCACCGGGAACGTGAAGCAGAACAAGGTTAACGTTGAAGGCTCGGTGAAAGGCAACAGCTATCTGCAGTGGGTTATCCCGGGGCTGCACGTGGCGCTGGGCCGCAACACGGCGGATATCAAAGGCGAGCTGGGGGTGAAAGATCTCAATCTGGACGCCACCATCGACGCGCCGAATCTGGATAACGCCCTGCCGGGGCTGGGCGGCATGGCGAAAGGTCTCGTGAAAGTGCGCGGTACGGTGGAGGCACCGCAGCTGCTGGCGGACATTACCGCCAATAACCTGCGCTGGCAGGAGCTGAGCGTTGCCCGCGTCCGCGTGGAAGGGGATGTGAAATCCACCGATCAGATCGGCGGTAGCCTGAACCTGCGCGTGGAGCGCATTTCTCAGCCGGACGTGAACATTAACCTGGTCACCCTGAACGCCAAAGGGAACGAGAAACAGCACGACCTCCAGCTGCGCGTGCAGGGCGAGCCGGTCTCCGGCCAGCTTCACCTCACCGGCAGCTTCGACCGCAAAGAAGAACGCTGGAAAGGGACGCTGGATAACACGCGCTTCAATGCGCCGGTCGGGCCGCTGGCGCTCTCGCGATCCATTGCCCTCGACTACCGCAACGCCGAGCAGAAGATCAGCATTGGGCCACACTGCTGGACCAACCCGAATGCGGAGCTGTGCGTGCCGCAGACCATCGATGCGGGTGCGGAAGGGCGCGCGCAGATCAATCTCAACCGCTTCGATCTGGCGATGCTGAAGCCGTTTATGCCGGATACGACCCAGGCCAGCGGCGTCTTCAGCGGGAAAGCCGATGTGGCCTGGGACACCACCAAAGAGGGACTGCCGCAGGGCAGCGTCACGCTGTCCGGGCGTAACGTGAAGGTGACGCAGGAGGTCAACGACGCGCCGCTGCCGGTGGCGTTCGACACCCTGAACCTGAGTGCCGATCTGCATAACAATCGCGCGCAGCTGGGGTGGACGATCCGCCTGACCAACAACGGTCAGCTGGACGGGCAGGTCCAGATTACCGATCCGCAGGGACGGCGTAATCTGGGCGGCAACGTCAACGTCCGTAACTTCAACCTGGCGATGGTGAACCCGATTTTCGCGCGCGGGGAAAAAGCGGAGGGCATGCTGAACGCTAACCTGCGGCTGGCCGGCAACGCGCAAAGCCCGCAGCTGTTCGGTCAGATGCGGCTCAGCGGCGTGGATATCGACGGTAACTTCATGCCGTTTGACATGCAGCCCAGCCAGATCGCGATGAACTTCAACGGTATGAGCTCGACGCTGAGCGGCTCGGTATTGACGCAGCAAGGGCAAATCAACCTGAGCGGCGACGCGGACTGGAGCCAGCTCGACAACTGGCGCGCCCGTATTGCCGCGAAGGGCAGCCGGGTACGCATCACCGTACCGCCAATGGTGCGCCTGGACGTTTCGCCTGATGTGGTCTTTGAAGCCACGCCAAGCCTCTTTACGCTTGACGGGCGCGTCGACGTGCCGTGGGCGCGCATCGTGGTTCACGACGTGCCGGAAAGCGCGGTCGGCGTCTCAAGTGATGAAGTGATGCTCAATGAAAATCTGAAACCTGTCGAACAGAAGAGCGCGGGCATACCGATCAATAGTAACCTCATCGTGCACGTGGGAAATAACGTGCGGTTGAATGCGTTTGGGCTGAAGGCGAGGCTCACGGGCGACCTGAAAGTCGCGCAGGATAAACAGGGGCTTGGCCTGAACGGGCAGATCACTATTCCTGAAGGGCGTTTCCACGCCTATGGTCAGGATCTGATTGTGCGCAAAGGCGAGCTGCTGTTCTCCGGTCCACCGGATCAGCCCCTGCTGAATATCGAGGCGATTCGTAACCCGGAAGCGACGGAAGATGACGTCATTGCTGGCGTTCGCGTCACCGGTTCCGCCGACGAACCGAAGGCGGAGATCTTCTCTGACCCGGCGATGTCGCAGCAGGAAGCGCTCTCTTATCTGCTGCGTGGACAAGGTCTGAACAGCGGACAAAGCGACAGTGCGGCGATGACCTCGATGTTAGTGGGTCTGGGGGTTGCACAAAGTGGGCAGGTTGTGGGTAAAATCGGCGAGACGTTCGGCGTAAGCAATCTGGCGCTGGACACCCAGGGCGTGGGTGACTCCTCGCAGGTGGTGGTCAGCGGCTATGTACTGCCGGGTCTGCAGGTAAAATATGGTGTGGGGATCTTTGACTCACTGGCAACTCTCACGTTACGCTATCGCCTGATGCCCAAGCTATATCTGGAAGCAGTGTCCGGCGTAGACCAGGCACTTGATCTGCTCTATCAGTTTGAGTTTTAGCAATGCGAATATTTGTCTACGGCAGTTTACGAACCAAGCAAGGCAACAGTCACTGGATGACCAATGCCCTGCTGCTGGGGAATTACAATATCGAGAACTACCAGTTGTACAGCCTGGGCCACTATCCAGGCGCGGTTCCGGGCGAAGGAACAGTACAGGGTGAAGTCTATCGTATTGATAACGCGACGCTTGCCGAACTTGATGCCTTGCGCACCAGGGGCGGTGAATACGCACGCCAGTTGATCCAGACGCCGTACGGAAGTGCGTGGATGTACGTCTACCAGCGTCCGGTCGAAGGGTTAACGCGGATTGTAAGCGGTAACTGGTTAGACAGAGACCAGTACTGAAAAAAACAACGCCACCGTGAGGTGGCGTTGTTTTTTTTATTCCTTCAACTCTCTTCTGTATCCCGGCGTCGGGTTAAAAACAGAGGAACGAACAGCATGATGTACGGGGCAATAAGCCATAAAAAACACAAGGCGCGTGAACGGCCATAGTAGTTTATGCACCGCGTATTGCTTGAAATGACGGGCAGGAAAAACAGTAAAAACAGCAGAATCACATAATCGCTTCGATAAGGGATCCATAAGTAAAACAAAAACCAGGCAAGCTGGAATGTCATGATGCAGAGATACTGCCATTTACTGTCTTTACCGTAACAGTCAAACGCCTTTATGTAGCCCATCTTTATGCTTTGAAGAAAGAAACTTAGCATGTATAACGCTCACGATCGCGACGGTCAGGAGTGTGCTCATCAGCAACGCCCCTAAAAAATAGCTTTGGGTGATATCAGTAGCACCCGAGCCTAAAGTATGCAATTTACTATAACCTCTATCTACTGCAACAAAAAGCGTATATAGCCCTATGTTAATAAAGAATTGCAGAAGACAAGAAAAAAAGATATTTCTGGGAATTGTTTTTAATAGAGTGAGTAACGCATAAATAATGCTTGATGATAGCGCGAAGTAAAGTCCGTTAAGTAAACCAGATAGTAATGCGCTATTTATTTGACTGAATATTAAATGATCGCTTCCATAGTACCATGACAGATATTCAACATAAGTACTTCTGCCAAAGACAAAGGAGGCAATAATAAGGACGAATAGGCTTATGACATGGTTTTTCTTACTCATAATTTTGCTCCCTTAGATAGCAGCTCCTTCATCGTTTTACTGGCTTCTAGCTGATCTTTGATTATGGCAAGGTCACGAGTATTGTGGTTATATTTTGCAATAGCGGTTGGTGTACCCTTACCACCATTATCCATAAAGAAGACTATATCCTTACGACCATAAAGAAGGACTTGTGGGATGGGATCACGCCCATAACTCACCGCCTGTGGAAGGGAGTGGATAGACTCTGTCGTGAGGAAGCGAGGAATATTTTCATGCTCAATATTACCTAAAGGCGTGGTGGCAACAAGGGAGCCGATAAAATCGGTCGTATACACTAACGCATCTGTATCCTTGGTCGTTACTTTTGAACCCGTAATATATTTTATCTGTTGCCAAAGGGTAATATCTTTAGGGGTAACCTTAACACCATCCATAAACATATCCTGCTTGCGTTTTAGCTGAATGACAGTACGGTGCACCTGTGTCAAAGAGGGGCTGATTTCCCCAATAGAAGGCATATAACCATCGCGGGAATACAACCGTTCAATGATAAAATAAATTCCAGTTGGGCGGGCAACATCAATGTTAATGGATGACATATGAATCCTGTAATGAATGGGGATTAATGATCATCATGACAGTATGTTGTGAACAGCCAGGCTATTCAACCACTCCCACTATAAATGATAGGGAGTCTTTTTTTTGTTTTTAATATCCAAAACAAAAGGAATGGGATTATTCTTAAAAGTTAAGTTTGTACTACTCTCAACCAGGGAAATAAAAAAGCCCCGACTCGCGGGGCCTTCATTAACAGCAGTAAGAATTACTTCTTAGCAGCGCGTTCGAAGGAGGCGATGATTTCTGCTTTCGCCGCTTCTGCGTTGTCCCAGCCGTCAACTTTAACCCACTTGCCTTTTTCGAGGTCTTTGTAATGCTCGAAGAAGTGAGTGATCTGCGCTTTCAGCAGCTCTGGCAGGTCGTTCACATCTTTGATGTGATCGTATTCTTTGCTCAGCTTGGTGTGCGGTACCGCAACCAGCTTCGCATCTTCACCGGATTCGTCGGTCATTTTCAGCACGCCAACTGGACGGCAGCGAATCACGGAGCCTGGCTCCAGTGGGTATGGCGTTGGGACCAGCACGTCAACCGGGTCACCGTCCAGAGACAGGGTGTGGTTGATGTAACCGTAGTTGCACGGATAGAACATCGCGGTAGACATGAAACGGTCTACGAACAGGGCGCCGCTCTCTTTGTCCACTTCGTATTTGATCGGATCTGCGTTAGCCGGGATTTCGATAACTACGTAGATGTCTTCTGGCAGTTCTTTACCCGCTGGGACGTTGAGTAAGCTCATGTCGGTGTCCTTTAAAATGGATGGTAAACAAGTGGCAGGTATTATAGCCAACTCGCGCTGAATGTCTCCGCCTGTTTTCGCTTTCTCTCCCCGCTTTCTCCACTTTTCAGACCGATTCCATGACAGAAAAATCCATAAACTCAGCCGCATTTTTCATGGTGAAATGAAAGCGATTACAAACTTGTGATTAACGTTTTATTCACTTTTCTGAAGTGTGATGTAACGCAATTCGTTACATATTTCATGGGCTATAGTCATTTCGCAGAACATCTTTTAACCAACAATAAACACCCCTACGAGGACGCTCATATGTGGAAGCGCTTACTTCTTGTCACAGCAGTTTCGGCAGCCATGTCGTCTATGGCGATGGCCGCTCCCTTAACCGTAGGTTTTTCGCAGGTCGGCTCTGAATCTGGCTGACGAGCGGCAGAAACCAACGTTGCCAAAAGCGAGGCTCAGAAACGCGGCATTACCCTGAAAATCGCCGATGGTCAGCAAAAACAAGAGAATCAGATCAAAGCCGTGCGCTCCTTTATCGCCCAGGGCGTGGATGCCATCTTTATTGCACCCGTCGTGGCGACCGGCTGGGAACCCGTCCTGAAGGAAGCGAAAGACGCTGAGATCCCTGTCTTCCTGCTCGACCGTTCCATCGACGTCAAAGACAAATCCCTCTATATGACCACCGTGACCGCCAACAACGTGCTGGAAGGGCAATTGATTGGCGACTGGCTGGTGAAACAGGTCGATGGCAAGCCGTGTAACGTCGTTGAGCTGCAGGGCACTGTCGGCGCGAGCGTGGCCATCGACCGTAAAAAAGGCTTTGCTGAGGCCATCGCTAAAGCGCCAAACATCAAGATTATCCGCTCTCAGTCCGGCGACTTTACGCGCAGTAAAGGTAAAGAGGTCATGGAGAGCTTCATCAAAGCTGAAAACAACGGCAAGAACATCTGCATGGTTTACGCCCACAACGATGACATGGTGATCGGTGCGATTCAGGCAATTAAAGAAGCGGGCCTGAAGCCGGGCAAAGATATCCTCACCGGCTCTATCGACGGCGTGCCGGACATCTACAAAGCGATGATCGACGGCGAAGCCAACGCCAGCGTGGAGCTGACGCCAAACATGGCGGGTCCGGCATTCGACGCGCTGGAGAAATTCAAGAAAGACGGCACGATGCCTGAGAAGGTGACGGTCACCAAGTCCACGCTCTACCTGCCTGACACGGCGAAAGAAGAGTTAGAGAAGAAGAAAAATATGGGCTACTAAGACCCGCGCCCCTCACCCCAGCCCTCTCCCCGGAGGGGAGAG
>NZ_JADBRD010000001.1:0-47928 GCF_014930495.1 Enterobacter cloacae complex sp. S3 | reverse complement strand
CTCTCCCCTCCGGGGAGAGGGTCAGGGTGAGGGGGAAAACCATGACCACTGAACAACACCAGGAAATCCTCCGCACAGAGGGCTTAAGCAAATTCTTCCCCGGCGTAAAGGCGCTGGATAACGTTGATTTCAGCCTGCGGCGCGGTGAGATCATGGCGCTGCAGGGCGAGAACGGCGCGGGAAAATCGACGCTGATTAAATCCCTCACCGGCGTTTATCACGCCGATCGCGGCACCATCTGGCTGGAAGGCAACGCCATTTCGCCGAAAAATACCGCCCATGCCCAACAGCTGGGGATCGGGACGGTGTACCAGGAAGTAAACCTGCTGCCGAATATGTCGGTGGCGGATAATCTGTTTATTGGCCGTGAGCCGCGACGTTTTGGCCTGCTGCGCCGCAAAGAGATGGAGGCGCGGGCGACAAAGCTGATGGAATCGTACGGCTTCTCCCTCGACGTCCGCGAGCCGCTGAACCGCTTTTCCGTGGCGATGCAGCAGATCGTCGCCATTTGTCGCGCGATCGATCTCTCGGCAAAGGTGCTGATCCTCGACGAACCCACCGCCAGCCTCGATACCCAGGAAGTGGAGATGCTCTTTACCCTGATGCGCCAGCTGCGCGATCAGGGCGTCAGCCTGATCTTCGTTACCCACTTCCTCGATCAGGTATATGAGGTAAGCGATCGCATCACGGTGCTGCGCAACGGCAGCTTTGTCGGCTGCCGCGAAACCCGCGAGCTGCCGCAGATCGAGCTGGTGAAAATGATGCTGGGCCGCGAGCTGGAAACCAACGCCCTTCAGCGCGCCGGGCGCACGCTGCTCAGCGAGAAACCGGTCGCCGCGTTCAGCGATTACGGCAAGAAAGGGGTGATCTCACCGTTTAATCTGGAAGTCCGCCCGGGCGAAATTGTCGGGCTGGCGGGCCTGCTGGGCTCCGGCCGGACCGAAACCGCCGAGGTGATCTTCGGGATCAAGCCGGCGGACAGCGGCACCGCGCTGATCAAGGGCAAACCGCAAACCTTACGATCGCCGCATCAGGCCTCCTGCCTGGGCGTCGGCTTCTGCCCGGAAGACCGAAAAACGGACGGTATTATTGCCGCGGCCTCGGTGCGGGAAAATATCATCCTGGCGCTGCAGGCCCAGCGCGGCTGGCTGCGCCCGATCCCCCGTAAAGAGCAAAACGCCATAGCCGAGCGCTTTATCCGTCAGCTGGGTATTCGTACCCCGAGCGCGGAACAGCCCATCGAGTTCCTCTCCGGCGGCAACCAGCAGAAGGTGCTGCTCTCCCGCTGGCTGCTGACCAAACCTCAGTTCCTGATCCTCGACGAACCGACCCGCGGCATTGACGTGGGGGCGCACGCCGAAATTATCCGGCTTATCGAAACCCTGTGTGCAGACGGTCTGGCGCTGCTGGTTATTTCGTCCGAGCTGGAGGAGCTGGTGGGCTATGCCGATCGCGTCATCATCATGCGCGATCGCAAACAGGTGGCAGAGATCCCGCTGGATAAGCTGTCCGTTCCGGCGATCATGAATGCCATCGCGGCATAAGGAGTAAATCGTGATGCCCCGTTCGCTTTCGCAAACCGGTGAGTCAAAGCGCCGATTCAGCTGGCCAACCGGCACGCCGCAAATCGCAGCGCTGCTGGTGGTTCTGCTGGTTGATAGCCTGGTCGCGCCGCATTTCTTCCAGATTATCGTGCAGGATGGCCGCCTGTTTGGCAGCCCGATAGACATTCTAAACCGTGCCGCGCCGGTGGCGCTGCTGGCTATCGGGATGACGCTGGTCATCGCCACCGGCGGGATTGACCTCTCCGTCGGCGCGGTGATGGCCATCGCCGGGGCCACGGCAGCTTCCATGACCGTGTCCGGACACAGCCTGCCGGTGGTACTGCTGGCGGCCTTAGGCACCGGCGTGCTGGCCGGATTATGGAACGGCATTCTGGTGGCGGTGCTGAAAATTCAGCCCTTTGTCGCCACCCTTATTTTAATGGTGGCCGGGCGCGGCGTGGCGCAGCTGATCACCTCCGGGCAGATTGTCACCTTTAACTCGCCGAGCCTGGCGTGGATCGGGAGCGGCAACCTTCTGTTCTTCCCGACGCCGGTGATCGTTGTCCTGGTCACGCTCATTGTCTTCTGGCTTTTCACCCGCAAAACGGCGCTGGGCATGTTCATTGAAGCCGTCGGGATCAACATCCGCGCCGCGCGCAACGCCGGGGTCAACACCCGCCTGATGGTGATGCTGACCTACGTGCTGAGCGGCGTCTGCGCCGCCATCGCCGGGGTCATCGTCGCGGCGGATATTCGCGGGGCCGATGCCAACAACGCGGGGCTCTGGCTGGAGCTGGACGCGATCCTCGCGGTGGTGATCGGCGGCGGGTCGCTGATGGGCGGGCGCTTTAACCTGCTGCTTTCGGTGATTGGCGCGCTGATCATTCAGGGAATGAACACCGGGATCCTGCTTTCGGGGTTTCAGCCGGAACTCAACCAGGTGGTGAAAGCGGTGGTCGTGCTTTGCGTGCTGATCGTCCAGTCGCCGCGCTTTGTCAGCATCATTAAGGGGATCCGTGGCCATGATAAAACGTAATTTACCGTTGATGATCACGCTGGGTGTGTTTGTGCTGGGGTATCTCTACTGTCTGACGCAGTTCCCCGGTTTTGCCTCGACGCGCGTGATCTGCAATATACTGACCGATAACGCCTTTTTAGGCATCATCGCCGTCGGGATGACCTTTGTGATCCTCTCCGGCGGGATCGATCTCTCCGTCGGGTCGGTGATCGCGTTTACGGGCGTGTTCCTCGCGAAGGCGATCGGCTTCTGGGGCATCTCTCCGCTGGTGGCGTTTCCGCTGGTGCTGGCGATGGGCTGCGCGTTTGGCGCCTTTATGGGGTTGCTGATCGACGCGTTAAAAATCCCGGCGTTTATCATTACCCTCGCGGGAATGTTCTTCCTGCGCGGGGTGAGCTATCTGGTCTCGGAAGAGTCGATTCCGATTAACCATCCGGTGTACGACACGCTCTCCAGCCTGGCGTGGAAAATTCCCGGCGGCGGCCGCCTGAGCGCGATGGGGCTGCTGATGCTGGGCGTGGTGGTGATTGGCATCTTCCTCGCCCACCGTACCCGGTTTGGCAACCAGGTTTACGCCATCGGCGGTAACGCCACGTCGGCAAACCTGATGGGGATCTCCACCCGCAGTACCACCATCCGCATCTATATGCTCTCGACCGGCCTGGCGACGCTGGCGGGGATCGTCTTCTCGGTGTATACCCAGGCGGGTTATGCCCTTGCAGGCGTGGGCGTTGAGCTGGATGCGATTGCTTCTGTGGTCATTGGCGGCACGCTGCTCAGCGGCGGGGTGGGGACGGTGCTGGGAACGCTGTTCGGCGTGGCTATCCAGGGGCTGATACAAACCTATATCAACTTCGACGGCACGCTCAGCTCCTGGTGGACGAAGATCGCCATCGGCATTCTGCTGTTTATTTTTATTGCCCTGCAGCGTGGCCTGACGGTGCTCTGGGAGAACCGTCAAAGCTCGCCTGTTACCCGCGTAAACACATCGGTAACAGAGCGATAACACGCTGAATTTGCTTAAAGTCTAAACATTTTCCGGTAGCGGCCGATACTCTTTTTTTATGCCCAGAAATATCTCGCTACCGGAAATAATATCATGCTTAAAACGCTATCGATTCGTACCGGCTTGCTCTCTTTACTGGCCGTTATGACCCTTCTGCTGCTGATTGTCAGCGGCATTGGCATTTATGCCCTCACACAGAGTTCTTCTTCACTGCAGCGTATTAATCACCTTCAGGGTGAGCAGATGGTGCAGCTTAATTCAGGCTATACGCTGATCCTGCGCGCGCGCAATGAGGCGGGCCAGGCCGTCCGCATGATGGAAATCGGCATGCTGGACGATGCGGCCAAAGCGGTAAAAAACATCAATCAGGAAGTTGCCCTGGCCCAGAAAACGCTGAAAGGCGTGATCGACGGCGGCGTGGCTGACGAGCAGGGACAACAGCTGCTCGATAAAGTGGCGGCCAGCCTGGCGACGTATAGCCAGCAGGGGATCAACCCCATGCTGAAAACCCTGAATGACCAGAGCGCGGACGGGTATTACGATCTGCTGGAGAAGACGCTGATTCCGGTGGCGAAGCAGTTTGATAACGACATGCAGGCGTTTCAGAAATGGAGCGAAGCGCGTGGTCAGGCGGAAGTGAGCGCCGTGCAGGCGAGTAAAACCCGCGTACTGATCCTGATTATCGTCGCAGCGCTGCTGACGGCGGGCATTATCGTGCTCGCGTGGCTGGTGCTGCGCCATATGCTGCTCAAGCCGCTCTCTGCATCGATCGCTCAGCTGGAGAACGTGGCGGCGGGGGATTTAACCCATACGCTGAATGCCCCCGCGAGCCAGGAGTTTAACCGCCTCAATGCGGTGATAGAGGAGATGCGGCAGTCGCTGATGAACTCGGTTATGCGGGTACGCGATGCCAGCTCGCAAATTGACACCGGTAGCCGCGAGCTGACGCTGGGAAACCGCGATCTTGCCGAGCGTACGGAATCCACCGCCACGTCGCTGGAGCAGACGGCGGCCAGCATGGAACAGATCACCGCAACGGTGAAGCTCAACGCCGATAACGCCGAGCAGGCGCACCAGCTGGCGAAGTCGGTGTCCGACACGGCCGATCACGGCAGCGAAATGGTCTGCTACGTAATTGAAAAAATGCGCGATATCTCCGGCAGTTCGGCGCGCATCGCCGACATCCTGAGCGTGATCGACGGTATTGCCTTCCAGACCAATATTCTGGCGCTTAACGCCTCCGTGGAAGCGGCGCGCGCGGGCGAGCAGGGGCGCGGGTTTGCCGTCGTCGCGGGCGAAGTGCGAAACCTCGCCAGCCGCAGCGCCGACGCGGCGAAAGAGATCCGATCGCTTATCAGTGATTCGCAGACCCACGTTAACGAGGGCAGCGAGCTGGCCCAGCAGGCTGGCGAGACGATGGACGAAATCGCAACAGAAGTGCTGCGCATGACCAAACTGATGCGTGAGATTGCGACCGCGTCTCAGGAGCAGAGCCGCGGCATTGAGCAGGTGAATATTGCGGTGAATCAGATGGACGAAACCGCGCAGCAGAATGCGGCGCTGGTGCAGCAATCCTCCGCCGCGACCCGCTCTCTTGAGGAGCAGTCGCGTCAGCTGATGGAAGCCATGTCATCATTCAAAGTGACGACTCAGACCGCTGCATAATATTACCCAGCCCCGGTACGTTCTGTGCCGGGGTTTTATTTTTTCCGGAATTAACTGCTGCAATATTATCGTGAATTTCACCCATTAATATTTCCAGTGAGCTGGTTAAGGCTAACGCTTTTTCCGTCGGTTCAAGATATAAACCTTTGCGGAAAAATAACGGTTCATCAAAGAGTTGATTAAAACGCTTTAGGGCCAGACTCACCGCCGGACGTGACATCTCCAGACGCAAAGAGGCTTTAGCCATGCTGCCGCAGCGGACGATTTCAATAAATACAGGGATAAGATTTAAATCAATGCCGGTATTAGCACGGGAATAATTGTTCATTGCGATTCTGCTCCACGAAATATCTGTCAAACTGTTATGGAAATAATGCAGGAGCAGTGGTGAATATTAAAGCCTGTTTTTTATAAACACTTATACGGTAAAACATATAAATGACCAGGGGAGCCAGAACGGCTCCCCTGTAGAGAGGCATTACGCGTCCGGATACTCACGGATAAAACGTTCAACGTCTTCAACCATGTGGTTGTTGCCGACGAAGAATGAACGGCGCTGGTGAAGGCTTTCCGGCACGATATCCAGAATACGCTCTTTACCGTCGCTCGCCTTGCCGCCCGCCTGTTCGGCGAGGAACGCCATCGGGTTGCACTCGTACAGCAGGCGCAGCTTCCCGTCCGGGTGGCTGGCGGTGCTTGGGTAGAGGTAGATACCGCCTTTCAGCAGGTTACGGTGAAAATCCGCGACCAGAGAGCCAATATAGCGGGACGTGTAAGGACGCTGGGTCGCTTTATCTTCTTCCTGGCAGAATTTAATGTACTTCTTCACGCCGTTCGGGAAGCGGATGTAGTTGCCTTCGTTGATGGAGTAGGTGTTGCCCTTCTCCGGGAAGCGCATACGTTCCTGGCTCAGGCAGAAAACGCCCAGTGAAGGATCGTACGTAAAGGCGTGAACCCCGCAGCCGGTGGTGTACACCAGCATGGTGGAGGAGCCATAAACGACGTAACCGGCAGCAACCTGGTTAATGCCCGGCTGCAGGAAATCTTCTTCGGTCACCGGCGTGCCAACAGGCGTGACGCGGCGGTAGATGGAGAAAATGGTACCGACAGAAACGTTAACGTCGATGTTTGAGGAACCGTCGAGCGGATCCATCAGAACAACGTATTTAGCGTGTTCACACCCTTCGAAAACAACAATTTCATCTTCTTCTTCAGAGGCGATACCCGCAACGATGTCGCGCGCGCGCAGTGCAGCTTTCAATTTTTCATTTGCGAACAGATCGAGCTTCTGTTGAACCTCGCCCTGAACGTTCTCGGCACCGCTGGCACCCAGGATATCGACCAGACCGGCCTTGTTGATATCGCGGTGGATGATCTTAGCGCCCAGCTTTATTGCCGACAGCAAAGCAGTGAGTTCACCGGTAGCATGAGAGAACTCGTGCTGCTTTTCGACAATAAATTCACCTAACGTTTTCATAACACTTTCCCTGCATCTTTGTGAGTAGAGCGATTGTATGTTCACTAAAACGACTAAAGCCCAACAATCTTAACAAACATTCAAATATTAGCGCAGAGGTGAATCGCGCCAGCAACATACGGATTTACCTGAAATGCGTTTCACAGCCGCTAACATGTGAGTAAAATGTGCGCCACATTGAAGAAGGATAGTGACGTATGCGCATTCATATATTGGGGATTTGTGGCACTTTCATGGGCGGACTGGCAATGCTGGCGCGCTCGCTGGGCCATGAAGTGACAGGTTCGGACGCCAATGTGTATCCGCCAATGAGCACACTTCTGGAGAAACAGGGCATCTCGTTAATTCAGGGCTACGATGCCAGCCAGCTGGATCCCGAGCCGGACCTGGTGATCATCGGCAACGCCATGACCCGCGGCAATCCGTGCGTCGAGGCGGTTCTGGAACGCAATATTCCGTTCATGTCCGGCCCGCAGTGGCTGCATGACTTCGTCCTGCGCGACCGCTGGGTGGTTGCCGTTGCCGGTACCCATGGCAAAACCACGACCGCGGGCATGGCGACCTGGATCCTCGAAGCCTGCGGCTACAAGCCGGGCTTCGTGATTGGCGGCGTACCGGGTAATTTCGACGTTTCTGCGCGTCTGGGTGACAGCCCGTTCTTCGTGATCGAAGCCGACGAATACGACTGCGCGTTCTTCGACAAGCGCTCCAAGTTCGTGCATTACTGCCCGCGCACGCTGATCCTCAACAACCTTGAGTTCGACCACGCGGATATTTTTGACGACCTGAAAGCGATCCAGAAACAGTTCCACCACCTGGTGCGCATTGTTCCGGGCCAGGGGCGCATCATCCTGCCGGAAAACGACATCAACCTGAAGCAGACGATGGCGATGGGGTGCTGGAGCGAGCAGGAGCTGGTGGGCGAGCAGGGCCACTGGCAGGCGAAGAAGCTCAACGCCGATGCCTCCGAGTGGGAAGTGCTGCTCGACGGTGAAAAAGTGGGTGAGGTGAAGTGGGGCCTGGTGGGCGAGCACAACATGCACAACGGCCTGATGGCTATTGCTGCGGCGCGTCACGTTGGCGTTCTGCCTGCGGATGCGGCCAATGCGCTGGGCTCGTTTATCAACGCCCGTCGTCGTCTGGAACTGCGCGGTGAAGCCCACGGCGTTACCGTGTATGACGATTTCGCGCACCATCCAACGGCTATTCTGGCAACGCTTGCCGCCCTGCGTGGCAAGGTCGGCGGGACAGCCCGCATTCTGGCGGTGCTGGAACCGCGCTCGAACACCATGAAGATGGGCATCTGCAAAGATGATCTCGCGCCGTCGTTAGGACGTGCCGATGAGGTCTTCCTGCTGCAGCCGCAGCATATTCCGTGGCAGGTGGCCGAAGTGGCCGATGCCTGCATTCAGCCTGCGCACTGGAGCGCGGATGTGGATGCGCTCGCGGATATGGTGGTGAAAGCCGCACAGCCTGGCGACCACATTCTGGTGATGAGCAACGGCGGTTTTGGTGGGATCCATCAGAAGCTGCTGGACGGTCTGGCGAAGAAAGCGGAAGCGGCAGCCGCAGAGTAAAAAAAAGCCCGGTGGCGCTTGCGCTTACCGGGCCTACTTTCTTTTCTCCCTCGCCCCTACGGGGTGAGGGGAACAGATTACTCTTCGTTCTCAGACAGCTCGCGCAGATACTGGAAAATCAGGCGCGCAGACTTCGGCGGCTTATTCCCTTCTTTCTCTTTCTGCGCGTTGCGGATCAAGGAACGCAGCTGCTGGCGGTCGGCATCCGGCCACAGGTTCAGCACTTCCGGTACGGCGTCATCACCCTGTTCAATCAGGCGATCGCGGATCTGCTCAAGCTTGTGGAAAAACGCAACCTGCTGGTTGTGGCGGTTTTTCAGCTTGTCCAGCGCCTGGCGGATCGGATCGACGTCGCGCTGACGCAGCATTTTCCCGATAAGCTGAAGCTGGCGACGACGGCCTTCTTTCTTGATTTTCTGTGCCAGTTCAATGGCATCACGCAGATCCTGGTCGAGCGGGATCTTGTCCAGCGCGTTTTTACCCAGTTCTACCATTTCCGCGCCAAGCTGTTTTAACTCTTCGGCGTCACGTTTAATTTCACTTTTACTGACCCAGATGATCTCATCATCTTCGTCTTCGATGTCATCACCGGGAACGTCGTCGAGCCAGTCTTCGGGCTGCTTAGTCATGTCAGGCTCCTTAAAAAAAGAGGCTAATGTTACCAGTTAAGACGCGCACTGAAAAACGGTTCTCTGTTAGACTTCAGATAACTCTCTCTTACAGTATGGCATTTGCGATGAAAGTAACCTCACAAGTTGAAGCGCAGCGTAAGATTCTTGAAGAAGCCGTCTCCACCGCGCTGATGCTTGCTTCAGAAAAATCAGATGGCGCCGAAGTGGCGGTCAGCAAAACCACCGGCATCAGCGTGAGCACCCGCTATGGTGAAGTGGAGAACGTAGAATTCAACAGCGATGGCGCGCTTGGGATCACGGTGTATCACCAGAATCGCAAAGGCAGCGCGTCATCTACCGATCTCAGCCCGGATGCCATTGCCCGTACGGTGCAGGCGGCGCTGGATATCGCCCGTTATACCTCTCCGGATCCTTACGCAGGCGTGGCGGATAAAGACCTGCTGGCGTTTGACGCGCCGGATCTCGATCTTTTCCACCCGGCGGAAGTGACCCCGGACGAAGCGATCGAGCTGGCCGCGCGCGCCGAGCAGGCTTCCCTGCAGGCCGATAAGCGCATCACCAATACCGAAGGCGGCAGCTTCAACAGCCATTACGGCATCAAAGTCTTCGGCAACAGCCACGGCATGCTGCAGGGCTACTGCTCTACCCGTCATTCGCTCTCCAGCTGCGTGATCGCCGAAGAGAACGGTGACATGGAGCGTGACTACGCCTATACCATTGGCCGCGCGCTGGGGGATTTGCAATCTCCTGAGTGGGTGGGTAAAGAGTGTGCCGAACGCACGCTGTCACGCCTGTCGCCGCGTAAACTCTCCACCATGAAGGCCCCGGTTATTTTTGCCAACGAAGTGGCGACCGGTCTGTTTGGCCATCTGGTGGGCGCTATCGCGGGCGGCTCGGTTTACCGTAAATCGACCTTCCTGCTCGACTCGCTGGGCAAGCAGATCCTGCCGGAATGGCTCACCATTGAAGAACATCCGCATCTGCTGAAGGGGCTGGCCTCCACGCCGTTCGACAGCGAAGGCGTGCGCACCGAACGTCGCGATATCATCAAAGACGGTATTCTGACCCAGTGGCTGCTGACCAACTACTCCGCGCGCAAGCTGGGGCTGAAAAGCACCGGACACGCTGGCGGCATCCACAACTGGCGCATTGCCGGACAGGGCCTGAACTTTGAGCAGATGCTGAAAGAGATGGGCACTGGTCTGGTGGTCACCGAGCTGATGGGCCAGGGCGTAAGCGGCATTACCGGAGACTACTCGCGCGGCGCGGCGGGCTTCTGGGTGGAAAACGGCGAAATTCAGTATCCGGTGAGCGAAATTACTATCGCCGGCAACCTGAAGGACATGTGGCGCAATATCGTTACGGTCGGTAACGATATTGAAACACGTAGCAATATACAGTGTGGTTCTGTACTTCTGCCGGAAATGAAAATCGCCGGTCAGTAATACCCGTAAAGGCGTTTTAATAATAAAAAAGGAAGTGAGCAATGCGTAAACATCTGTTAGCGATCGTCGCGGCTTCAACGCTGGTTCTTGGCTCTTCTGCGTTTGCTGCCGATCTTGAAAACGACATGGGCATCCTCGGTCAAAACCTGAAGGTGGTGCAGAAAACCGACAATGCGGCTGAAATGAAAGACGCGCTGACCAAAATGCGTGAAGCGGCGCTCGACGCACAAAAAGCGACGCCTCCGAAGCTGGAAAGCAAAGCGGCAGACAGCGCAGAGATGAAAGACTACCGCCACGGCTTTGACGTGCTGGTCGGCCAGATCGACGGCGCGCTGAAGCTGGCTAACGAAGGCAAAGTGAAGGAAGCCCAGGCGGCGGCCGAGCAGTTTGTGACGACGCGTAACACCTATCACAAGAAATACCGTTAACCGATCGCGCATCTGACAAACAACCAGCGGGGGCCAGCGGCCCCCGTTTTTTTTACGCGGTAATAAGTAAACCCTATCGCCATCACATTTTTGCGTCACCGCGCCTGAACGTTTCGTTTCCCCGGCGCGCGTTTTGCCGCTGGAATACGTGATATTCATCACGCAAATACCGTCATTAATTCAGATTCACCGCATTTATGTGGCACAGATCACTGCTGCGGCTCGCCTTTCCACTTCGAAGTGGAAAACAACTCGCTACAAACAATTCCCCCCCAACGTTAGTTTTATTCCAGAGCCATTAACGGGGTAAGACCAGTGATTAACGGAGCGGTAATGAACGACGTTGGGGAACAGGCGGAGCAAACAGAACAGCTCGCGAACACCATGCTGCAGCAGGTTTATGCCCTGCTGGCCCGAAACAACATCATCCCCAATGCGGTACAGGAGCAGATGCTCACCTCCCACGTGCGCGCAATGGCGCACCGGTCCGTGACCGGCGAGCCGCTGCCGGAGGTTGAAGCAGAGCTGTTTGACGAAATTTCACCGGATTCAATGCGGCTCGCCCGTGAAGTGGTCGCGCAGTTTGGCAATCTTCCTGATGAAGAAGCCTGGCTGCTCTCCGTTCACTTTGAAGTCGCGAAAGACAACCTTTAAGGAGCAACACATGGAACAGATTACAGTCGTGATTGGCGATCGCCTGGGTAAAGGTCAGAAAGTGGCTGCCGGTGTGGAAAAAGCAGGTGGACGCGCGGTGGTTGTACCGGGCATGGCGGCGGACATGAAGCTCGGCGACGTGATGAAAGCGGAAAACGCCACCTTCGGCATCTCCTTCTGCGGCAGCGGCGGCGCGGGTGCCATCACGGCCCAAACCAAATATGGCTACAAGGCCAAATACGGCATGCGTTCGGTGGAAGAGGGCGTGACCGCCATCAACGAAGGCTGCAACGTGCTGGGCTTCGGCTTTATGGATAAAGAAGAGCTGGGCGAGCGTCTGGTGCAGGCGTGGCAGAAGAAATACGGCGCATAAGCATGAAAGAACAGTTCACAACCACGGTGAGAGTGAAGGGCAAAGGCGACGCCAAAGCGCGCGCCTTTGCCGACGCGCTCAACCACGTTCAGGCCGCGGTGATGAAAGCCTCACCGCATATCTTACTGCGTATTGAGCCACAGGATGTGCAGGTCGTTCAGGCGCAAGAAGCGGTGCGAAAAGAAGCGTTTCTGTTCTTCTTTCTGCGCCGGGAAAGACGCACCTACAGCGTGGAGCTGGATGTGACCGTCAACGTGACCGCTATCAATCTTGACCAGGTGGATTTCGTCACGCAACGCTGATTATTCATAAAAGGGCAGACTGATGTTCTTAATTATATTAATAAAATCGCTCATCATTGGCGGCCTGGTTGGCGTCGGTGTTGGCGCCGGGGCTGCACGCATGTTTCATGCGCCTACCACTCAGGGTATGGGCGCGTTTCGTACGTTGGGGGAACTGAACTCCTGTGAAGGGGATCCGGCGTCCCACTTCTCCTTTGGGTTAGGTTTCTTCTTTAACGCCTGGGCCTCTTCCGTGGCCGCAGGTGCCTTCACACAGGACGTTGACCACCGCATCATCCCGAACTGGGGTGCTGCTGCACTGATGATCAAAAACCGTAACGTCGGCGAAACGCTGCACGACCCGCGCAAAATGGCAATTGCCTGCGGCGTGATTGGCATGCTCGTCGTCACCTTCCTGAACCTGACCGCCTCCTCCGTGCCGGCAGCGCTTCAGGTCACCGCCGTGAAGGTGCTGGTACCGGCGGCAAACCTGCTGGTCAACACCGTCATGCCGGTGATCTTCTGGCTGGCGGCCATCGACGCGGGTAAAAAATCGGGCTTCTGGGCCACCATCTTTGGCGGCGCGGCGCAGCTGATTATGGGGAACGCCGTACCGGGCCTGGTGCTGGGGATCCTGATCGGGAAAGGCGTGGAAGAGAGCGGCTGGAACCACGTCACCAAAGTGATGATGGCGGCGATCGTCCTGCTCTTCGTGCTGAGCGGCTTCTTCCGCGGCTTCGACATGAAGATGATCGAATCCTTCCATCTGACCGTGCCGAACTGGCTCGACATGATCCACAACTCGCTCAGCGGTAAATAACAGGAGCCTCTACATGGAACAGAATAAAGGTTTTTGGTATGCCGACTGGTCGTTCCCGATCTTCGTTGGCCTGCTCTCCTCCGGCGTTTTCGCCGGGACGCACATGTACTACCTCTACGGCATCGGCGCGTTTAACGAAGTGGCCTTCGTGGCGATGCTGAAAGCGGGGATCGATACCGGGGTTTACGGCGCGGTGGCGGCGTTCGGCGCGAGCTTCCTGTTCGCCCGCATTATCGAAGGGTCGCTGGTGGGTATTCTCGACATCGGCGGCGCCATCCAGACCGGCGTGGGCCTCGGCGTTCCGGCGCTGCTGCTGGGCGCGGGCATCATGTTCCCGGTGACCAACTTCATTGCCGCGCTGATTACCGGCCTGGTGATTGGTCTGGCGATTGGCTACGTCATCATCCTGGCGCGTAAGTTCACCATCAACCAGAGCAACTCCACCTACGGTGCAGACGTGATGATGGGCGCGGGTAACGCCTCCGGCCGCTTCCTCGGGCCGTTGATTATCCTCAGCGCCATGACCGCCTCCATTCCTATCGGCGTCGGTTCCCTGCTGGGTGCGCTGGTGTTCTACATCTGGCAGAAGCCGATCACCGGTGGCGCGATCCTCGGCGCAATGCTGTTGGGCTGGCTGTTCCCGGTCGCCCTTTAATACCCGCGGGCGCTCAGGCGCCCGCCTTATCAGGAGATCCTCATGTTTGATTTACTCCTGCGCCGTGCGCGCCTTGCCGACGATACCCTGACCGATATCGCCATTCAGGACGGGAAGATCGCGGCGCTGGGCGAGATTGACGCCCCCGCGCATAAAACGGTTGAGCTGAACGGCGACGTGTTCGTCAGCGCAGGCTGGATTGACTCCCACGTTCACTGCTACCCGAACTCCCCGATTTACCACGACGAGCCGGACAGCGTGGGCATTGCCACCGGCGTCACCTCCGTGGTGGACGCGGGCAGTACCGGCGCCGACGACGTGGACGATTTCTATGACATCACCCGCAGGGCCTCCACCGAGGTGTTTGCCCTGCTGAACATCTCCCGCGTGGGGCTGATTGCCCAGAACGAGCTGGCCAACATGGCGAATATCGACGCCGACGCGGTGAAGCAGGCGGTGAAGCGCCACCCTGATTTTATCGTCGGCCTGAAGGCGCGCATGAGCAGCAGCGTGGTCGGTGAAAACGGCATCACGCCGCTGGAGCGCGCGAAAGCCATTCAGAAAGAGAACGGCGACCTGCCGCTGATGGTGCACATTGGCAACAACCCGCCGAACCTCGACGAAATTGCCGAGTTGCTGAGCTCCGGCGACATCATCACCCACTGCTACAACGGCAAACCCAACCGCATTCTTACGCCCTCCGGCGAGCTGCGCGCCTCCATCACCTCCGCCCTGAAGCGCGGCGTGCGTCTGGACGTCGGCCACGGCACGGCGAGCTTCAGCTTTGAGGTGGCGAAACGCGCCATCGCGATGGGCATTCTGCCGCACACCATCAGCTCGGATATCTACTGCCGCAACCGCATCAACGGTCCGGTCGGCTCGCTGGCAAGCGTGATGTCGAAGTTTCTCGCCATCGGCATGTCCTTGCCGCAGGTGATTGACTGCGTGACCGCCAACGCCGCCGACGGCCTGCGCCTGGCGCGCAAGGGCCGCATCCAGCCGGGTCTCGACGCCGACCTGACGCTGTTCACGATTAAACGCCAGCCGACGGTGCTGACGGACGCCGAAAACGACAGCCTGCAGGCTGAACACATTCTGGTGCCGCTTGCCGCGATCCGCGCGGGCAAGGGCTACATGACCGAACAAGGGAGCACGGAACATGCCTTCGATTTATGAGAAGTACCATTTAAAGCAGGTTATCAACACCTCTGGCCGCATGACGGCGCTGGGCGTCTCCACGCCGCGCCCGGAAGTGGTGCAGGTGGCGATGGACGGCATGAATCACTATTTCGAGATGAAGGATCTGGTCAACAAAACCGGGGAATACATCGCGAAGCTGCTGGATGTGGAAGGCGCGACGGTAGTTTCCTGCGCGTCTGCGGGCATTGCCCAGTCCGTGGCGGCGGTGCTGGTCAAAGACAGCGACTGGCTGCTGGAAAACCTGCACGTGACCCCGATTGAGAACAACGAAATCGTCCTGCCGAAAGGCCACAACGTGAACTTTGGCGCGCCGGTGGGCACCATGGTGGCACTGGGCGGCGGCAAGCTGGTGGAGGCGGGCTACGCCAACGAATGCTCCGCCGATCAGCTGGCGGCGGCGATCACCCCGCGCACGGCGGCGATCCTCTACATCAAATCGCACCACTGCGTGCAGAAAAGCATGCTCAGCGTCGAGCAGGCGGCGGTGGTGGCGCGCAAGCACGATCTCCCGCTGATCGTCGATGCGGCGGCGGAAGAAGACCTGCACGCGTACTACCGATCCGGTGCCGATCTGGTGATCTACAGCGGCGCGAAGGCGATTGAAGGCCCAACCAGCGGGCTGGTGATCGGCAAAACCCAGTACGTTGAGTGGGTGAAGCGCCAGACCGCGGGCATTGGCCGCGCGATGAAGGTGGGCAAAGAGGGCATTCTTGGCCTGACCTGCGCCATCGAACACTACCTGACGGCGACCAAAGAGAGCGGGGCCGAGATGGTGGCGAAGATGACGCCGTTTATCGAGGCGCTCAACACCCTCAACGGCGTGACCGCGCGCGTGGTCTGGGACAGCGCCGGTCGCGATATCGCGCGCACCGAGATTAAGTTCGACGAAGCCGCAACGGGCGTCGGCACGGGCGATCTGGTGGCGAAGCTCAAGCAGGGCGAATATGCCATTTACTTCCGTGGCTACAAGGCCAACGAAGGGATTATCGAGGCGGACGTGCGCAGCGTGAATGCTGACCAGCTGAACATCGTGTATCGCCGCATTAGCGAAGTATTAGGACAGGAGAAAAAAGCATGAAACTGACCCCCAACTTTTACCGTGACCGCGTCTGCCTGAACGTGCTGGCAGGATCGAAAGCCAACGCCAGCGCCATTTACGAGGCGGCGGAAGGTCACGTGCTGGTGGGCGTGCTCTCCAAAAATTACCCGGACGTGGCGAGCGCCGTTGCCGATATGCGTGAATATGCCGCGCTGATCGATAACGCACTCTCCGTCGGCCTCGGCGCGGGGGATCCGAACCAGTCGGCGATGGTGAGCGAGATCTCCCGTCAGGTGCAGCCGCAGCACGTCAACCAGGTCTTCACCGGCGTGGCCACCAGCCGCGCGCTGCTGGGGCAGAATGAGTCGGTGGTCAACGGTCTGGTCTCTCCGACCGGCACCGTCGGGATGGTCAAAATCTCCACCGGACCGCTGAGCAGCAACGCTCCGGACGGCATTGTGCCGGTTGAAACCGCGATTGCCCTGCTGAAGGATTTCGGCGGCAGCTCCATCAAATACTTCCCGATGGGCGGCCTCAAGTGCCGTGATGAGTACAACGCGGTGGCGGAAGCCTGCGCCCGTCACGACTTCTGGCTGGAGCCGACCGGAGGTATCGATCTGGAAAACTATGAGGAGATCCTGCAGATCGCCCTCGACGCGGGCGTGAGCAAAATCATCCCGCATATCTACAGCTCGATTATCGACAAAGCCAGCGGCGACACGCGCCCGGAAGACGTGCGTACGCTGCTTGCGATGACGAAGAAGCTGGTGAAGTAGTATCTGCCCTCACCCTAACCCTCTCCCAAAGGGAGAGGGAACTTTTACCCCCTCTCCCTTTGGGAGAGGGCCGGGGTGAGGGAAAACAAACCGCACAAACCTGAAGGAGCCACCATGCACACCCGTACCCTGCTTGTTGCTTCACTCTCAATGCTCGCCACCGCCGCTATCGCCCAGCCGCAGTACGCCTGGGTGGGCACCTACAACCCCAACGGCGAAGGGCTGTACCGCTTTACCGTTGACCCGCAAAGCGGCGCGCTGGCGAATAAAACGCTGGTGAGCAGGCTGCCGAACGCCGCGCAGCTGGCCGTCTCGCACGACGGCAAAACGCTCTATCTGGCAAGTGAAGTGGAGCAGGGCGTGGTGCAGGCGCTGCGGGTGGGGGATAACGGCGCGCTGAGCGAGCTTAATCAGGTGGCCTCCGGCGGCGCGGGGCCGGTTTACCTGTCGCTGACGCCGAACGGTCGACATCTGCTGGTGGCTAACTATGTCAGCGGATCGATCGCCGTTTTGCCAGTCAACGCAGACGGCAGCCTGGGTGAGGCTACGGATAAACGTCAGGATCAGGGCGAACCGGGCGCGGCGAAGCCGGAAGCGGCTGTCGAAGGAAGCTTTGCCATCAGCGATCATAACGGCCCCCACGCGCACATGATCGCCGCCGATCCGAGCGGGAAATACGTGTTTTCCACCGATCTTGGGCTGGATCGCCTCTACCAGTATCGTTTTGACGATCGAACAGGGAAGCTGACGCCGAACGATCCGCCGTTTATCAGCGCCTCCTCAAAAGGCGCCGGGCCGCGCCACTTTGTCTTTACGCCAAAAGGCGATGCCCTGTGGCTGATTAACGAAGAGGCGTCTACGCTCACCCATTATACCGTGAACGCCAACGGCACCCTGAAAGAGGGCAAAACGCTCTCAGCCCTGCCGGAAGGTTACAAAGGCACCAGCTTTGCTGCCGGGCTCGCATTAAGCGCCGACGGTAAACAGCTGTATGTGGCTAACCGTTTGCATAACAGCATCGGGCACTTTACCGTAACAGCGGAGGGCACGCTGACGCATCAGGACGACGTGTGGACGCGCGGCGACTACCCGCGCACCCTGACGCTCGATAAGCAGGGACACTGGCTGTACGTCATGAACCAGCGCAGCGACAACATCACCCGTTTCCGCGTGGCGCAGGACGGGAAATTAAGCTTCGAGCCGGACTATACCCCGGTCGGCAGCCCATCCCAGATGGTCATTTCACCTTAAGCTGTAAGAGGACAAACCCGTGCGATTTCCGAACCAACGTTTAGCGCAACTGTTCGATCTGTTGCAAAACGAGACGCTGCCGCAGGACGAGCTGGCGCAGCGGCTGTCGGTCTCCACGCGAACCGTCCGTGCCGATATCACCGCCCTGAACGCGCTGCTGGCAGGCCACGGCGCGCAGTTTATATTGAGCCGGGGCAACGGCTATCAGCTCAAAATTGATGATGCCCAGCGCTACCAGCAGCTGCAGGCATCCCACCCGCGCGCGCTGCGTATTCCCCGGACCGGGCCGGAGCGCGTGCACTATCTGGTGGTGCGTTTTCTCACCTCGGCATTTTCTCTTAAGCTCGAGGATCTGGCGGACGAGTGGTTCGTCAGCCGCGCCACGCTGCAGAGCGACATGGCCGAAGTGCGCGAGTGGTTTCACCGCTATAACCTGACGCTGGAAACGCGTCCTCGCCACGGCATGAAGCTGTTTGGCAGCGAGATGTCGACCCGCGCCTGCCTGACCGATCTGCTCTGGGAGCTGGCGCAGCAGGACAGCCTGAACCCGCTGGTGACCGACGTGGCGCTGAATGCAGGCGTGGCGGAGCAGATGGTGCCCGTGCTGCACGAGGCGCTGACGCGTCATCACATCCGTCTGACCGATGAAGGCGAGCTGTTCCTGCGCCTGTACTGTGCAGTGTCGGTGCGGCGCATCAGCGAGGGCTATCCGCTGCCGGAATTCCATGCCGAAGACGTGGAAGAGAACGTGCGCGAGGCGGCGAAGGATATCGCCGTCACTATCCAGCAGCTGGCGGGCAAAGCGCTTTCACCTTCGGAGGAGAGCTGGCTGTGCGTGCACATTGCGGCGCGGCAGATTCAGGAGATTGCCCCGAGCGCAATTAACGCGGATGACGACGAAGCGCTGGTCAACTACATCCTGCGCTACATCAACACCCACTATAACTACAACCTGCTCAGCGACGCGCAGCTGCACGCGGACCTGCTCACGCACATCAAAACCATGATCACCCGCGTGCGGTATCAAATCATGATCCCCAATCCGCTGCTGGATAACATCAAGCAGCACTACCCGATGGCGTGGGATATGACCCTCGCGGCGGTGTCGAGCTGGGGAAAATACACGCCGTATGTGATCAGCGAAAACGAAATCGGCTTCCTGGTGCTGCATATCGGCGTCGGGCTGGAGCGCCATTACAACATCGGCTACCAGCGCCAGCCGCGGGTGCTGCTGGTATGCGACGCCGGGAATGCTATGGTCCGCATGATCGAGGCGGTGCTCCAGCGCAAGTACCCGCAGATTGAGGTGGCCCGCACGCTCACCCTGCGCGAGTACGAGCTGGCGGATTCCATCGGCGAGGACTTTGTCATTTCCACCGCCCGCGTGAGCGAAAAATCTAAACCGGTGGTGATGATCGCCCCATTCCCGACCGATTACCAGTTAGAACAGATCGGCAAGCTGGTGCTGGTGGACCGCACCCGCCCGTGGATGCTGGATAAATACTTCGACGCGGCCCATTTCCGCATTCTCGACAAGCCCGTTGATCAGCAAACGCTGTTCCGGGAACTGTGCGCGCAGCTTGAAGGCGAGGGGTTTGTCGGCGCGGAGTTCCTGGATTCTGTCGTCGAGCGTGAAGCCATCGTCAGCACCATGCTCGGCGACGGCATCGCGCTGCCGCACTCCCTCGGCCTTTTAGCGCAGAAAACCGTGGTCTATACCGTGCTCGCCCCGCACGGCGTTCAGTGGGGAGATGAAACCGCGCACGTCATCTTCCTGCTCGCCATCAGCAAAAGCGAATACGAAGAGGCGATGGCGATCTACGATATTTTCGTCACTTTCCTCCGTGAACGGGCGATGTCGCGGCTCTGTAGCTGCGGAGATTTTGCCGGGTTTAAGGCGGTGGCGATGGAGAGTTTGAGCCGGTTTTGAGAGGCGTTATCCAGAATTCGATGTAATGCGAATGTAATGCTAAACTGCATTACACATTCGATTTTACTGGAGGCATAATGGCCACGCTGAACGTCCGTCTGGATGACAAACTCAAAAACGAGGCTTATGCCGTGCTGGAAAAACTCAATATCACCCCAACGGAAGCCGTGCGATTACTGTTTCAGTACGTCGCGGAGACGGGACGTATGCCGGTGAAAACGGTCACGATTAGCGACAGCGAAGATGCGCTGATACAGACGGTCCGGGAGCGACTGGCGAATCCGCAAAAGGGAATCAAGGTTAGTCTGGATGACTTATGAACTGGCATTTGACCCGAGGGCGTTAAAGGAGTGGAGCAAGCTGGGGCAGACTGTAAAAGACCAGTTTAAGAAGAAACTTGCGGACGTGCTGGTGAGCCCCAGGGTCGAATCGGCCCGCCTGCATGGTCTGCCGGATTGCTACAAAATAAAACTCAGATCGCAGGGTTATCGTTTGGTCTATCAGGTTCAGGACAACGTTGTAACGGTATTCGTTATCGCTATCGGTAAGCGAGAGAAATCAGCCGTTTATCATGATGCAAACAAACGGCTCTAATGCTCACCGCAGATGGTGCACAACCTGGTTGCTGCTGCCGCGCCAGATCAGGGCCGGGTCTTTTAAATCCTGCACGAACTTGCCGTCGACCAGGACGTTAATCAGATCCACTACTTCTCTTTGCTGCGCATTGAGTTCATCCAGCTTATATCCCGTCCAGACCCAAATATCTTTGCCTGCACATTCGCGGCGAATGCGCTTCACCAGCTTCAGGATCTCCGGCACGTTTTGCGGGTGCAGGGGGTCGCCGCCGGAGAGGGAAATCCCCTGACGTTTGATGCGCGTATCGTTAAGGTCGTTGACGATCCGGTCTTCCATTTCGGCGGTGAACGGCATGCCGGAATTTAAGCGCCAGGTGCTTTTGTTATAGCAGCCGGGGCATTCGTGGACGCAGCCTGAAACGAACAGGGTGCAGCGGGTGCCGGGGCCGTTGACGATGTCGACGGGGTAGTATTGATGATAATTCATAGCGTTAACCTGATGCCCTCACCCCGCCCCTCTCCCACGGGGAGAGGGAGAAAACCGGAGTCAGGCTTAGCAATGTGCTCGATCGGTTCCCTCTCCCTTGAGGGAGAGGGGTAGGGTGAGGGGGAGAACCCTGCGCAGAACTTACCCGATCTGCCCATTCCCCAAATGCTTCACGCGACGCTTCACCTCTTCCTGCTTGCCGGCGTTAAACGGACGCGCGTCCGGGCTGCCGAGATAGCCGCACACGCGACGGGTCACGGAGACGCGAGCCGCATCGTGGTTGCCGCATTTCGGGCAGGTAAAGCCTTTGCTCGTACACTCGAACTCACCGGTAAAGCCGCACTCGTAGCACTCGTCGATTGGCGTGTTGGTCCCGTAATACGGCACGTGCTGATAGCTATAATCCCACACGTCTTCCAGCGCCTTCAGGTTGTGCTGAATGTTCGGGTACTCGCCGTAGCAGATGAAGCCGCCGCTGGCGATCGGCGGATACGCCGCTTCGAAGTCGATCTTGTCGTACGGGTTCACCTTTTTCTCCACGTCGAGGTGGAAGCTGTTGGTGTAATACCCTTTGTCGGTCACGCCTTCCACAATCCCGAATTCGGCGGTGTCCAGACGGCAGAAGCGGTCGCACAGATTCTCGCTCGGCGTGCTGTAGAGGCTAAACCCGTAGCCGGTTTCCTCTTTCCACTGGTCTACCGCGTCGCGCAGGCGCTGAACAATCGCGATGCCTTTCTCACGCAGGGCCTCGCTGTCGTACATATGCGTATCGCCCGCCAGGGCGTTGATGGTCTCGTGAATACCGATATAGCCCAGCGAAATCGACGCGCGACCGTTTTTGAAGATCTCCGACACGTCATCGTCCGCTTTTAGACGTACGCCGCAGGCCCCTTCCATATAGAGAATTGGCGCCACGCGGGCCTTGACCCCTTCCAGACGTGCAATACGGGTCATCAGCGCCTTACGCGCCAGCTGCAGGCGCTCGTCCAGCAGCGTCCAGAATTCCGCTTCATTGCCTTTCGCCTCCAGCGCGATGCGCGGCAGGTTCAGGCTGATGACGCCCAGGTTGTTGCGCCCGTCGTGGATCTGCTCGCCGTTTTCATCTTCGTACACGCCGAGGAAGCTGCGGCAGCCCATTGGCGTTTTAAACGAACCGGTCACTTTGACGACCTGATCGTAGTTCAGGATGTCCGGATACATGCGCTTGCTCGCGCACTCCAGCGCCAGCTGTTTGATGTCGTAGTTCGGATCGCCAAACTTGTGGTTCAGGCCGTCGCGAATGGCGAACACCAGTTTCGGGAACACCGCCGTTTTGCGGTTCTTGCCGAGACCGGAAATGCGGTTGCGCAGGATGGACTGCTGGATCAGGCGTGATTCCCAGCTGGTGCCCAGCCCAAAGCCGAAGGTCACAAACGGCGTCTGGCCGTTGGCGGTATGCAGCGTGTTCACTTCATACTCCAGCGACTGGAAGGCGTCGTAGCACTCTTTCTCGGTGCGGGAGTGCGCATAGCCGTCGGCGTCCGGGATCTGCCACTCTTCGGCCGTTTTACGATGCTTGTTGAAGCTTGCCGTCACGAACGGGGCCAGCACTTCATCAATGCGGTTAATCGTGGTGCCGCCGTAAATATGGCTGGCGACCTGAGCGATAATCTGCGCGGTGACGGCGGTGGCCGTGGAGATCGACTTAGGCGGTTCAATCTCGGCGTTACCCATTTTAAAACCGTGGGTCAGCATGCCTTTCAGGTCGATCAGCATGCAGTTGAACATAGGGAAGAACGGCGAATAGTCGAGATCGTGGTAGTGAATTTCACCACGCTCGTGCGCCGACACCACGTCGCGCGGCAGCAGGTGCTGACGGGCATAGTGTTTGGCGACGATACCGGCCAGCAGGTCGCGCTGGGTCGGGATCACTTTACTGTCTTTGTTGGCGTTTTCATTGAGCAGGGCGGAGTTGGTCTGCTCCACCAGGCCACGGATCTCCTGGTTCAGACGACCGCGCTTCTCACGCTGCACGTCACGATCGTGACGGTACTCAATGTAGGCGCGCGCCAGCTGCTTGTAGGGCCCCGCCATCAGCTGGTTCTCAACCGCGGTCTGGATCTCACTGATATCGACCTGGCTGCGTTCGTTCATCTGGCTACTAACGACTTCTGCGACGGTGGCGCAGTAATCTGCGTCATCGACTCCCGCTGCTTTAGCTGCACGCAGAATGGCTTCCTGGATGCGCTCTGATTTAAACGGCACTTTACAGCCATCACGTTTCATCACATGCGGTGTCATGATCACTCCATTTTTTGAAAACAGGTTATCCACAGAGGTGGAGAAGTCATAACCGGGCGTATTCCCCGCCGGGCCAAAGACTTCCCGCGTTCCCAGCTCGTGTTATCCACAATTCCGGCCAGCGTAAGCGCCGTCTTGTTGTTGGAATAGTAGACGATAAATACAAGATGTTGGGTCGGCGTGCATTTTAAGTGCTACATATAGTGATTTGCATCAAACATGTTTGCGATTTATTTGATGCAGAACAAAGTAAAAAGACGAGAGTACAAACGACGGGCGCTTCAGCGATTGTAAAGGCGCGAGAGAAAAATCTGATTATTTACTCAACAAAAACAGTAAAGTAAGCCGGGTGCTGAGCCGCACCCGGTAGAGAGAATTACTGCTGCAACCACCAGACGGCTTCAAACGGACGCAGCGACGTCGTTTGCGGTGCAGGGTAGTTACTCATCACCACCTGCGACCTATCGCTGAGAGCGTCTGCCTGCCATTCCTGAGGCGTAGGACTCAGGTTCGCCGCCACCATCAGCGTCTGCCCCTGCCACTGACGACGGTAGCACCAAAGAGAAGGATGTTCCGGCAGAAGATCCTCATAATCACCCCACGTCAGCACCGTCAGGGTTTTACGCAGGCCGATCAGCGACTGGTAGGTGTAGAACACCGAATCCGGGTCGTCGAGCGCCGCGCGGGCGTTCACCGTCTCGTAATTGTCGCAGACGCCAATCCACGGCTCGCCCTCGGTAAAGCCCGCATTGTGCGAAGCGTCCCACTGCATTGGGGTTCGCCCGTTATCGCGGGACTTACTCGCCAGAATCGCCAGTAATTCATCCGGTTCGCGGCCGTTGGCGCGCAGTTCGGCGAACATGTTCAGGCTTTCCACGTCGCGATAGTCGGTGATGCGGCTGAAGTGCGGGTTGGTCATCCCCAGCTCCTCGCCCTGGTAGATATACGGCGTGCCCTGCATGCCGTGCAGCACCATGCCGAGCATCTTCGCGGCCTGAACGCGGTATTCCCCTTCGTCACCAAAGCGCGACACGATGCGCGGCTGATCGTGGTTACACCAGAACAGCGCGTTCCACGCCCTGTTGTGCATCCCCTGCTGCCAGTGGCGGAAGAGGGTTTTCAGCGCCACGAAGTCCGGCTTCGCCTTCGTCCATTTTTCGCCGCCGGGGTAGTCCACCTTCAGGTGGTGGAAGTTAAAGGTCATCGACAGCTCGCGTCCGTCGAGCGAGGCGTACTGCTGGCAGTTCTCCAGCGAGGTCGAGGACATCTCGCCCACCGTCATCAGGTTGCGCGGGGTGAAGACGTCGCGGCTCATCTCCTGCAGATATTCGTGAACGCGCGGCCCGTCGGTGTAGAAGCGGCGGCCGTCTCCGGTGTTGTCGTCCGGGAAATCCTGATCTTTCGAAATCAGGTTAATCACGTCGAGACGCAAGCCGTCGACGCCGCGATCGGCCCAGAACTCGCACACCTTTTTCAGCTCGGCGCGCACTTCTGGGTTCTCCCAGTTGAGATCCGCCTGCTCCGGGGCGAACAGATGCAGGTAATACTGCTCGCTCTCGGCGTGCCAGCGCCAGGCGTTGCCACCAAACTTGGAGCGCCAGTTGTTGGGAAGCTGCTCCGGCGTGCCGTCGCGCCAGATGTAGAACTGGCGGTACGGGCTCTCTTTGTTCAGCGACTCGCGGAACCAGGCGTGCTGCGTGGAGGTGTGGTTAAACACCATATCCAGCACGATGCGGATGCCGCGCTCGTGCGCCCGGGCAACCAGCTCGTCGAAATCATCCAGCGTGCCGTAAGCCGGGTCGATGGCGGTGTAATTCGCCACGTCGTAGCCGTTATCCACCTGCGGGGAGATATAAAATGGCGTCAGCCAGATGGCGTCGATGCCGAGGGTTTTCAGGTAGTCCAGACGCTGCGTCACGCCGCGCAGATCGCCGGTGCCGCTGCCGGTGGTGTCCTGGAAGCTCTTTGGGTAAATCTGATAGATGACGCCGTTCTGCCACCAGTGAGGAAGGGTATTCATAATGCGTTCCTGCAAATGCGAAGGGGCGCATCTGCGCCCCGAAAGAAGAAGTTAAACAATCTGCAGCGAGCCCTGACGGAACTTACGCTGGTAAACCACGGTGGTGAGCGCCATAGGGACGATAATCGCGATGGCCATCGCCAGGGCAAACACCTGCCAGTAAGCCGGCTGGATGGAGAGAATGCCCGGCAGGCCGCCGACGCCAATCCCGTTCGCCATCACGCCGTTCAGACCACACACCAGGCCCGCCAGACCGGAACCGATCATCGCGCAGAGCATCGGGAAGCGGTATTTCAGGTTGATACCGTACATCGCCGGTTCTGTGACGCCGAGGTAAGCAGAGATGGCTGCCGGAACGGAGATCTCACGCTCGTTGTGCTTGCGGCTGACGATGATGATGCCAGTGACCGCCGACGCCTGTGCAATGTTAGACAGGGCGATAATCGGCCAGACCGGCGTGCCGCCGAGGCTCTGGATCATCTGCATATCAATGGCCAGCGTGGTCTGGTGCACGCCGGTGATCACCAGCGGGGCGTACAGGAAGCCAAACAGCGCGGCTCCAATAGGCGCGAAGCTGCCGGTCATCAGGTGACGCACCGCGAAGGCCACGCCGTCGCCGATCATCCGGCCAAACGGACCGATAAAGGCGTGCGCCAGGAACACCGCCAGGATCAGCGAGCAGACCGGCACCACCACCAGATAGAGATAATCCGGCACGATGCGCTTCAGGCGCGTTTCAATAAAGCCCAGCGCCAGACCCGCCAGCAGGGCCGGAATGACCTGCGCCTGATAGCCCACTTTGGCGATAGTAAACAGGCCGAAGTTCCACACCTCAGGCACCTGCTGACCAAGTAAGTAAGCGTTCATTAACTGTGGAGAGACCAGCGTGACGCCCAGCACGATACCGAGAATCGGCGTGCCGCCCATCTTGCGCACCGCGGACCAGCAAATCCCGACCGGCAGATAGAAGAAGATCGCCTCGCCAATCAGCCACAGGAAATCGTAAACGGTTTTCAGCGCCGGATACATCTGCGCCAGGGTTTTGCCGTCGCTCATCGGCACATCGCCGATGACGTTACGGAAGCCTAAGATTAAGCCCCCGCTGATCAGCGCGGGCAGCAGCGGGAAGAAAATTTCCGCGAAGTGGGAAATCAGCTGCTCGTGCCACTTCATATTCTGGCGCGCGGCCTTCTTCGCCTGCTCTTTATCGGCAGAAGAGTGCCCGGTTGTCGCCAGCAGAGCCTGATAGTAATCGCCCACTTCGGTACCAATAACGACCTGGAACTGCCCGGCGTTGGTGAAGCAGCCTTTGACCATGGAAAGTTCTTCAATGGCCTTCGGGTTGGCTTTGGCCGGATCGTTCAGCACGAAGCGCAGGCGGGTAATGCAATGGCTGACGGTGGCGATGTTTTCGCGTCCGCCGACCAGGACGATCAGCCGATCGATATCTGCTTGTTTGACTTTACTCATCATGAAACCTCATGACAGATGGTGAGGGGGTGTAATGACCTGAGCGCAAGCCTACTCCTTCAGCGTGACGGCGAAAATGGGAACGTTCCCGAAATCAGGCGAAGATCACAATAATCTGTTTTAGAGGGGTTACGAAAGGTGAGCGGGAATGACGATCTGACGAGGCTCTGAACGCCCGTTTATCTGCTCGATCAGCTGCGCGGCGGCCTGTCTGCCGGACTCGGCGTAGCCCGGATCGACGGTGATGATCTCCGGGTGCAGGAACTTCATCAGCGGCGTGCTGCCGACGCTCGCCACCTGCAGGTTATCGATACGCTGCTCCTGCAGATATTTGCTGGCACCCAGCGCCAGGGTATCCGTGGCGCACACCAGCGCCGTGGTCTGCGGCGTCAGAACGCTGGCGACCTGCTCGTAGCCCTGCTTCATGCCCAGCCCCGGCAGGGAGGCCACGGCGGAGAGGTTGTGCTTTTTGCAAAAGGCCAGATACGCCTCATGGCGACGCTTGCCGGTGGTGACGTCCGCGTGCGGGACGCCGAGGAAGCTGATGTGACGATGGCCCTCGTCAAACAGGCGCTGCATCAGGGTAATGATCGCGCCCTCGTCGTCATAGCAGACGGAGGCAAAACCGTGTGCATCGCGCGCCAGCAGCACCAGCGAAGGCTGCCAGGGTTTCAGCATCTCGTCCTTAATGCCGGTAAAACCGAACAGCACCACGCCATCAATGTTGCGCCGCTGGAGCATCCCCAGATGCTCTTCAACAAGCTGCACAGAGAACTGGCTCTCCATCATGATCGGATCATACCCCTGCTCATAGAAGGCGGGCAGCATGGTCTGCACGGCGAGATTTTCAGACAGAGAGTCCAGACGAGAAACAATGATGGCGACGACTTTGTCACTCTGCCCGCGCATGGCGCGCGCGGAGCGGGAAGGGGAAAAACCGTGCTGATTCATGACCGCCTCAACGCGCTCGCGGGTGCGTTCGCTGACGCCGCTTTCGTTGTTCAGCACGCGTGAGACGGTCGATTTCCCCACGCCGCTTAAACGCGCGATGTCTTTAATCGTAAGGCGGTTCTGCATGCTGTATTCCCTGTAACAACGACGATGTAGTGAATTGAGCCTAATGCTATAGCGCGATTTCGCTATGGGCAAAGTCTGGTTTACGTTCGGTTTATTTGCAGGGGGGTATAATACCGCCCGAATCGTCATAAAGGGTACGCTTAAATCCTTATACTGCGCAGCGACACCCTGTTTTTTTACTTACCGGAGGCTTCATGGATCCCGATCCCACACCTCTCCTGAGCGGGAGAAAACGTTCTTTCCGGTAAGCCAGCCTTGTTGCTGTCTCACCGGCGTGAGGCAGTAGCGTCTTAAACGTTCCTGCTTGAAAAATTGAGTGCCTCTCAGGTACGGCCTTGCCACGCCTGAAGGAAATGCTGCGTCCGCCCCTGCGGATGCGGAGGAATGCCTATGTTTAAAAATATCACCCGGCAGCTGCAGGCCCTGCTGAGCCGCCACCTGCCACACCGTCTTGTTCAGCGCGACCCGCTGCCAAACGCCAAAAACATGGCGGGGGCGGCGATCCCCGCATCCCTGACCGAACGCTGCCTGAACGCGGCGGCGATGGATGAAAACGAAGTCTGGCGCGCGTTCGGCGGACACCCGGAAGGGCTAAACGCGGCCGAAGTGGAAAAAATCCGCGCCGTGCACGGCGATAACCAAATCCCGGCGCAGAAGCCGTCTCCGTGGTGGGTGCACCTGTGGCTCTGCTACCGCAACCCGTTCAACCTGCTGTTGACCGTACTCGGCCTCATCTCTTACGCGACGGAAGATCTGTTTGCCGCAGGCGTCATTGCCCTGATGGTGGGCATCTCCACGCTGCTGAACTTTATTCAGGAAGCCCGCTCCACCAAAGCGGCGGACGCCCTGAAGGCGATGGTCAGCAACACCGCGACCGTCTCGCGCGTGATTAACGATCTCGGCGAAAACGCCTGGGTGGAGCTGCCTATCGACCAGCTGGTGCCGGGCGATCTGGTGAAGCTGGCCGCGGGGGACATGATCCCGGCGGATTTACGCATTATCCAGGCGCGCGATCTGTTCGTCGCTCAGGCCTCCCTGACCGGGGAATCCCTGCCCGTTGAAAAGGTAGCGCGCAGCCGCGACCCGCAGCAGATGAACCCGCTTGAATGCGACACCCTGTGCTTTATGGGCACCACGGTGGTCAGCGGCACCGCGCAGGCGATTGTCACCGCCACCGGGGGCGACACCTGGTTTGGTCAGCTTGCCGGGCGCGTCAGCGAGCAGGAGAGCGAGCCGAACGCCTTCCAGAAAGGGATTGGCCGCGTCAGCATGCTGCTGATCCGCTTTATGATGGTGATGACGCCGATCGTGCTGCTGATCAACGGCTACACCAAAGGCGACTGGTGGGAAGCGGCCCTGTTTGCGCTCTCCGTGGCCGTTGGCCTGACGCCGGAAATGCTGCCGATGATCGTCACCTCCACGCTGGCGCGCGGGGCGGTGAAGCTCTCTAAACAGAAAGTAATCGTTAAACACCTCGACGCCATTCAAAACTTTGGCGCGATGGACATCCTCTGCACCGATAAAACCGGCACCCTGACGCAGGACAAAATCGTGCTGGAGAACCACACCGATATCTCCGGCAAAACCAGCGAGCGCGTCCTGCACAGCGCGTGGCTGAACAGTCATTACCAGACCGGGCTGAAAAACCTGCTCGACGTCGCGGTGCTGGAAGGGGTGGACGAGGAATCCGCCCGCACGCTCTCCGGCCGCTGGCAGAAGGTGGATGAGATCCCGTTCGACTTCGAGCGCCGCCGCATGTCGGTGGTGGTGAGCGAGCAGACGGACGTGCATCAGCTGATCTGTAAAGGGGCGCTGCAGGAGATCCTCAACGTGTCGACGCAGGTTCGCTATAACGGCGACATCGTGCCGCTGGACGACACCATGCTGCGCCGCATCAAGCGCGTCACCGACAACCTGAACCGTCAGGGGCTGCGCGTGGTGGCGGTCGCGAGCAAGTTCCTGCCCGCGCGCGAGGGGGACTATCAGCGTATCGACGAATCCGATCTAATCCTCGAGGGCTACATCGCCTTCCTCGATCCGCCGAAAGAGACCACCGCGCCGGCGCTGAAAGCGCTGAAGGCGAGCGGTATTACCGTCAAAATTCTCACCGGCGACAGCGAGCTGGTGGCGGCCAAAGTGTGCCATGAAGTGGGGCTGGACGCGGGCGACGTGGTGGTGGGAAGCGATATTGAGCACCTGTCCGACGACGAGCTGGCGAAGCTTGCCCAGCGTACCACGCTGTTTGCCCGCCTGACGCCGATGCACAAAGAGCGCATCGTCACCCTGCTTAAGCGTGAAGGGCACGTGGTGGGCTTTATGGGCGACGGCATCAACGACGCGCCCGCGCTGCGTGCGGCGGACATCGGTATCTCCGTCGATGGGGCGGTGGATATCGCCCGCGAGGCGGCGGATATTATTCTGCTGGAAAAGAGCCTGATGGTGCTGGAGGAGGGCGTGATCGAAGGGCGCCGCACCTTCGCCAATATGCTCAAGTACATCAAAATGACCGCCAGCTCCAACTTCGGTAACGTCTTCAGCGTGCTGGTGGCGAGCGCGTTTCTGCCGTTCCTGCCGATGCTGCCGCTGCACCTGCTGATCCAGAACCTGATGTACGACGTGTCTCAGGTAGCGATCCCGTTTGATAACGTCGACGACGAGCAGATCCAGAAGCCGCAGCACTGGAACCCGGCGGATCTGGGGCGTTTTATGCTGTTCTTTGGGCCGATCAGCTCCATCTTCGACATTCTGACGTTCTGCCTGATGTGGTTTGTGTTCCACGCCAACACCCCGGAACACCAGACGCTGTTCCAGTCCGGCTGGTTCGTGGTAGGCCTGCTGTCGCAGACGCTGATTGTGCACATGATCCGCACCCGCCGCATTCCGTTCATCCAGAGCCGCGCCGCGTGGCCGCTGATTGTAATGACGGGCATTGTGATGGCGCTCGGCATCGCGCTGCCGTTCTCGCCGCTGGCAGGCTACCTGCAGCTGCAGGCGCTGCCGCTGAGCTACTTCCCGTGGCTGGTGGCTATCCTCGCGGGCTACATGGTGCTGACGCAGATGGTGAAAGGATTCTATGCGCGTCGGTACGGGTGGCAGTAATTTTTTACCCTCACCCTAACCCTCTCCCTGAAAGGGAGAGGGGACCGCTCGGTGTCGCCTTTCACCCTCGCTCCTTTGGGGTGAGGGGGCTGGCTTTCCTCCCAAATTCAACAACCTGTGATCTCCGTCGGCGCATTCGCTTGACGACAAATTGAGCGCATGTTAACAGAATGTTTTGCCTTTATTTGGCCCGTCAGATAAGGAACATTCATGTTACGGTACAGCCTCTTAACCGCCGGGCTGATGCTCGGCGCCTCTGCGTTTGCCGCCCCGGCAGGCGATCTCCCTTTGATGCCCTGGCCTGCGAAGGTCGAACGCCCGACGACCCAGGGCGCGCTGGTGCTCAGCAACAACGTATCCATTAGCGTCAGCGGGGACGATCTCGGTGACGCCGTCAACCGCCTGCGCCAGCGCATTGCCCTGCAAACCGGCTGGACGCTGCAGCCCCAGGCCGACAAGCCTGAAAAGCCTGAAAAGCCTGAAAAGCCTGAAAAGCCGACCATCCGTATCGCGATTGCCAAAAAGGTCAAGCCGCTGCCGCTGCCGGAAAGCGATGAAAGCTATAGGCTCACGGTGGATGCCAACGGCGTCGATATCTCCGCCAACACCCGCTTCGGCGCGCTGCGCGCCATGGAAACGCTGCTCCAGCTGATGCAGAACGGGGCGGAAAACACCTCGCTGCCGTGGGTCACCATTGAAGATTCGCCGCGCTTCCCGTGGCGCGGGCTGCTGCTCGACTCGGCGCGTCATTTTATTCCGCTGCCGGATATCAAGCGCCAGATCGACGGCATGGCCGCGGCGAAGCTCAATGTCCTGCACTGGCACCTGACCGACGACCAGGGCTGGCGCTTCAGCTCGAAGCGCTACCCTAAGCTGACGCAGCTTGCCAGCGACGGGCTGTACTACACGCCGGAACAGATGCGCGAGGTGGTGCGTTACGCCGCCGAACGCGGTATCCGCGTGGTGCCGGAGATCGACATGCCGGGCCACGCCTCGGCGATTGCCGTAGCCTACCCGGAGCTGATGAGCGCCCCGGGGCCGTACGCCATGGAGCGCCACTGGGGCGTGCTGAAGCCGGTGTTAGATCCCACCAAAGAGGCAACCTACGCCTTTGCTGACGCGATGGTCAGCGAACTGGCGGCGATCTTCCCCGATCCGTATCTGCATATCGGCGGCGATGAGGTGGACGACAGCCAGTGGAAAGCGAATGCCGCGATCCAGAACTTCATGCGCGACAACAGGCTGGCGGACAGCCACGCGCTGCAGGCGTATTTCAACCGCAGGCTGGAAACGATCCTTGAGAAGCATCACCGGCAGATGGTCGGCTGGGACGAGATCTACCATCCCGACCTGCCGAAAAGCATTCTGATCCAGTCCTGGCAGGGGCAGGACGCGCTGGGGCAGGTGGCGCAGAACGGCTACAAGGGCATTCTTTCCACCGGTTTCTATCTCGACCAGCCCCAGTCCACCGCCTATCACTACCGCAACGAAATTGTCCCGCAGGGGCTGAACGGCGTGGATGTGATTGCAGACACCGACAGCGTCCAGAGCTGGGCCTTCTCCATGCCGCGCCTGAAGGGCAAGCCGGTGGAGGGGAGCTTCACGCTGGTGAAAGGGGACGCAGGCTGGCGCGGATTTATTGATTTTGCCGGGAAATCCCGCCGCGCGGTGCAGGATATTGAATGGCGCGATGACAGCCAGGTGACCTTCACCGTCGACACGTGGATGGGCGAGACGCGCCCGGTGGTTTCCGTTGATAACGACAAGCTCACCGGCTATTTCCTGGTGGGGAATACGCGTTACCCAATCAGCGGCACGCGTCTGGACGCGGTGCCGAAAGGCATTCCGCCGGTCGTGCCGGACGTGGCGAATCAGGCCAACCTGCTCGGCGGGGAAGCCGCGCTGTGGGCGGAAAACGTGGTGGCGCCGGTGCTGGATATCCGCCTGTGGCCGCGCACCTTCGCGGTGGCGGAACGGCTGTGGTCCGCGCAGGACGTCAACGACGTCGACAACATGTACACCCGCCTGCAGGCGATGGACAGCTGGTCGACGGTGTCGGTCGGGCTGCAGCAGCATACCCAGCAGCAGGTGCAGTTCACGCGCCTTGCCGGTAATGCCGACACGCTGCCGCTGCAGATCCTCGCTCAGGCGGTAGAGCCCGCGCAGTATTACACCCGCCAGCACCTGAAGTTCCAGGCGGGAAATTATCATCAGTTCGAACCGCTCAACCGCTTCGCCGATGCGCTGAACGCCGAAAGCGCCACCGTGCGGCAGATGAACAAATGGGCGGACCGCCTGGTGAGCGATGCGGAAGATGCGGAAAGCGCCGACGCGCTGCGCCACGTCTTTAACCGCTGGCAGAGCAACACCAGCGACGCGCTGGCGCTAAGCGAAAACAGCTATCAGCTGAAGGCCATGAAGCCGGTGATCCAGGAGGTGGATAAGCTGGCCTCCATTGGCCTGAGGCTGACGGATCTGGTAGCGCGCCAGGGCACGCTGGATGATAAAGAGATAGCCTCGATTCAGAGCGAGCTGGATAACGCGGCGAAGGTTCAGGACGAGGTGGTGATTGCGGCGGTCTATCCGCTGGAGACGCTGCTCAGGGCGACGCGGAATCAGTAGCAAGCAACAAAAAAGGCAGCCTGGGCTGCCTTTTTTTATCGCCAAAGCGAATTAGCGACGTACTGCAATCGCTTCGATTTCAATTTTCACGTCTTTTGGCAGACGGGCCACTTCCACGCAGGAGCGCGCCGGGAAGGTGGCGTTGTGCTCGGTGAAGAACGCTTCGTAAGTGGCGTTAACGGTCGCGAAATCGTTCAGATCTTTCACGAAAACGGTGGTTTTCACGATATCGCCCACTTTCAGACCGGCAGATTCAACGATAGCCTGCACGTTTTCCAGCGACTGACGGGCCTGTGCCGCGACGTCTTCCGGCACCGCGCCGGTTTTTGGGTTCACCGGGATCTGACCGGAAGTGATGATCATGCTACCCAGATCAACGCCCTGAACGTAAGGGCCGATAGCCGCTGGTGCATTTTCCGTCGCGAGTACTTTGCTCATGTTTTCTCCAGAATTACAGCGTTAAGAATGTTCCCGGCCATTATAACAGCCGGGATTTCATTACCAACCTCAATTAGTTGGCCAGCACCACATAATGAGAAAACTCTTTTTCGCAGTATTTGCATTTGAGCGCGATGTCATCGGCGCGTTTTTTCACTGCAAAGCTGGAAGAAACCGGCTCAGCATGACTGATGCAGTTGCTGTTCGGGCAGACCAGCACGCTTTCAATGCGATCCGGCAGGCTCGGACGGGATTTGCCGACCACTTCATACTCGTCGATGCGGTTGACGGTGGCGTCCGGTGCGTACAGCGACAGCTGGTTGACCTGCTCGTCGGTCAGGAAGGTGTTCTCGATTTTGATCAGGTCCTTGCGGCCCATCTCGCCCGACGGCAGGTTCAGGCCGATGGTGATGCGCTGGTCGGTTTCGGTCAGTTTGAACAGCGTCAGCAGCTTAAAGCCCACCTGCGCAGGGATATGGTCAATCACGGTGCCGCGCTTGATGGCTTCAACCTGGAGTTTGTTATCGTGTGTCATGGTCGTTTCCCCTTACAGTGCCAATTCGCGATTCAGAACCAGTGCCAGTAACGCCTGGCGGGCGAAGATGCCGTTTCCGGCCTGCTGGAAGTACCAGGCGTGCGGCGTCTTATCCACGTCTGTGGTGATCTCATCGATGCGCGGCAGCGGATGCAGCACCTTCATGTTGTCGCGCGCGCCCTCGAGGTCGGTGGCGCGCAGCACGAACTGTGCCTTCACGTTGGCGTATTCGGACGGATCCAGACGCTCTTTTTGCACGCGGGTCATGTAGAGAATATCCACGTGGCTCATCACCTCTTCGATGCTGGCGTGCAGGCTCCACTGAATGCCTTTTTCGTCCAGCATGTCGAGAATGTACTGCGGCATCGCCAGCGCGTCCGGGGCGATGAAGAAGAAGCGGTTGCCGTTAAATTTCGCCAGCGCCTGGGTCAGGGAGTGGACGGTGCGGCCATATTTCAGGTCGCCGACCATGGCGATATTCAGGTTCTCGAGCTTGCCCTGCGTCTCCTGAATGGTGAACAGATCCAGCAGGGTCTGCGTCGGGTGCTGGTTGGCACCGTCACCGGCGTTCAGCACCGGAATGCCGCCGGAAAATTCGGTCGCCAGGCGCGCCGCGCCCTCCTGCGGATGACGCATCACAATCGCGTCGACGTAGGTGCTGATCACTGAAATGGTATCCGCCAGGGTCTCGCCTTTTTTACCCAGCGACGTGTTGCTGCTGTCCGAGAAGCCCACCACGCTCGCGCCCAGGCGGTGCATGGAGGTTTCAAAGGAGAGGCGGGTGCGGGTCGAGGCTTCGAAGAAGCAGCTCGCAATCACCTTGTGCTTCAGCAGCTCCGGTTGCGGATTGGCCTTCAGTTTTGCCGCGGTTTCCAGAACCAGTTCCAGCTCTTCGCGGCTGAGGTCGTTTATGGAAATGATGTGTTTTTGATAAAGCGGATTCATGTTTATCTCCTGACGCCGGGCAAAAAAAAGCCCCTCAAATGAGGGGCTCTGGGAATAGGTTTAGCAACGGGAAGAAAAACGGCAGGCCAGCGTCTGATTTCAGACGCGGTAAGACGTTATGTCGTACACGCTTGACCATGCTTCCTCCCGGCAAATTGTCGGGCATTATACGCAGCTCGCTTTTCGGATCAAGCGATTTAATGCACGCTTTACTCAATGCAAACGGTTCTTTATGAATATTAATGCGTTCTGAGTAAATAATTAATTTGCTTATGCACCAGTGCGGTGCGCTTCACGACCCGGGGAGCGACCCAGACGATACTGCTGCCGGCCACCACGCCTAAAATTTCCGGCAGCTGGTGATAATCCAGAATACGCGCCACCGCGCGGCCATATCCGGCGACGGTATGAACAAGGATAAACTCGCTATTGTGCTCGACGCTGACCACCATTTCGGACACGGTACGCGCGGCGTCGGGGGCAGGGCGCAGCTGGGGATTCAGCGAATAAATCTTTAGCCCTTTGGCATTTCGAATTTTTATGACGCCGAGCAATTTAAGCAGACGTGAAACGGTGGACTGGCTGATGGTCTCAAAACCACGCTCCTGCAAATCCCGGCGGATCTCCTCCTGAGAGAGATAGCTCTTTTCTGCGATCAGGCGCTGGCAGACCGTCAGCTGTAGTTGCTCTTTGGGAGAGTACTCTTCGTAATCCATCATAGTTCCCATATCAGTTCCTGAAATAACCGGTGGCACCGCACCGATCCGTAGGCCGGATAAGCGCAGCGCCATCCGGCAAATCACAACAAGGCACCCAGACTTAACGCCACCATAATCACCACCGTTAAAATGCCCAGCAGCGGCGCCACCCATTTCAGATAGCGCACGTAGGGCACGCGGGCGATAGCCAGCCCGCCCATCACGACGGCAGAAGTGGGCGTGACGAGGTTAACGATGCCGGAGGCCGACTGGTAAGCCGTCACAACCAGGTCGCGGTTGACGTTAGCGAAATCGGCAAGCGGCGCCATGATCGGCATCGTCAGAACGGCCAGGCCGGATGAAGAAGGCACAAGAAACGACAGCACGACCTCCAGCCAGTACATCACGTTGATAAACGCTACCGTGGACAACCCGCTGACCAGCCCTTCCGCGCTGTGCAAAATGGTGTGGGTAATCATGCCCTTATCCATGATGACTACGATACCGCGCGCGATGCCGATAATCAGCGCGACGCCCAGCAAATCTCGCGCGCCGTTGATAAACGTCGACGTCAGCTCCTCTTCGCTCATGCGGGCAATCAGGCCGACGATAATCGCGCTGGCGAGAAACACCGCCGAGATCTCCGCCATCCACCAGCCCAGCACCGCCACGCCGTAGATCATCACCGCGAAGGCGAGGGCGAAAATCACCAGGATGATTTTGCGCACCGGGGTAAATTCCAGCGACTGTTCGCCCTTGTCGCCGAGGAAATGGGCGCGGTTCTCTTCCTGTTTGTCTGCGACGATCGACAGCGACGGATCCTGGCGCACCTTACGGGCGTAACGCATCACCCACGCCACGCAGATGACCCAGCCGATGACCAGCAGCGCCACGCGCAGGGCGATGCCGTTAGTGAAGGGGATCCCGGCGGCGTTGGCGGCGATCACCGTGGCAAACGGGTTAATGGTAGAGCCGAGCGTGCCGATCCCCGCCCCGAGCAGCACGGTGGACGCGGCGACAACCGGATCGAACCGGGCGGCCAGCATCACCGGTACCAGCAGGGTGTAGAACGGCAGCGACTCTTCGGCCATGCCGTAAATCGTGCCGCCTGCGGCAAACAGCGCCATCAGGATCGGGATCATCCACTCCTCGCGCCCGCGCAGCCGCGTAGTGACGCGTTCGATCCCGGCGTCAATCGCCCCGGTTTTGGTGACGATCCCGAGAAAACCGCCGATGATCAGGATAAACAGCGCGACGTCGATTGCCCCGGCCTGGCCGGAGACCGGATCGTACAGCCCGGCGATGGGCGCCATCAGGACGGAAACCAGCCCCTGCGGATGTGCCGCCACGTGCGCGTACGTTCCGGCAATCGGGACTTCTTTACCGAGGGTTTCGTTCATCGCCATCTGGTACTGACCGGCGGGGACGACCCAGCTCAGCGCCGCCACAACGGCAATCAGGAAAAAGAGAATGGTGTAAGCGGAGGGAAACTTAAACTTGCCCATGATGTTCTCCTTAAACCCGGCGCACCCCGCGGCGCGCCGGGCGGTGATTAGTCGCCGAGTGTCGCCACCATGACCGCTTTAATGGTGTGCATGCGGTTCTCTGCTTCGTCGAAGACGATGGAGTTCGGTGATTCGAAGACCTCTTCCGTCACCTCCAGCCCCTTCAGGCCGTAGGCCATCTCGATCTCGCGGCCCACTTTGGTGTGTTCGTTGTGGAACGCCGGCAGGCAGTGCATAAACTTGACGTTCGGGTTGCCGGTGGCCTTCATCACGTCCGCGTTGATTTGATACGGCTTCATCAGGCTGACGCGCTCGGCCCAGGCCTCCTTCGGCTCGCCCATGGAGACCCACACGTCGGTGTAGAGGAAATCGGTCCCCTGCACGCCTTCTTCCACGTCGTCGGTGAGGGTGATGCGCGCGCCCGTCTCTTTCGCGATGGCGCGGCACTGCTCAACCAGCCCGGCTTCCGGCCAGAAGGATTTCGGTGCGACGAGGCGGATATCCATCCCCATCTTGGCCGCGCCGACCATCAGCGAGTTGCCCATGTTGTTGCGCGCGTCGCCCAGGTAGGCAAAGCTCAGCTCCGGCAGGGTTTTGCCCGGCGCGTGCTCCAGCATGGTCATCAGGTCGGCGAGGATCTGCGTTGGGTGGAACTCGTCGGTCAGGCCGTTCCACACCGGCACGCCCGCGTATTCGCCCAGCTCTTCGACGATGGCCTGGCCGTAGCCGCGGTATTCGATGCCGTCATACATGCGGCCCAGCACGCGGGCGGTGTCTTTCATCGACTCTTTATGGCCGATCTGCGAGCCGCTTGGGCCGAGATAGGTGACCTGCGCGCCCTGGTCGAACGCGCCCACTTCAAAGGCGCAGCGGGTGCGGGTGGAGGTTTTTTCAAAAATCAGGGCGATGTTTTTCCCGACCAGGGTTTGCTTTTCACGTCCGGCTTTTTTGGCCGCTTTCAGCTCGATGGCGAGGTCGATCAGGTACTGGATCTCCGCCGGGGTGTAGTCCAGCAGTTTCAGGAAGTTGCGGTTTTTCAGGTTGATGGTCATGTGGGAAATCCTTTTAAAAATTAGCTGTCTGATGCCCTCACCCCGGCCCTCTCCCACGGGGAGAGGGTGTAATCGTCCCCTCTCCCTTAGGGAGAGGGTTAGGGTGAGGGGAAAACGACTCAGTTACGAATCAACGTGCCTTTCTCGCCCGCCAGGATCTCCGCGCCGTCGGCCAGCGCGCCGATCCCGGCAATGCCGTTGCAGGCCTCAACAAACTCGCGGCAGGCGGCCACTTTCGGCCCCATCGATCCGGCGTCGAACTGCATGCCTCTGAGCAGCTCCGGCGTCACCTGCGCCAGCGGGCGCTGGGTCGGCTTGCCCCAGTCGAGGTACACCGCGTCGGCATCAGTCAGGATCAGCAGGGCGTCGGCCTCGATCTGGCGCGCCAGCAGGGCGGCGGAGAGGTCTTTGTCGATCACCGCCTCAATGCCGCGATAGCCGTTGGCGTTCTCCACTACCGGCACGCCGCCGCCGCCGTTGCAGATCACCAGGTGATCGCGCTGGATCAGCGCCGTGATGGCGTCGCTCTCGACGATGCGCTTCGGCTGCGGTGACGGCACCACGCGGCGGACGTAGCTGCCGTCGGCCTTGAACACCCAGCCTTTTTCCGCAGCGAGCGCTTTCGCCTGGGCTTCGCTGTACACCGGGCCGATGTATTTGGTCGGGTTGCTGAAGGCCGGGTCGGCGGCGTCCACTTCCACCTGCGTGAGCAGGACGCTCACCTCGCGCTGCGGCAGATTGTTTTTCAGCGCCTGCTGGAGCATGTAGCCGATCATTCCCTGGCTTTCGGCGCCGAGAACGTCCAGCGGGTAGGGTGTGACTTTGTCGTAGGCGCTGTTCTGCAGCGCCAGCAGCCCGACCTGCGGCCCGTTGCCGTGCACCAGCACCACGCGCCACTGTTCTGTTAATCCGGCGATGGTGCGCGCGGCCTGCTCGATGTTCTGGCGCTGGATTTCGGCTTCCAGCGGCTCGCCGCGCTTGAGCAGCGCGTTGCCGCCCAGGGCCACAACCAGAGTGGGTTTTCGTTCCATGATGGCTCCTTTAAATTCCGTCACGTTCCAGCGGGCAGCTCATGCAGCGCGCGCCGCCGCGGCCGCGTCCGAGCTCATCGCCCGGGATAGGCAGCACGGTGATGCCCGCTTTGTCGTACTTCTCGTTGGTCCAGACGTTGCGCTCGTAGCCAATTACCACGCCCGGGCGGATGGTCAGCACGTTGTTGGCGTCGTTCCACTGCTCGCGTTCGGCTTCAAAGGCGTCGCCGCCGGTGGTGATCAGGCGCACCTGGTTAATGCCGAGCGCTTTCTCGATGGCGTGCAGCAGGTCGGTTTCCTGGGTGCGCAGCAGGCCGCCGCGTCCGTCCGGGGTGAGCGTCCAGCACTGGGCGTCCTTGCGCACCACTTCCGGGTAGACGGAGAAGGTGTCCACGTCGATGTGGGTCATGACGGTGTCGAGGTGCATGCAGGAGCGGTGTTTTGGCAGCTCAACGGCGATCACGCGCTCGGCCTGACGGTGTTTGAACAGGCTGTTGGCGAGGAACTCCACGCCCTGCGGCGTCGTGCGCTCGGACATGCCGATTAATACCGCCCCGCGGCCAATCACCAGTACGTCGCCGCCTTCTAGCGTGGCGTGGTCGTAATTAATATTCTCGTCGCCGAAATACTTAATAAAATCGCCGTCGGCAAACGCCGGATGCCAGCGATATATTGCCCGCAGGTTATTCGTTTCACGCTGACGGGCCGGTTTCGCCATGGGGTTAATAGAGACGCCGTTATAAATCCAGCACGAGGTATCGCGGGTAAATAAATGGTTCGGCAGCGGCTTCATAATAAAATCATTCGCCGTGTGGGTATCCACCACCATATTTTTAATGGCCGCCGGAATTTCGCCGTAGGTTAATCCGCCGCTTAATCTGCGCGCCAGTTCGCGGTGCGGCATATCCGCCAGCCAGCCGCGGACGTCGCCGGCAAAGGTCGGGCCGAGGCGATAGTCAGAGATTTGGGTATCCAGAAGCCAGGCTTTCGCTTCTGCAATATCAAGGGTTTGTGTCAGAAGGTCGGTCAACAGCAGGACTTCCACACCCTGCTCGCGCAGCGTGTTGGCGAAGATGTCATGCTCCTCACCCGCCCGCTCAACCGAGAGCACGTCATCGAAAAGCAACTCCTGACAGTTTGATGGCGTTAAACGTTTCAGACTTAAATTAGGACGATGCAGCATAACGCTACGCAATTGACCAATTTCAGAACCGACGTAATGCTTTTCCATAATTATTCCTTTAACTGTTTTTCAGAATAAAAAGGGCATGCGCCATGTGATGTGTTTAATTTCATGGCGGCTAAGCTCAATTGATTTCGTGATTCATACTAGGCAGTTAAATAATCCGTATTGTGATATCGCTCACGCGAAACCGGATATTAAGGGGTTTGTTTTCATTTGCATGATTCGTATCAGATAATGATTAATTTCATATTATTGAGGGGTGAATAGCTAAGCAGGATTCGGTGGCATTATTTGAGATTGTTATTATTTTGTAGATTTTAATGTTTTGAAATATATCGTTATGTGGCTGATTTTAAATGATAAATATCATGAGCAAGAATTGCTATGCAATTAACGTAATTAACTTCTTTTGACTTAAGAAAAATCAATAAATAATTATGGTTTTTTAGAGCAAATTATCAAAACAGTAAAGTGTGAGGCGGCAACGGGTTTTGTTAATTAGAGAGCATGATCAAGAGGTTAGAACAGCCGTCCGACAAGCGCTGATCGAGGTTATGCATAACCCCTGCATAATTGCCTGGACAGGATTAACAGTGGGTTAACACCTTTCCCGATAAACATGCGCTCGCGCAAACCTCTTCGAAAAAGGGCTGGTATGGCAGTCTTAACTCTCGTATAAAAGATAAAAATGAAACGTTGTTTTACGTAGAGGGATTTCACATGATTATCGGCAACATCCACCATCTGCAGCCCTGGCTGCCTGACGCGCTGCGCCAGGCCATTGAGCACGTTAAAGCCCACGTCACCGACGCTACGCCGCTCGGCAAGCACGACATCAACGGCAGCAGCCTGTTTTATCTGGTCTCGGAAGATATGACTCAGCCGTTCGCCGAGCGCCGCGCCGAGTACCACGCGCGCTATCTGGATATCCAGATCGTGATGAAGGGGCAGGAAGGAATGACGTTCAGCACCCTGCCGCACGGTACGCCGGACACCGACTGGCTGGCGGACAAAGACATCGCGTTCCTGCCGGAAGGCGAGCAGGAGAAAACCGTGGTGCTGAGCGAAGGGGATTTTGTGGTGTTCTGGCCGGGCGAAGTGCACAAGCCGCTGTGCGCGGTGGGGACGCCTGCGAAGGTGCGCAAGGTTGTTGTGAAGATGCTGATTAGCTAATCGGGTTTACTCCCTCTCCCACAGGGAGAGGGCCGTATCGGTGCTTGATTTGCCCGGTGGCGCTGCGCTTACCGGGCCTACGATTATTGATATCGTTGCACAAAGCAGGCCGGGTAAGCGCAGCGCCACCCGGCAAGAAAGGCGCACTGAACCACTAGAGTGATAAGAACTTTGTTTGGCTCATTTAGAGATAGCCAGATTTCTTGAAAAATCCGCATTAGAAACTGACTGTACCTTCCATAAGTTGTTTTCTTTAACCATGCAGTCTATGACTACGTGCTCCTGCTTTTTGCCAAATGCAATGTATACGTTGACGCAAACTGGATCGGTATCCCCGGCTATGGCTGTTACATTCTGGGGCCAGTCATCGCCAACGTATTGCGCTTTTAAAAACATATCGGCTTCGTAAAACTCTTTGTCGGCATAACGCGGATCCTGCGTATGACGGAGTTTTTTCATTGTTGATGCTGTGACATATTTATCTATTTCGTTTCCATCAGTAATGGGAAATGCATCTTTGTTGATTTGATTAACGTACCAGCTGTTAAATTTTACAGCACGCTCAATCGGGTCAGAGTGGCCAGCCATTACAGAGAAAGAAAATATGAAGAGAAGCAGTAAGATATTTTTCATATCAGTAGTGCCTGTAAAGGGTAATTTTTGGCTGTATCTTACGATATGTCTGGCCGGGATAAAGGCTGTTCTGTTTAAAATCTGAATACCAGGTACCCGATCCGTCGTAGATACATGCATGCCCATTCTGATGCGCACCTGGTAATGCGTCAATTACTGCGACATCACCCTCAATGGGTGTGCCGTACACCTTGCTGAATCCTGCCTTCTCAAGAGAGCGCCAGAAGTTTTTTGCATCAGCACCATCAATTTTCAAACCTCCGGCACGAATAGCTGCAGCGACGGCGCGAGCGCAGTAACCCGTACTGTTATGATGTGCGTGGCTGCGGGCATATGACACAGCTTCATGCTTATTCCATGACATAAAATAATCCTTATTTTATTAACGAAACGTAGTAATAAGGAAACATTACACCGGATATTTACAATGGTATGTAATTGATAATGATCTAATATTAACCATCATCAATCTAATAAATAATGGTTAATAAAATTATAAATACATATTATGGTTGATGCTTATCTGAAGATGCGTCAGTAAAATGATTTTTTTGCGCGTAAACTGGAAATGATTATCTGCTGAAAAATAATTCAGCAGATAATCACCATCTCAAGGTAAGAGAGAGGCTCACTCCCCAAGCGTCGCCACCATCACCGCCTTAATCGTATGCATCCGGTTTTCCGCCTGGTCGAACACGATGCTCGCCGCCGACTCAAACACCTCGTCCGTCACTTCCATCCCGCCGTGCAGGTCGAACTCTTTCGCCATCTGCTTGCCGAGCGTGGTCTGGTCGTCATGGAACGCCGGCAGACAGTGCAGGAACTTCACGTTCGGGTTGCCGGTCAGCGCCATCATCTGCGCGTTCACCTGATACCCGCGCAGCAGCGCGATCCGCTCCGCCCACTTCTCTTTGGCTTCGCCCATCGACACCCAGACGTCGGTGTAGATAAAGTCCGCGCCCTTCACGCCCGCCGCCACGTCTTCCGTCAGCGTGATCTTCCCGCCGTGCTTCTCCGCCAGCGCGCTGCACTCCGCCACCAGGCTCGCTTCCGGCCAGCAGGCTTTCGGAGCCACCAGGCGCAGATCCAGCCCGGTCAGCGCCGCCGCTTCCAGCATCGAGTTGCCCATGTTGTTGCGCGCATCGCCCGCGTAGACCAGCGTCATCTCGTTAAACGCCTTGCCCGGCAGGTGCTCCTGCATGGTCAGCAGGTCCGCCAGCAGCTGGGTTGGATGGAACTCGTTGGTCAGCCCATTCCACACCGGCACGCCCGCATACTGCGCCAGCGTTTCGACCACTTCCTGGCCGTGGCCGCGATACTGAATGCCGTCATACATCCGCCCGAGAACCCGCGCGGTGTCCTTAATTGACTCTTTATGCCCAATCTGGCTGCCGCTCGGCCCTAAATAGGTAACGCGCGCGCCTTGGTCAAATGCGGCAACTTCGAAAGAGCAACGTGTACGGGTCGAGTCTTTTTCGAAGATGAGCGCGATGTTTTTACCAGTAAGCTTTTGTACTTCCTTGCCATTTTTTTTATCGGCTTTGAGCTGTGCGGCAAGAGTCAGCAGAGAAGTGAACTGTGCAGGGGTAAAGTCGAGCAGTTTCAGAAAGTGTTTTTTGTATAAATCGGACATTTTATCCTCGCATGGCGAACGCCACTTATTGAATTAAAATTCACTTTATATGTGTAATTATTCATTTGCAACCCCGTTTCACAATTCTTTCTTACAAAGGTGGAGGCAAACCCGTCCGTGTGTGAAAATAGAAGTATCTGCCGCACTTTAAAGAGGATTGAGCCATGGCAAACCCGGAACACCTGGAAGAGCAACGCGAAGAGACGCGTCTGATTATTGAAGAACTGCTGGAAGACGGTAGCGATCCGGACGCGCTGTACACCATCGAGCACCATTTCTCTGCGGATGATTTCGACGCGCTGGAAAAACTGGCCGTGGAAGCCTTCAAGCTGGGTTACGAAGTGACCGAGCCGGAAGAGCTGGAAGTGGAAGAGGGCGACACCGTCATCTGCTGCGACATCCTGAGCGAAGGCGCGCTGAAGGCGGAGCTGATCGACGCGCAGGTAGAACAGCTGATGAACCTGGCCGAGAAGTTTGAAGTGGAATACGACGGCTGGGGAACCTACTTCGAAGATCCGAACGGTGAAGACGGCGAAGAAGGCGACGACGAAGATTACGTCGACGAAGACGACGACGGCGTGCGTCACTAAGCGTTTCAGGCGGTGGCGCGCGCCACCGCTTTTTCAAGGCAGAACCATGGATTACCCGCAGATACTCGCCCCCGTACTCAACTTCCTCCAGTGCCCGACCCCGCAAGCATGGATTGATAAAGCCCGCGACCCGGCGAACCTGCCGCTGCTGCTCACCGACCACATGGTGTGCGAGCTCAAGGCCGCCCAGACCGCGCTGCTGCTGGTGCGTAAATACGTCGCCGACGAAAGCGGTGCCGACGCGCTGCTCGACTGGCTCAAGCCCTACGAACAGTTCACCTTCCGCGACGGCCCGGAGCCGGACTTCATCGCCCTGCATAAGCAGATTGGCAAAAGCGTGATGCCCAAAACCGACGACCCGTGGGGCCAGGCGCTCATCGACAGCATGGTGCTGCTGATTAAAGAGGAGCTGCACCACTTCTGGCAGGTGCGCGAGGCGATGCAGTCCCGCGACATTCCGTACGTCAAAATTACCGCCAGCCGCTACGCCAAAGGGATGCTGAAGGAAGTGCGCACCCACGAACCGCTGACGCTGATCGACAAGCTCATCTGCGGCGCCTACATCGAAGCCCGCTCGTGCGAACGCTTCGCCGCGCTGGCCCCGTTCCTCGACGACGACCTGCAGAAGTTCTATCTCTCGCTGCTGCGCTCGGAAGCGCGGCATTATCAGGACTACCTGACGCTGGCCCAGCAGGTGAGCGACGACGATATCTCACCGCGCATACAGCATTTTGGCGAAATTGAAGCCACACTTATCTCGACACCGGACAACGAGTTTCGCTTCCACAGCGGCGTGCCGGTATAAACCGGCACAACTCAAGGATAAGGATGCGAGATGAATAAAACGTGGACCCGTACCGTGATGGTTGTTGTGGTGGCCGCCGCCGTGGCGTTCTGGGTGTTCTTTGACAGGCAGCGCGCTCCGGAACGGCAGACGGATTCCGCCCTTAACGCGATGCCCGCCTGGCAGGTGATTAAGGAGCAGGAGCCCGCGCTGCATCAGCGCATCCTCGACCAGATGGCCGCCCTGCAAAAAGCGGGCGAGCCGGAGCAGCAGATTATCGACACCATCCAGCCGCAGATCCTGCATCTGCAGATGTCGCGCCTGCAAAACGCCCCGGACGCCAACGTGGTGAACTACATGACCATCAACATGGAGCAGACCGCCGCCATTCAGAAGGTGAGCGACGACGCCTGCTTCCGCTTCCTCTACCCGACGGTGAAGGGCGGCGTGAACCCGATGCGCATGCTGGATAAAGACCTGATGGCGCGGCGCATGCAGGCCGACGCCGACATGATGCGCGCGGCCTACGGCAAAAACCGCCACACCGTGACCCCGGCCGAACGCGAGGCGGCTGTCGAGGACGTGCGGCCGATTATGAAGGCGCTTGCCGATAAGTACGGCGAGGACATCCAGCTGCTGCAGATGCCGGAGAAGGCGGCGGGCAAAGAGAAGCTCTCCTGCGATATGGTGCAGGAGATGTGGGTGAAGGTGCTGGCGCTGCCGGAGCAGAAGGCGGCGGGTGTGATTCGTCTGGCGGTGTCTGAGCTGGACTGACGAAGGGCGCTGGTTTTTTGGGCACTTAGCGCGGATTTAGCGCGTCGTCGCTTGCATGGCGGCGCGCGACAGGTATAATCCACAACGTTTCCGCATCCCCTTCAGTGCCGAAGTGGCGAAATCGGTAGACGCAGTTGATTCAAAATCAACCGTAGAAATACGTGCCGGTTCGAGTCCGGCCTTCGGCACCAAAAGATGCAAATGAAAGTCGCTTAAGGGCGGCTTTTTTTGTGTCTGAAATTCGTGAAAAATTGCTATTCCCACTCACAATGCTGGCGCTGTCATGATGAAGTTATAACTATAATCATGCACAACGACACTAATCACGCCTGATGTTAAAAAGGCTGGTTTATGGGCGTAATAATTCTTACGATACTAACCTACCGGCTCAGATGTTAACTCCATAGCACTATGCTTTCAAAAAATGCTTCCGAAAGTCTAACGACGAAGACTGAAGTAAAAGATTGCTTTTCAACTACGGCATAGATGTTTTGTTGTACAAGATTCCGGCGTCGCAGAATCGAAAAGAGAAAACAATGACACTGATTAATCTAAAAGACCTCGAGGCCCATCTTTGGCATGCAGCCCATATTATCACTGGGCCTATTGATGCGTCAGATTACAAAACGTACATATTCCCAATCCTATTCTTCAAGCGCATTTGTGATGTATATGACGAAGAATTTGCCGATGCGATGGAGAAGGTTGGGGATGCAGAGCTTGCCAAGGGGAAGATGTTTCACCGCATTCAGATACCAGAGAATTGCCACTGGCGTGATGTTTTCGCTGAGACCAAAGACATTGGTCAGGCCTTAAAAGACTCCTTCCGTGGTATAGAACTGGCAAACCCTAAACTGCATGGCATTTTTGGCGATGCCAGTTGGACCAATAAAGAACGCCTTTCAGATGAGTTACTGGCTACGCTACTTAATCACTTCAATAAGGTGAATCTGGGTGTAGCAAGTGTCCGTGATGATGTCATGGGCCGTGCATATGAGTATCTGATTAAACGTTTTGCAGACAAAGCTAACAAAAAAGCTGGTGAGTTCTACACCCCACGTACAATCGTTCGTTTGATGGTTAACATTCTCGATCCAAAAGCGGGTGAGAGTGTTTACGATCCAGCCTGTGGCACAGGCGGTATGTTGCTTGAGACGATTCACCACGTAAAAGAAAACGGTGGCGATCCGCGCTTGCTAAAAATCAAAGGTCAGGAAAAAAACCTGACGACGGAAGCTATTGCACGGATGAACCTGTTCCTCCACGGTCAGGAAGACTTCGATATTGTTCGGGGGGATACGTTACGCGAACCTAAGTTTTTAAAAAGTGATCGTTTAGAAACCTTCGATTGTGTTGTTGCCAACCCACCGTTTAGCTTGAAGGAGTGGGGATACGATCTGTGGTCAAACGAGCCCTATGGCCGCAAGCAATATTGACCTGCTCCCCGTTGATTAGTACACCCCGATGTTAGTAATGTCTTCATAAGCCACATGAGGACATCCCCATGAAGAAGCGTTTTTCCGACGAACAGATCATCAGTATTCTCCGCG